>NZ_FPIX01000032.1:0-68686 GCF_900119205.1 Pseudomonas sp. NFACC16-2 | reverse complement strand
CGTCAGGGGATGCATACCCACCAGAGCATGGGAACGATCAAAGACCCGATGTCGTGGGCGTGGCTCCAGTTCCCTACGCGACAGCGCAGCGTCGAAGACGCGGCGGCCACTCCCTCGCCACGAGCGACAATTGATACGTTCAAATCAAAAGATCGCAGCCTTCGACAGTTCCCGTCCTGATTCGGAGACAGGTACCGCCAAAGGCTGCGATCTTTTCGTTTGTCCAGCGTGTTTCATTTGCTACTGGTGATCTCGCCTCCCGAGTCCTGGTCAAAGAATTCCGGGATCGGGTAGTTGAAGCTGTTGAGCCAACGCTGCATGGCCATCTCGCGTTCGGCGGCCGAGGCGGTTTGCAGGTTGGTGGAGGCCACCACACCGCGAATCTGCAGTTGCATCCAGCTCTCGGTGCCTTGCTGTGCGGGCGAAGAGGGGCCTGGGTCAATGGCCCAGGCGCTGCTGGAAAGGGTCACCATGCATGCGATCATCAATTGTTTGGTCATCATTTCTTGGACTCCTCGTAACGCTCTACTTGACCGCGCCGGTTGAGGCATCGACAACCTCGGTCAGGCGGTTGGCGGGTGACGTCACTGCGTTAGTGGCCGAACCCCTGATTTTTTCCGCACGGGCTTGGGCATCTGCCACTTGCTGGGGGCTCAGCTTGGCCATGTTCGCGAGCTCGGCGGCCTGCTTCCAGTTGTCCTGGTAGATCAGCAAGGTCACCATGTTGAGCGCAGCCAGCGTGTCTGACTGCTGGAGCTCCATCGCGGTCATGAACTCGAAGCGGGCTTCTGAAATGCGTCTTTGGTTGAGGTAGACGACCCCCAGGTCGTTGCGGATCTTGCCTTCGGTCGGGGCCATTTTCGCGGCGCGTTCAAGGTATTGCGTAGCGGCTGCATTGTCATTTTTGGCGGCTGCCAATTGACCAAGGCCATGTTCACCGTCTGCGGCCAGGCATGTCCCGAGCAGGCTTTTGTACAGCGGTTCGGCCTCGTTGCGGCCCATCAGGCGCAGCACCCGAGCCTTGCGCAGGCGGACCTGGACCAAGTCCTCGGGCAAGCGTTCGAGGTTCGCCAGGCTGGCGTACAAACGACCTTCGTTGGCCATGTCTTCGGCCATGTTCAAGGCCAGTTCCTGGTCGGCTCCGGGCTTGGCGCACTGGGTCGAGCGTGAAGCCACTACGCTGTTGCTGGCACAACCGGCGAGCATCAAGGTCGCCGCTATTGCGATCACTGCTTTCATTGAATGCCCCTTGGCAAGCCGTTGGACAATAGGTGCTTCGCACATCGGGCGCCGGCTCATTGGGAAAGCCCGCTGCGGTTGTCGAACTCGCCATGTTCGAGGAAGTACATGCGGTAGAAGTTCGGGTCGTAATTGCGCAGTTGTTCGCCCGGCAATGTTGGCAGTTGCGCGTCGGCGGCCAACGGTTGGACCAGGTGCGGCGTGACGATCATCAGCAGCTCGCGCTCTTCGCGGTTGATGGAGTTGTCGCGAAAGAACGCGCCGAGAATCGGCACATCGCCCAGCCCTGGAAACTTGTTCACCTGTGAGCTGTTGCGGGTGCTGATCAGGCCGCTGATGACGAAGCTTTCGCCATCGGCCAAGGCGATGCTGGTGTCGGTACGACGTACCGTGAGTGCTGGCACCAGGGTCCCGGCGATGTTCACCGCGTTGGTGAAGTCCAGCTCACTGACCTCCGGAGCCACCTTCAGTGCGATGCGATTCTGGCCGATGACGGTGGGGGTCAGGGTCAGGCGAATGCCGAATTCCTTGTACTCGATGGACACGTTGTCGCTACCGGCACTGGGCACCGGGATCGGCACTTCGCCGCCGGCCAGGAAGCTCGCACTTTGCCCGCTGAGGGCCACCAGGCTCGGCCGCGCCAGGGTATAGGCGAAACCGCTGCCTTCCAGTGCGTTGATCATCAACAGGGTCTTACCGGTGGCAAAGGACAGGTTGAACATGTCGTTATTGACCGGCAATGAAGGCCGGACAATTCCGCCGACAGTGGGCAAGGTTCTCGGCGAGCCGAACAGGAAGTTGCCACGGCTACCGAAAATCGACGTCGAGGCTTCCTTGAGTTTGGTCCGGCTGACTTCAACGAAGCGAATGTCGGTCTGCACCTGGGCGAGCAGCATCGGATCTTCGGACGGTATGCTCGCAGCGCCGGTCAGCGCCTCGGTGGCCCGGCCTTTGACAAAGACCATGCTCTGGCGCGGTATCTTCGAACAGTCGGTCCAGACCATCAGGCTGGTGGCGCCAGGCGCCAGGCCCGTGAGAATAAAGGCATCGCTGCCACTGGGCTGCACATCGGCAATTTTCGGGTCGCCGACTGCCAACTTCGTCACGGGGGCGAGGATGCGCAGTTCGCTCTGGAGCCCTTGGCCGACCTCGAAGGTTGCCGGCAAATTGTCCAGCTGCGAACAATTTGCCGCTGCGGCCTGGGCCGCATCCAAGCCAAGACCCATCCAGAACAGGCCATGAAGGAAATGTTTTAGAACGGGAGCAGTACGATGGGTCATGAAGTGATCCTCGATGAAGAGACCATCCCTAGGCTTGTCTATTTGCCTCGGATCACTTAAGAGGCCCGGGCTACCCCTTTCCATCTAAGCTGACCGTTCATTGATTCCGGTTTCAGGCCTCGTCGCTTACCAGCAAACGGGCGCATTTCACCGGCCTGACTGAACGACAGGCTGCTTGCAAACGACTTTTCGGTACCCGGGCGCTCCGGGATTTTCGAAGGCAACGACGGTGTCGATCAGGTCGCTTCAGGAGCGTTTTGCCGACCCTGTCCTCGCTTCTGTTTGACGGTAGTTCAAGCATGGCAAAGCGCCACGCCTTAAATAAAAAAAATGACTAAAAAGTGACGGAAGGGAAAAGCTCACGCAAGAGTGCGTCAATAATCTGTCTTTTTGTGTTGTGAGGGGATTTGCAGGAGCCAGATCTGACGGGGGAGGGGAGACCTGCGAGCCATTGCTGGTCGCAGGGGCTGGCGGATATCAGGCCACGTGGTAATGCACTGACAGTATGCCTTTCTTTTGCGAAAGCGAGGCGATGGTGACTGTTCCCAGTTCCTGCAGGTGCTGCACGTGAGTGCCGCCGCAACCGTAGGCGGGCAGTTCACCGAAACCGACTTCGCGCAGGCCTTCGCGTAACGTGATCAGGCGCGGCAGGTCGTCGGCAATCCATTTGTCGATGCCTTGCTGGATCATCGAGAGGTCCAGTTCCTGAGGATTTTCCCCTGGCTGGAACTGTACGCGGCTTTCACCGGGCCAGTGATGGGCCTTGATCGGCGTCCAGCCACGGGTCTCGGCGAAATGGCCGATCAGATGCCCAGCCGAGTGCAGGCGCGCATTCAACTGTCGACGCTGCGCATCCACGCGGATCGCAGCGGTGCCCAAGGCCACCGGACTATCGACGTAATGGACGATCTGTGGCCCTTCCTGGACCACGCGTAGCACCTGGCTTTCGCCGATCCATCCGGTGTCGCAGGGCTGCCCGCCACCCTGGGGATGGAACAGCGTGGCGTGCAGCACCACGGCAAACTCATGTTCCCGGGGGCTGCAATCCAGGACTTCCACGTTGGCCTTGAGGTCATCGCTATGGAAAAAGAGGCGAAGCGTCATGTGCCATATCCACACCAGAAATTGTGAGGGGATTATAGGTAGGGCGTAAAAGGGTGATAATCCGTTCAAATTTCAAAGGACTGTTGCGCGATGAGCACAAATCTACCGTTGCCGTTGCTGGCCGAAATGGCCATCTTCGTCAAGGTCGTGGAGACCGGCAGTTTCTCCGAGGCGGCCCGCCAGTCAGGTTCATCACCGTCGGCCATCAGCCGCAGTATTTCTCGCTTGGAGAAAGCCCTGGCGACCCGTTTGTTGCAACGCACCACCCGCAAGTTGCGTTTGAGCGATGGTGGGGAAGAGGTGTTCAAGCGCTGCCAGGAAATGGTGGCCGCCGCTCGGTCGGTGATGGAAATCAGCGGGCAGTTCACCCAGGAGGCTGAAGGTCGCATCCGCATCAGCGTACCCAAGGCGGTGGGGCGTTTCGTGATTCATCCGCACATGCCCGAATTCTTGCGTCGTTATCCGAAGGTCGATGTGGAGCTGTTCCTGGAGGATCGGCAGGTTGACCTGATCGACGATCATGTCGACCTGGCCATCCGGATTACCGATCAACCTCCGGCCGGGCTGGTGGGGCGTCAGTTGCTGACCATCGATCACCTGCTCTGCGCCACGCCGCAGTACCTGGCTGAACACGGTACGCCCACGCATCCTCATGACCTGTTGGAGCACAGCTGTATTTACCTGGGGGCAACCCCGAACGATGCGCGCTGGAAATTCAAGAAAGGCAGCAAGTCCGTTACCGTCAGCGTGCGCGGACGCTACGCGGCCAATCACACGGGCGTGCGATTGGGGGCCGTCTTGCAGCACATCGGCATTGGCAGCCTGCCGTACTTCACCGCCCGTCATGCCTTGGAGCAAGGCTTGATCGTACAGGTATTGGCCGACTGGACGTTCCTGGCTTCCTACCACGGTGGCTTGTGGTTGCTGCATTCACCGACCCGCTACCTGCCGCCCAAGCTGCGGGTGTTCATTGATTATCTGGTGGCGTGTCTGGAGAAGGAACCGACCTTGAGCACGGTGGGCGGCGGGAGTGGTTCCAGCCAGGTCGCGACACGTTATGAGTTGCCTGAGAGTGATGGGTTGTTTTGACCGGCCCCATCGCGAGCCTGCTCGCGATGGCGACCGCCTGGTCGATACTATAAAAAAGGCCCGCAGGGTTAACCGTGCGGGCCTTTGCATGACGGATCGCAATCAGTGCTTGCTGTCCTGGTCCGACATCGCCAGCAATTGCTTTTCCTGGTTCCAGTCGAAAGGCTCGTCGTTTTGCTCGGCTTCGAAACGACGCTCCTCCAGGGCCTGGTACAGGGCGATTTCTTCGTCGGGCATGTAGTGCAGGCAGTCGCCGGCGAAGTACCAGAGCAGGTCGCGAGGCACCAGGTGGGCGATTTGTGGATAACGGACGATCACTTGGCACAGGAGGTCCTGGCCCAGGTACTGGCTTTCGATCGGGTCGACGGGCAGTTGCGCGCGCAACTCGTCGAAGCGCTCCAGAAACAGGGCGTGGCTTTCTTCGGGCACCTGTTCGGCCTCACCCACGGCGACCAGGATGCTGCGCAAGTGGTCAAGCAAGACAAGGTGATCGGCAACGACATTGGACACGAGATAAGTCCTCAAGAGCAAAACGGGCGCAGGAGTATAAAGGGCCTGCGCGCAGTTTCATACGCTTGGGCGGATCGGGCTGATGAGAGTCAGCCTTCGTGGCGAGGGAGCTTGCTCCCGCTGGGCTGCGTAGCGGCTCCCGGCTTTTGCGGTTGAAGCAAGCTCCCTCGCCACGACGGTACAACCCCTTGGCACCGGGGTTGAAACGCTGTCCGCTCAGCGCACTTTGGCTTCGGCGAGTGTCAATTGCTCCTTGTCGAAATCATCCACGTCGATGACCTTGCGCCGCGCCGCCTCGGCCGCGCGCAAGGTCTGCGCTTCACCGGCTTGCAGCACACCCGCTTCCAGGGCTGCGTCGATGAGGGGTTCGCCCGGCGCTGGGTTGAGCTGACCCTGCTTGAGCGCGACGTGCAGTTTCTTGTGCAGCGGATGAGCGGCGGCCAGCAGGTCGGCGGCGTGTTGCAGGGCACCCACCGGGTCGTCGATCGATTGCGGGCGATAGCAGCCCTGCAGCAACTCTTCGAGGGTCGGATCACCCTTGGGCCGGCCGATGACCGCCGCCACCTCGGCGTCGAGCCTGTCGCTCGGGCCCTTGTGACGCCGACCGAAGGGGAACACCACCAGGCGCAACAGGCAACCCAGCACCCGGTTCGGGAAGTTGCTCAGCAGTTCATCCAGCGCACGCTCCGACTGGCCCAGGCTTTCCTCCATGGCCCAGGTGAACAGCGGTGTCATGTGGTCCGGCGAGTCCAGGTCGTGATAGCGCTTGAGCGCTGCGGACGCCAGGTACAGGTTGCTCAAGACGTCGCCCAGGCGGGCCGACAAGCGTTCCCGGCGTTTGAGTTCACCCCCCAGCAGCATCATGCTCAGGTCCGCCAGCAGGGCGAACGCCGCCGCCTGCCGGTTGAGGGCGCGAAAATAACCCTGGCTCAAGGCATTGCCGGGGGCCTTCTCGAAATGCCCCAGGCCGAGGTTGAGCACCAGGGTGCTGGCGGCGTTACTCACGGCAAAACCAATGTGCTTGAGCAATAAGGCGTCGAACTCGACCAGCGCCTGGTCCTTGTCTTCACGGCTTGCCAGGGCCATTTCCTTGAGCACGAACGGATGGCAGCGAATGGCGCCCTGGCCAAAGATCATCAGGTTGCGCGACAGGATGTTCGCGCCTTCGACCGTGATGAAGATCGGCGCACCTTGCCAACTGCGACCCAGGTAATTGTTCGGGCCCATGATGATGCCCTTGCCGCCATGCACGTCCATGGCGTGGCTGATGCACTCGCGGCCGCGTTCGGTCAGGTGGTACTTGAGAATGGCCGACAGCACCGAAGGCTTTTCCCCCAGGTCCACGGCGTTGGCGGTCAGCATGCGTGCGGCATCCATCATCCAGGCGTTGCCACCGATGCGCGCCATGGCTTCCTGGATACCTTCGAACGCCGACAACGGTACGTTGAATTGCTCGCGCACCTGGGCGTACTGGCCCGTTACCAGGCTGGTGAACTTCGCAGCGCCGGTGCCCACCGCGGGCAGGGAAATCGAGCGTCCGACCGACAGGCAGTTCATCAGCATCATCCAGCCCTTGCCGAGCATGGCCTGGCCGCCGATGAGGAAGTCCAGCGGGATGAACACGTCCTTGCCCCAGTTCGGCCCGTTCATGAACGCGGCGCCAAGGGGCAGGTGACGGCGGCCGATATGCACGCCAGGGGTGTCGGTGGGAATCAAGGCGAGGCTGATGCCCAGGTCTTCTTGCTCACCCAGCAGGTGGTCGGGGTCATACGCCTTGAAGGCCAGGCCCAGGAGGGTGGCTACCGGACCGAGGGTGATGTAGCGCTTTTCCCAGTTCAGGCGCAGGCCCAATGTTTCCTGGCCTGCCCATTCACCCTTGCAGATGACGCCGGTGTCGGGCATCGCCCCGGCGTCGGAGCCGGCCAGCGGTCCGGTCAGGGCGAAGCAGGGAATGTCGTCGCCACGGGCCAGTCGCGGCAGGTAATGGTCGCGTTGCTCATCAGTGCCGTAGTGCAGGAGCAGTTCCGCCGGGCCGAGGGAATTAGGGACCATCACGGTGGAGGCCAGGTCGCCGCTGCGCGTGGCCAGTTTCATTGCCACCTGGGAGTGGGCATAGGCGGAGAACCCCTTGCCGCCGTATTCCTTGGGAATGATCAACGCGAAGAACCCGTGCTCCTTGATATGGGCCCAGGCTTCAGGCGGCAGGTCCATGGCCTGGCCGATCTGCCAGTCGCTGACCATTGCGCAGAGGGCTTCGGTGGGGCCGTCGAGGAACGCCTGCTCCTCCTCGGTGAGTTGCACCTTGGGGTAGGCCAGCAGCAAGTCCCAGTCCGGGCGGCCGCTGAACAGTTCGCCGTCCCACCACACCGTGCCGGCGTCGATGGCGTCGCGCTCGGTCTCGGACATGGGCGGCAGGGTTTTCTGGAACCAGTCGAACATCGGCGCACTAAAGTACCGGCGGCGCAGGTCCGGTAGCAGCAGCGGGGCCGCAACGGCTGCGAGTGCCACCCAGAGGATCAGCAGCAGCCAGCCGGGCGCATGGCTGAAAATGCCCATGGCCAGCAGATAGACCGCGACGATACCCAGCGCGGGCAGCGGGTCGGTGCGCCGATGCGCCAGCCAGGCGATCCCGACGACCAGGACCAGTATCCACAACAACAGCATATGTAATCCTCCGTGAACCAAGGCAAAACCGACCTTCAGAGCTTAGACGGCATCTGTAAAACCGGCGGTCAGCGCGATGTGATTGATTTCGTGGGAAACCCTGGGTGCATTGCGCCAGTCTGGTTGGCAACAGCCGTGGGAAATCGTTCGTTAACAAGGTGAGAAAACGCCATTGTTTGGCCGGAATGCCGTTATCGCTGGGCCGGGGCGGTGGATAAACTCGTGGTTTCCCGATGCCAGTTCGCCCACCACTGTTGTGGCGAGGGAGCTTGCTCCCGCTGGGCTGCGTAGCGGCCCCCAGCTTTTACGGTTGCTGCGCAACCGAGCGGGAGCAAGCTCCCTCGCCACAAGGACCTGGTTCGGTATTACCTGCGGTGATGTTTCCCGAGAGGTCTTTCCTTATATGCAGCAATACCTGAACCCCGGCCCCTTCATTGACCGCGATCATCCCGCGGTCATCGACTTTACCGAAACCCACCGCGGCGCCGATCGCGACCCGCTGGCCCAAGCGGTCAGCCTGTATTACGCCGTGCGCGAGGCGGTGCGCTACAACCCCTACACCTTCAGTCGCGACCCGGCGACCCTGCGCGGCAGTTACGCGCTGGCTGCCGGCGAAAGCTATTGCGTGCCCAAGGCCACCTTGCTGGCCGGTTGCGCCCGGCATTGCGGCATCCCGGCGCGCATCGGCCTGGCGGATGTGCGCAATCACCTGTCTACGCCGCGCTTGCTGGAATTGCTCAGGAGCGACGTGTTCGCCATGCACGGTTATACCGAGCTGTACCTGAACGAGCGCTGGGTCAAGGCCACGCCGGCATTCAACCAGGGGCTGTGCGAGTTGTTCGACGTGGCCCCGCTGGAGTTCGACGGTCGCCACGACAGCGTGTTCCACCCGTTCAATCGGCAAGGGGCAAAGCTGATGGAGTACATCACCGACCACGGCCAGTTCGCCGATGTGCCCGAAGCGTTCTTCTTCGAGCACCTGGAGAAATGCTACCCGCACCTGTTCGGCGCGCAGGTGCCGCGCTTGCTCGGCGACATGCAGGGTGATTTGAGTCGTGTCTGATCCGGCGTATGCTGCTGCGGCATTTATCCATCGAGGGACGCCGTGATGCTGAAGATATGGGGCCGGAAAAATTCGTCGAATGTGCGCAAGGCGTTGTGGTGCGCAGAGGAGTTGGGGCTGGCCTACGAGGCCATTGATGCGGGCGGGGCATTCGGTGTGGTGGACACGCCCGAATACCGTGCGAAAAATCCCAATGGTCGGGTGCCGATGATCGAGGACGACGGCTTCGTGCTCTGGGAGTCCAACACGATTGTGCGTTACCTGGCTGCTCGCCATGCGTCGGGTTCGGCCTGGTATCCCGCTGACATACAGGCACGGGCCCAGGCTGAAAAATGGATGGACTGGACCACCTCCAGTTTTGCCGCACCGTTTCGCACGGTGTTCTGGGGCGTCTTGCGCACCCCGGCCGAACAACAGGATTGGACGGCCATCAATGCGGCGATCAAGGAGTGCGACGATTTGCTGGCCATGGTCGAGCAGACCTTGAGTGAGCAGCCCTACCTGTCGGGTGATGAAATCGGCATGGGCGACATTCCCCTGGGCAGTTTCATTTATGCCTGGTTCGAGATGCCCATCCAGCGCGCCGAGCTACCTGGCGTGCAGGCCTGGTACGCGCGATTGCAGCAGCGTCCGGCCTACCGCAAAGCTGTCATGACCGCGTTGACTTAATACTTACTATCGACACACTTGACTGTACTTGTGCGGCGACGCCAAGCACCATTGCCTTCGTGCGCCGTGGTTGCATTGCTCGCCGCCCGCCCTTATCTAGTCTTTTCTTCCCTCCCTTCTTGGTGCGTAATCCGATATGAGTTCCGCTCTGTCCATCCGGCAGCTAACCAAAACCTACGGCAACGGTTTCCAGGCCTTGAGTGGTATCGATCTGGACGTCGCCGAAGGTGACTTTTTCGCCTTGCTCGGCCCGAACGGTGCCGGCAAATCTACCACCATCGGCATTCTTTCCACCT
The DNA here is from genome assembly GCF_900119205.1 of Pseudomonas sp. NFACC16-2. Classification (NCBI taxonomy): domain Bacteria; kingdom Pseudomonadati; phylum Pseudomonadota; class Gammaproteobacteria; order Pseudomonadales; family Pseudomonadaceae; genus Pseudomonas; species Pseudomonas sp. NFACC16-2. Next base: position 58,772 of record NZ_FPIX01000032.1, on the reverse strand, counting down.
TGGTGAACAAGACCAGCGGCACGGTGAACGTGTTCGGTCATGACCTGGATCGCGAGCCCGCAGCCCTCAAGCGCTGCATTGGCGTGGTGCCCCAGGAATTCAACTTCAACCAGTTCGAAAAGACCTTCGACATCGTCGTGACCCAAGCCGGTTACTACGGCATTCCGCCGAAGATCGCCAACGAGCGCGCCGAGCAGTACCTGACCCAATTGGGCCTGTGGGACAAGCGTGACGTGCCGTCCCGTTCATTGTCCGGCGGCATGAAGCGTCGCCTGATGATTGCCCGCGCGCTGGTGCATGAGCCGCGCCTGCTGATCCTCGACGAACCGACTGCCGGCGTGGACATCGAACTGCGTCGTTCGATGTGGACCTTCCTCACCGAGCTGAACCAGAAAGGCATCACCATCATCCTCACCACCCATTACCTGGAAGAGGCTGAGCAGTTGTGCCGCAACATCGGCATCATCGACCACGGCACCATCGTCGAGAACACCAGCATGCGCCAGTTGCTCAGCCAACTGCATGTGGAAACCTTCCTGCTGGACCTGAAAAACGACCTGGCGACGGCGCCCCAGCTCATGGGTTATCCGGCCCGCCTGGTAGACAGCCACACCCTGGAAGTCCAGGTAGACAAGGCCGTGGGCATCACCGGGCTGTTCACCCAACTGGCCCTGCAAAACATTGAAGTGCTGAGCCTGCGCAACAAAACCAATCGCCTCGAGGAGTTGTTCGTGTCCCTGGTGGAGAAAAATCTGGCGAAGGTGGCGGTATGAGCATGAGTTCCGAACTGCGCCCCAACCTCATCGCCCTCAATACCATCGTTTACCGTGAAGTCCGGCGTTTCATGCGGATCTGGCCGCAGACGCTGCTGCCACCGGCCATCACCATGGTCTTGTACTTCGTGATCTTCGGTAACCTGATCGGCCGGCAGATCGGCGATATGGGTGGCTTCACGTACATGGACTACATCGTGCCGGGGCTGATCATGATGTCGGTGATCACCAACTCCTACGGCAACGTGGTGTCGAGTTTCTTCGGCAGCAAGTTCCAGCGTTCGATCGAAGAACTGATGGTCTCGCCGGTGTCGCCCCATACGATCCTCATCGGCTACACCCTGGGCGGTGTCCTGCGTGGCCTGGCGGTGGGCCTGATCGTGACCCTGCTGTCGTTGTTCTTCACCCATTTGCAGGTGCATCACCTGGGGGTGACGGTATTGGTGGTGGTGCTCACGGCCACGATCTTTTCGCTGCTGGGGTTCATCAATGCCGTGTTTGCGCGCAACTTCGATGACATCTCCATCATCCCGACGTTCGTGCTCACGCCGCTGACTTACCTGGGCGGGGTGTTCTACTCGATCTCCCTGCTGCCGCCGTTCTGGCAGACCGTGTCCCTGGCCAACCCGGTGCTGCACATGGTCAACGCCTTTCGCTATGGCATTCTGGGGGTGTCGGACATCAAGATCAGCATCGCGATCACCTTCATGCTGGTGGCGACCGTGGTGCTTTATATCGGTTGCGCGCGGTTGTTGGTCAGCGGCCGCGGGATGCGTACCTAAACCCTTGAGGGAGCGAGCTTGCTCGCGATGACGTCAGTCGAAACACCATAACAAAGGCCTCCATTTCCAGACAAAGCGGTTCAGTCAAGAAAATGATGGACCTGTGGCGAGGGAGCTTGCTCCCGCTCGGCTGCGAAGCAGTCGTAAATCGGCGGGTGCGGTGTGTCTGATACTCCACATCTGGCAGGTTTTGGGACCGCTTCGCGGCCCAGCGGGAGCAAGCTCCCTCGCCACGGGTTTGTCGATTGCCTTAAGTGAACAGCATGACCCTACCCGGGAGGCCTTTTTGCGTCTCACATCCGGCTTTTCTTGCGCCGCTTCCACTGTCGGGCCACCCACCAGCGCCAGTAACTCATGGTGACGAAGTAGGCGAGGGCGCCGAGTACCAGGCCGGTCACCACCGAGCCCAGCAGGAACGGCTGCCACAAGGTGGACAACTGGCCACTGATCCATTCCCAGGTCAGCTCTTCGGGCAGCGTCCGGGCGGGCACGTCCATCAGCCAGGCGCCGGTCTGGTAAGTGCAGAAAAACACCGCCGGCATGGTGATCGGATTGGTCAGCCACACCAGGCTCACCGCAATCGGCAGGTTGCCGCGCACCGTGATGGCCAGTGCGGCGGCCAGCAACATTTGCAACGGGATTGGCAAGAACGCGGCAAACAGGCCAACAGCCATCGCCCGGGCGACAGAGTGCCGATTGAGGTGCCAAAGGTTGGGGTCGTGGAGCAAGGTGCCGAGAAAACGTAAGGATTTATGTTCCCGAATGCTCTCTGGGTCTGGCATGTAACGTTTGAATAGGCGCCGGGGCATAAGGCTTCTCGGTCGGTTCAACGCAGTAAGGCCGCAAGTATGTCCGGATTCTACGGCTGACAGATTCAGACTTTGTGACAATTGATAACGCCAGCGGTGCCGTGGACCGTCTATGCCTGAAGAGGGCACTCTCAAGGACGGGTTATGCGCACAGGGTTAGTCGCGCTTGCACTGGGGTTGTTGGCCCCGATTTTTTTGCCGGCACTGCCGCCGTTATGGCTGATTGCAGCCATGCCGGTGCTGGCGCTGATGGCGTTGCCGTTTCGAACCTACCCCCTGGGTTTTTTCCTGTTCGGGCTGGCCTGGGCCTGCCTGTCGGCGCAGTTTGCGCTGGACGATCGATTACCCATCGCGCTCGACGGCGAAACCCGCTGGGTCGAGGGACGAGTGGTCGGCTTGCCGCAACAGGGCGAAGGCGTGGTGCGCTTCGAACTGGCCGATGTGCATTCGCGCCGTACCCGTCTACCGACGGCGATGCGCCTCGCCTGGTTCGGGGGGCCGCCTGTAAACAGCGGTGAACGATGGCGATTGGCAGTGAAGCTCAAGCGGCCCGCCGGGTTGTTGAACCCGCACGGCTTCGACTATGCCGCCTGGTTGCTGAGCCGCGGCATCGGCGCGACCGGTACGATCAAGGATGGCCAGCTCCTGCATGCGGCCCGGGGTGCCTGGCGTGACGAGGTGCGCCAGGCGTTGGCACAGGTTGACGCCCATGGCCGCTCCGGCGCGCTGGCGGCCTTGGTCCTGGGCGACGGCGGCGGGCTGAGTCGCGAGGATTGGCAGGTGCTGCAAGACACCGGCACCGTCCACTTGCTGGTGATCTCCGGGCAACACATCGGCCTGCTTGCCGGCCTGGTGTACCTGTTGGTGGCCGGAGCGGCGCGTTATGGCCTGTGGCCGGCGGGGCTGGCGTGGTTGCCTTGGGCTTGTGCGCTGGCCTTTTGCGCTGCCCTGGGCTACGGCTTGCTCGCCGGCTTCGAGGTGCCGGTGCGGCGGGCCTGCGCGATGATTGGCCTGGTGTTGCTGTGGCGCTTGCGTTTCAAGCAGCCAGATCCGTGGTGGGCATGGCTGCTGGCCTTCGTCGGGGTGCTGGTGTTCGACCCGCTTGCCAGCTTGCGGCCAGGGTTCTGGTTGTCGTTTGCAGCCGTGGCCATATTGATGTTCACCTTTGGCGCCCGCCTGGGGCCCTGGCGCTGGTGGCAAACCTGGACCCGTGCCCAGTGGCTGGTTGCGCTTGGCCTGTGTCCGTTGTTGTTGATCGTGGGCTTGCCGGTCAGCCTCAGCGGGCCGTTGGTGAACTTGCTCGCGGTGCCCTGGATCAGCCTGTTGGTATTGCCGTCAGCGCTGCTTGGCACTGCATTGTTGCCGGTGCCGTTCATGGGCGAAGGCCTGCTGTGGATCGCCGGCGGGCTGCTGGATCTGCTGTTCAAGGGGCTGACGCTGGTTGCCGGACGGATGCCGGCCTGGGTCCCAGCTGCGGTCCCGCCCTGGGCCTTGGCTATCGCCGTCCTCGGTGCTTTTCTGCTGCTGTTGCCCAACGGTGTGCCGCACCGTGTACTGGGCTGGCCGATGGTGTTGCTGATGGTATTTCCACCGCAAGAACACCTGCCGCAAGGGCACGCCGAGATCTGGCAACTGGACGTGGGCCAAGGGCTGGCGGTGCTGGTGCGGACCCGGCGGCACACCCTGCTTTACGACGCCGGACCGCGCTTTGGCGAGGCTGACGCGGGCGAGCGGGTCGTACTGCCGACCTTGCGCAAACTGGGTGTGCGCGGCTTGGACCTGATGTTGCTCAGCCACGCCGACGCCGATCACGCTGGCGGTGCCCGCGCCGTGCGCAATGGGCTGCCGACGCTGGAGGTGATCAGCGGCGATCCCGACGCGCTGCCCGCCGAGCTGCTGGCCGGGCCTTGCGACCGTGGCAGGCGCTGGGAATGGGACGGGGTCGGGTTCGAACTGTGGCGGTGGGCCTCTGCTGTGGAGAGCAACCAGAAGTCCTGCGTCTTGCTGGTGGAAGCTGGTGGTGAGCGCCTGCTGCTGACCGGCGATATCGACACGCATGCCGAGCGCGCCTTGCTCGACGAGGCCCTGGCGGTGCCGATCCAGTGGCTGGCCGCGCCGCACCACGGTAGCCGCAGTTCGTCGTCGATGGCGTTGCTGTCGCGTCTCAAGCCGCATTCGGTATTGATCTCCCGAGGGCAGGGCAACGCGTTCGGCCACCCTCATCCCCAGGTGATGGCCCGGTACCGGCGCTCGGGCCTGACGATATACGACAGTGCCGAGCAGGGCGCCATTCGTCTGCAACTGGGCGCTTTCGAGCGGCCGCGTACCGAGGCCGGGCATCGCCGGTACTGGCGTGATCCGCCAGCAGTCGGGGCACCGAGGCAATATTGATCCAGCGCAATCGGCTGATGCGCTTATCGGTGGGGCGGGTCTGCAAGGCGAGTCTGTGTGATAAAGTGGCGCACTTTTTCGAGGGGGCAGTCACTGTGTGGGAATTGGTCAAATCCGGCGGCTGGATGATGTTACCGATCATTCTGAGTTCCATCGTGGCACTGGGTATCGTTGCCGAACGCCTGTGGACCCTGCGTGCCAGCCGCGTCACCCCGGAGCATCTGCTCGGGCAGGTCTGGGTCTGGATCAAGGACAAGCAACTGAACAAGGACAAGCTCAAGGAGCTGCGGGCCAGCTCCCCCTTGGGGGAAGTCCTCGCCGCCGGCCTGGCGAACTCCAAGCATGGCCGCGAGATCATGAAGGAATGCATCGAGGAAGCTGCCGCCCGGGTCATCCACGAACTGGAGCGCTATATCAATACCCTGGGCACCATCGCCGCCATGTCCCCGCTGCTGGGCCTGCTGGGTACGGTGCTGGGCATGATCGACATCTTCAGTGCGTTTACCGGCTCCGGCATGACCACTAACGCCGCAGTACTGGCGGGGGGCATTTCCAAGGCGTTGATCACCACCGCCGCCGGCCTGATGGTGGGTATTCCGGCCGTGTTCTTCCATCGGTTCCTGCAACGCCGCGTCGACGAGTTGGTGGTCGGTATGGAGCAGGAAGCGATCAAGCTGGTCGAGGTGGTGCAAGGTGACCGTGACGTGGACCTGGCTGGGGGCAAGAAGTGAAATTCCGCCGCAAGCCACGGGAAAACATCGAGATCAACCTTGCATCGCTGATCGACGTGGTGTTCATCCTGCTGCTGTTTTTCGTCGTGACTACCACGTTCACCCGGGAAACCCAGCTCAAGGTTGAATTGCCACAGGCCGTCAGCGGCTCGCCGGCCGAAGACCAGCAACTGAAGAATCTGGAAATCACCATCAGCGCCGAAGGGGCGTTTTCGGTGAACAACCAATTGCTGCCCAAGAGCGACCTGGCGAGCCTGATCGAGGCCCTGCAGAAAGAATCCGGCGGCGACACCAACCTGCCGCTGTCCATCAGCGCCGACGGCAAGACCCCTCATCAATCGGTGATCACCGCCATGGACGCGGCTGGCAAGCTCGGTTTCAGCCATCTGCGCATGACCACGGTCGAGGCGGCCCCCGCACCCTGATGGCCATGTCCGATCGATTGCTTGCCGCGTGGTACGAAGGTCACCCGGCCCTGACGTTGTTGCGGCCGCTGGAGTGGTTGTACCGACGGGTGGTGGTGGGCAAACGCGAGCGTTTCCTGGCGGGCGAAGGCCACATCTACCAGCCCCCCGTGCCGTTGGTGGTGGTGGGCAATATCACGGTCGGTGGCACCGGCAAGACACCGTTGATCCTGTGGCTGATCCAGCACTGCCAGCGCAGTGGCCTGCGGGTTGGCGTGGTCAGCCGGGGTTACGGCGCCAAGCCGCCGCAGCTGCCGTGGCGGGTCGCGGCCGAGCAGGGCGCCGACATCGCGGGTGATGAGCCGCTGTTGATCGTCCAGCGCACAGGTGTGCCGTTGATGATCGACCCTGATCGCAGTCGCGCGATCCAGGGGCTGCTGGAGGCCGAACCACTGGACCTGATCCTGTCCGACGACGGCATGCAGCATTATCGGATGGCCCGGGACCTCGAGCTGGTGTTGATAGACAACGCCCGCGGCTTGGGCAATCGCCGTTGCCTGCCTGCAGGGCCGTTGCGCGAGCCGGTCGAGCGCCTGCAATCGGTCGACGCGGTGCTGTACAACGGCGCCAGTGCCGACCGTGAAGACGGTTTCGCCTTCCAATTGCGCCCCACCGCGCTGGTGAACCTGGCCAGCGGCGAGCGGCGTTCCCTCGACCATTTTCCGCCCGGCCAGGCCCTGCATGCCGTGGCCGGCATCGGCAATCCCCAGCGTTTCTTCAAGACCCTCGAAACGCTACACTGGCGGCCAATACCGCATGGGTTTGCCGACCACGCCGAATACAGCGCCCAGGCCTTGAGTTTCACGCCATCGCTGCCGGTGGTCATGACGGAAAAGGACGCAGTCAAATGCCGTGCCTTCGCCGCCCCCGACTGGTGGTACCTGGCGGTAGACGCCGCGCCGTCGCCGGCTTTCGCGGCCTGGTTCGATACGCAGTTGATGCGCCTGTTGCCGGATCGGCTTTTGCCTTAAAACCTTTTATCCAGGGGAATTCCATGGACACCAAATTGCTCGATATTCTGGCCTGCCCGGTCTGCAAAGGCCCGCTCAAGCTCAGCGCCGACAAGACCGAACTGATCAGCAAGGGTGCCGGCCTGGCCTACCCGATTCGCGACGGCATCCCGGTGATGCTCGAAAGTGAAGCCCGCACCCTGACCACCGACGAGCGCCTGGATAAATGACCGCAGCCTTTACCGTTGTCATTCCGTCGCGTTTCGCTTCGACGCGCCTGCCCGGCAAGCCGTTGCTGTCGATTGCCGGCAAGCCGATGATTCAGCATGTCTGGGAGCAGGCCTGCAAAAGCAGCGCCCAGCGTGTGGTGGTAGCGACTGACGATGCGCGCATCGTCGAGGCCTGCAAAGGCTTTGGCGCCGAAGTCGTCCTGACGCGTGAAGACCATAATTCCGGCACTGACCGCCTGGCGGAGGTCGCGGCGAAGCTCGGTCTTGCCGCCGACGCTATCGTGGTCAATGTGCAAGGTGACGAGCCGTTGATCCCGCCGAGCGTTATCGATCAGGTCGCCGCCAACCTCGCGGTCCATACCGAGGCGCGCATGGCCACCCTGGCCGAGCCGATCGAGGATGTGCAAACCCTGTTCAACCCCAACGTGGTCAAGGTGGTCAGTGACCTCAATGGCCTGGCGTTGACCTTCAGCCGCGCGACGTTGCCCTGGGCGCGGGACGCATTCGCCCAAGGCCGTGACGTGATGCCGGAAGGCGTGCCATACCGCCGCCACATCGGCATCTATGCCTACCGCGCCGGCTTCCTCCAGGACTTCGTCGCCTGGGGCCCGTGTTGGCTGGAAAACACTGAAGCCCTGGAACAGCTGCGTGCCCTGTGGCACGGCGTGCGGATCCACGTCGCCGATGCGCTGATCGCCCCGCCGACCGGCGTGGACACCGCCGAAGACCTCGAGCGCGTTCGTCGCCTGCTGGAGGCTTGATGCGGGTCCTGTTTGTCTGCCTCGGCAATATCTGCCGTTCGCCCACCGCCGAGGGCATCCTGCGCCACAAGTTGCGTGAGGCCGGGTTGGCCGGGCAGGTGGAAGTCGCTTCCGCCGGCACCGGTGACTGGCACGTCGGCAAGGCCCCGGACAAGCGTAGCCAGGCGGCGGCCCTGAAGCGTGGCTACGACTTGTCGGCCCAGCGTGCGCAACAGGTGACCCGCGCTGATTTCGCCGCCTATGACCTGATCCTGGCGATGGACAGCAGCAACCTGCGCCACCTCAAGGCCTTGCAACCGGCCAATGGCAAGGCCGAGCTGGACCTGTTCCTGCGGCGCTACGAAGCTGAACTCGACGATGTGCCGGACCCGTACTACGACGGCGAACAAGGTTTCGAACAAGTGCTGGACCTGATCGAGCGCGCTACCGATCGCCTGGTGATCGAATTGAAGGGGCGGTTATGACCTTGCAGGTGCGGGCGGGCGTCAGCCTCAAGCCCTTCAACAGTTTCGGGGTGGACGTCACTGCCCGGTTGTTCGCCGAAGCCCACGGCGATGGTGATGTTCGCGAGGCGTTGGCTTATGCCGCCGAACATGCCGTGCCATTGTTGGTCATCGGCGGCGGCAGCAACCTGCTGCTGACCGGCGACATAGACGCGTTGGTGCTGCGCATGGCCAGCCACGGCATTCGCCTGCTCAGCGATGACGGCGAGCGCGTAGTGGTCGAAGCCGAAGCAGGGGAGCCCTGGCACCCGTTCGTCCAGCACACGCTGGCGCAGGGCTGGTCCGGGTTGGAGAACCTCAGTCTGATCCCCGGTACTGTGGGCGCGGCTCCGATGCAAAACATCGGCGCCTACGGTGTGGAGATCAAGGACGTCTTCGCCGGCCTCACCGCGCTGGATCGCCAGACCGGCGAGCTGCGCGATTTCAGCCTTGAAGACTGTCGGTTCGCTTATCGCGACAGCCTGTTCAAACAGCAAGCGGGTCGCTGGTTGATCCTGCGGGTGCGCTTCGCCCTCAGTCGCGCCGCACACTTGCATCTGGAGTACGGTCCGGTTCGCCAGCGATTGACCGAGCAGGGCATCGAGCAGGCGACACCCACCGATGTGAGCCGGGCCATTTGCAGCATCCGCAGCGAAAAACTCCCGGACCCGGCCGTGCTGGGCAATGCCGGCAGCTTCTTCAAGAACCCGCTGGTGCCGGCTGCGCACGTAGCGCACCTCAAACTGCAATACCCTGACCTGGTGGCTTATCCACAGCCTGAAGGGCAGATGAAAATCGCCGCCGGCTGGTTGATCGAACGGGCCGGCTGGAAGGGCTTTCGCGAAGGTGATGCCGGGGTGCACAAGTTGCAGGCGTTGGTGTTGGTCAACTACGGCAACGCCACGGGCCCGCAACTTCTGGACCTGGCCCTGCGTATCCAGAAAGACATTGCCGAGCGGTTCCAGGTCGAGCTGGAAATGGAACCCAATCGGTACTGAACCGCGCTTGCCCGATCACCTGGAAAAACGCCCTGCACACCTTGCGCACGATCATTTGTGCAGGATTGTGCAGGGCGTTTTGCTTGATCCTGGGTTAATTTAGCTCGCTAACGATGTCACCATCGGCATCTTGAAGGCCCGGTGCAGACGCCTGCGTGCGCATGCATAAGAGAGCCCGATCAGCCTGAGTCAGTCTGCGACAACCGAACCGTCAACCCAGCGGCAGATTGCTCGACCCCATAACTCGATAACTATGCGGGCGTGCCCATGATTACCCTGAAACTCAATGGAAAAGACCATCAACTGGATGTGACCGAGGACATGCCGCTGCTGTGGGCTATCCGGGATGTGGCCGGTTACAACGGCACCAAATTCGGCTGCGGCATGGGCCTGTGCGGCGCGTGCACCATCCACATCGACGGCGCCCCGGCGCGCAGTTGCATTACGCCAATCGGTTCTGTGAATGGGCAAAATGTCAGCACCATAGACGAACTTCATGTCGATCCGGTTGGGCAAATCGTCCAGAAGGCCTGGCTCGACACAGCAGTGGCCCAATGCGGTTACTGCCAGGGCGGGCAGATCATGTCGGCGACCGCCTTGCTCAAGGCCAACCCCAACCCGAGTGATGAGCAGATCGAAGAAGCCATGGTCGGCAACATCTGCCGTTGCGGCACCTACAACCGGATCAAGACCGCGATCCGCCAGGCTTCCACTCACCTGAAGGAGGCCAAGGCATGAGCCGCTTGCCTGATGATTTCGTGCTGAGCAACCTCAGCCGCCGTGGTTTCCTCAAGGGTGCGAGCGCCACCGGCGTGCTGGTGCTGGCGGCCACGTGGGGGCTGCCGGAGGCCTTTGCCGAGGAAAAGAAATTCGGTGCCGAGGGCATGCCCCATGGCGCGGTCGACGATCCGAAGGTGTACGTCAGCATTGCTGTCGATGGCAGCGTGACCGTGATCTGCAACCGTTCGGAGATGGGCCAGGGTGTGCGTACCAGCCTGAGCATGGTTGTGGCTGATGAGCTGGAGGCCGACTGGGCGCGAGTGAAGGTGCAACAGGCGCCGGCCGATGAGGCGCGTTTCGGTAATCAGGACACCGACGGTTCACGCAGCATGCGTCATTGGTACGAGCCGATGCGCCGTTGCGGTGCTGCCGCCCGGACCATGTTGGAACTGGCCGCCGCCGCGCAGTGGAAGGTGCCGGTGGATGAATGCCATGCCCAACTGCACAAAGTGCTGCACCAGCCTTCGGGGCGTGAACTGGGTTATGGCGAATTGGCCGCCGCCGCCAGTGCCCTGGCGGTGCCAAGCCGTGGCAGCCTGCGCCTCAAGCAGCCATCGGAGTTCCGCTACATCGGCAAGGAGGCGAGCCGGGCCATCGATGGCGCAGACATCGTCAACGGTCGTGCCGTGTTTGGTGCCGATGTGCATTTCGACGGCATGCTCTATGCCGTCATCGCGCGTCCGCCGGTCTATGGTGGCAAGGTCAAGGGCGTGGACAGCAGCGCCGCGCTGAAAGTACCGGGCGTGGTCAAGGTGGTGCAGATCGAAGGGCGCCCGCTGCCCTCGGAATTCCAGCCGTTGGGCGGCGTGGCGGTGGTGGCGAAGAACACTTGGGCGGCGATCAAGGGCCGCGAAGCGTTGAAAATCCAATGGGACGACGGCCCGAATGCCGGTTATGACTCCATTGCCTATCGCAAGGAGCTGGAAGCGGCGGCCCTCAAGCCCGGAAAAGTCGTGCGCAGCAGCGGCGATCTCGACGATGCGCTGGCCAAGGCTGATTCGACGTTGGAAGCATCGTATTACTTGCCGCACCTGTCCCAATCACCGATGGAACCGATGGTTGCCGTCGCCCGGTTCAAGGACGGCCAATGCGAGGCCTGGGCACCGAGCCAGGCCCCGCAGGTGACCCGTGAACGTGTCGCTGAACGCCTGGGCATTCCTTTCGAGAAGGTCACGGTGAACATCACGTTGTTGGGCGGCGGTTTCGGGCGCAAGTCCAAACCCGACTTTGTCGTCGAAGCGGCTGTGCTCGCCAAGGAATTTCCCGGCCAGGCAATACGGGTGCAATGGACCCGTGAAGACGACATCCATCACTCATATTTCCACACGGTATCGGCCGAATACCTCAAGGCTGGCCTGAACCAGGACGGTATGCCGTCCGGCTGGTTGCACCGCACCGTGGCCCCGAGCATCACCGCACTGTTTGCACCGGGCATGACCCACGAGGCGCCGTTCGAAATAGGCATGGGCGTGACCAACATGGCTTACGCCATCCCGAACCTGCGCCTGGAGAATCCCGAAGCGGTGGCCCATGCCCGGGTGGGTTGGTATCGCTCGGTGTCGAACATCCCCCATGGTTTCGCTATCCAGAGTTTCATCGACGAATTGGCCCACAAGGCCGGCCAGGATCCGCTGAAGTACCAGGTCAAATTGCTTGGCCCGGATCGCAAGATCGATCCGCGTAGCTTGAGCGAAGAGTGGAACTATGGCGAATCCCCCGAGCGTTATCCGATTGATACCGCGCGGATCCGCACGGTGCTGGAAACCGCTGCCAAGGCCGCCGGTTGGGGCCGGGAACTGCCCAAGGGCCGTGGCCTGGGCTTGGCCGTGCACTACAGCTTCGTCACTTACGTGGCGGCGGTGATCGAAGTAGAGGTCAAGGACGACGGCACGGTGATCGTGCACAAGGCGGACATCGCCGTGGATTGCGGTCCGCAGATCAACCCTGAGCGCATCCGTTCCCAGTTCGAGGGCGCCTGCGTCATGGGGCTGGGCAATGCCATGGTGGGGGAAATCAGCTTCAAGGATGGCAAGGTGCAGCAGGACAATTTCCACATGTACGAAGTGGCGCGCATGTCCCTGGCGCCCAAGGAAGTGGCCGTGCACTTGGTCACGCCGCCGGGTGAGGTGCCGTTGGGCGGCGTCGGCGAGCCGGGTGTGCCACCGATTGCGCCTGCGCTGTGCAACGCGATTTTCGCCGCCACTGGCAAGCGCATCCGTAGCCTGCCTGTGCGCTATCAGCTGCAAGGCTGGCAGCAGGCGAAGGCCTGATGGACAGCGTTGATCTGAACGTCCTGCGCAGCGTGCTCGAGTGGCGCCGCGCCGGGCAGCGGGTGGTGCTGTTCACTGTGGTCCAGACCTGGGGCACCGCGCCAAGGCCGCCGGGGGCGATGCTGGCCCTGCGCGAAGATGGCGTGGTGATTGGTTCGGTGTCGGGTGGTTGTGTCGAGGATGACCTGATCGCCCGGCTGCACGACGGTCGCATTCCGGCGGACGGTCCGCCGGTGCAACTGATCACCTATGGCGTCACCCGCGAAGAAGCGGCGCGCTTCGGCCTGCCGTGCGGCGGCACCCTGCGCCTGACCGAAGAGCGGGTGGGCGATCCACACTGGGTCGCGCAATTGCTGGAACGTTGCGAAGCCCATGAGATTGTCGCCCGTGAGCTGACAGTCGCCAGCGGCAACGTGGTCCTGACCCCGGCCAGCAAGACCGACGCCCTGGTGTTCGATGGGCAGGTCCTGCGGGCCATATACGGCCCACGTTGGCGGCTGCTGCTGATCGGCGCCGGGCAACTGTCGCGCTATGTGGCGCAAATGGCCCGGTTGCTGGACTTCGAAGTGCTGATTTGCGATCCGCGCAAGGAGTTTGTCTATGGTTGGGAAGAGCAGCATGGCCGCTTCGTCTCGGGAATGCCTGACGAAGCGGTGTTGAGCATCCAGACCGACGAGCGCACCGCCATTGTGGCCTTGACCCACGACCCACGCCTGGACGACATGGCGCTGCTCACGGCCCTGGACTCCAAGGCCTTTTATGTCGGTGCCCTGGGCTCGCGAGTCAACAGCCAGAAGCGCCGGGATAACCTGGCTCAGCTAGGCTTGTCAGCACAGGCCATTGAACGCTTGCATGGACCTATCGGCCTGCACATCGGCAGCCACACCCCGGCGGAAATCGCCGTGTCGTTGCTGGCCGAGATCGTGGCCATCAAGAATGGCGTTGAACTGCGGCAGAAAAAGCCGTTGTAAGCCGCGGGCGAGGAGGGCGTATGAGCGAGTCGATAGGCGTGATCATTCTCGCGGCCGGATCGGGCAGTCGTTTCCGTCAGGTGGCCGGCCCCGACAAGGATAAGTTGCTGGCCGATTGCACCGGGCGGGACGGTGCCGTCCGTTCGGTGATCGAGCAGGTGCTGGTGAACTTGCCTGCCTCCCTGCAAAAGCGCGTCCTGGTGACGAGCCAGGATCGTCCGCAAGCCATCCGCATGGCCCAAGCCTATGGCTGCGATTTCGTGGCGCTGGACTCCCCCGGCCTGGGGGACAGCATCGCGGCCGGTGTCCAGGCTTGCCCGGACCTTGCTGGCTGGTTGATGGTACTGGGTGATATGCCTTTCATCCTGCCGTCGACTATCGAGCAGGTGGCGGCGGGGATTCGCGAGGATGGCATCAGTGTGCCGGTCCTCTCCGGTGAATACGGGCATCCGGTGGGATTCGGCCGTGCGTTTGGCCCAAGACTGATGGCACTGACTGGAGATCGCGGTGCCAAGGCATTGTTTGCCGGGGCGCAAGTGGTCGAGGTGCCGGTGGATGACCCTGGCGTGACGTGGGATGTCGATGTGCCAGAGGCATTGGCCTTCAAATAACAAACGACGCAGAACCCTGTGGGAGCGAGCTTGCTCGCGAAAGCGGTCCGGCATTGATGCAAGCTGACCCGGCGCCATCGCGAGCAAGCTCGCTCCCACATTGGATTTTCAGTGGGCATAAGTCTTGTACTTGGTCCCAGACCCACTGTGGATAAGTATGAAGGCATAAAAAAGCCCCGCCTGGCATCACCAGGCGGGGCTTTTTACTGGGCGGTGGAATCAGGCGTGAGGTTTAGGCTCGTGCTCTTTTTCCAGGGCTTCAGTGTGACGTGGCACGACTTCTTCAGCGGTGTGCTGAGGTTCGTCGAACGTCGGAGCTGATTCAACTGGGGTTTCGGCGACCGGGGCAGGGGCTGCCTCGGCGACTTCTTCCACGGCTGGAGCTGGCTCGGCAGCAGGCGCTTGAGCGGCAGCAGCGGCAGCAGCTTGTTCGGCTTCCTTCTGCAGGCGCTCGGCTTCACGCTTGCGACGGCGCACTTCACGCGGATCGTTCGGCGCACGGCCGTTCGCGGTCAGGGCGCTGGCGGGTGCAGGCACTTCCACCGGGGCAGGGGCTTCGGCAACCACCGGCGCCTCGACCACTGGAGCAGACTCAACCACTTCTGGCTCGACCGCTTTCACGGGCTCTGGTGTCGGTTCTGGCTCGACAACAGGTGCCGGTGCGGCTGGTTCGGCGGTCCAGTTGAACGCAGTCTGCTCCTCGCGGGCAGGCTCCGGTGCCTTTTCCTCGGCCGGTGCTTCGAAGGCTGGCTCAGCGGCTACCACTGGCTGCTCGACAACCGGTGCAGGCTCGGCGGCCACTTCAGTTTCAGCAACCTGGGCTTCATGGGCCGGGGCGACTTCCACTTCTGGCGAGGCAGTGACTTCTACTGGGGTAGTGGCTTCGACCACCGGAGCTTCGGCAACTGGCGCCCTTTCCACCGCCGCGGTAGCGCGTTCGGCTTGTTCGTGAGCCTGGGCTTCGGCCGGGGCGCTGATTGCGCTGCTGGCAACGGCCGCAGTCACGGCCAGGCCGGCAGCCAGATCGGCAGCGCTTGGCGCTTCAGTGTTCTCGGTGGACTCGGACTCTTCCGAACCTTCGATCACGTTGCCGTTGGCGTCGCGCTGACGCTCACGACGGTTGCTGCGACGACGCTGGCCACGGGAGCGGCGGCGTGGACGATCGCCTTCGGCGGTGTCCTGGCCGTCTTCCTGCAACTGCTCTTCGGTGTTCAGCACTTCTTCTTCGCTGGCAGCGGCGGCTGCCTGCTCGGCGCGTGGCTGGCGCTCTTCACGTGGCGGACGCGGTGCACGTTCTTCACGAGGCTGGCGGGCCGGACGCTCTTCAGCGGTGGCGGCAGCAGCAGCCGGGGCGGCATCCAGTGGCTCGCGCAGTTCGCGAACACGTTCTTCACGCTCGCCACGTGGCTTGCGATCTTCACGCGGTGCGCGCGGCTGACGTTCTTCACGCGGCGGACGCGGTGCACGCTCTTCGCGGGCTACGGCTGGCGCTTCCTCACGGACTTCGCGTGGCTGACGCTCTTCACGCGGCTCACGTGGCGCACGTTCTTCACGCGATGCACGTTCTTCGCGAGGCTTGCGTTCTTCGTCGCGACGACCGTTGCGGTTGCGGGTCTGTTGGCGACCGTTACGGCGTTCTTCGTTGCGGGCAGGACGCTCGGTCGTGGCAGGCTTGGCGACAACGGCCGGGGCAGCAGGTTCTTCCTTGGTGGCGAACAGGCTGACCAGCGACTTCACCAGGCCTTTGAACAGGCTTGGCTCTGGTGCGGCGGCCGGGGCGGCAACCGGAGCGGCCACTTCGGTCGGAACCGGAGCGTTGGCGCGGGCCGGAGCGGTCTTGACCGCGGCTTCCTGGCGAACCAGGGTGCGAGTGGCGGCGGCAGGCTGGACTTCTTCCACTTCGGCAGCGGCAGCAGCGATTTCGTAGCTGGACTGGTTGGTGTGGGCTTCCGGGCTGTCATCGCGCAGGCGCTGCACTTCGAAGTGCGGTGTCTCGAGGTGATCGTTCGGCAGGATGACGATGCGGGCGCGGGTGCGCAGTTCGATCTTGGTGATCGAGTTGCGTTTTTCGTTGAGCAGGAACGCGGCCACCGGGATCGGCACCTGGGCGCGAACTTCGGCGGTGCGGTCTTTCAGGGCTTCTTCTTCGATCAGGCGCAGGATCGCCAGGGACAGCGACTCGACGTCACGGATGATGCCAGTACCGTTGCAACGCGGGCAAACGATGCCGCTGCTTTCGCCCAGGGACGGACGCAGGCGCTGACGGGACATTTCCAGCAGGCCGAAGCGCGAGATGCGACCGACCTGTACGCGGGCGCGGTCGGCTTCCAGGCATTCGCGGACTTTTTCTTCCACGGCGCGCTGGTTCTTGGCCGGGGTCATGTCGATGAAGTCGATGACGATCAGGCCGCCGATGTCGCGCAGGCGCAACTGACGGGCGATTTCCTCGGCCGCTTCAAGGTTGGTCTGCAGGGCGGTCTCTTCGATGTCGCTGCCTTTGGTGGCGCGCGCCGAGTTGATGTCGATGGACACCAGGGCTTCGGTCGGGTCGATGACGATGGAGCCGCCGGACGGCAGTTCGACGACGCGCTGGAAGGCGGTCTCGATCTGGCTTTCGATCTGGAAACGGTTGAACAGCGGAACGCTGTCTTCGTAGAGCTTGATCTTGCTGGCGTACTGCGGCATCACCTGGCGAATGAAGGTCAGGGCTTCGTCCTGGGCTTCGACGCTGTCGATCAGCACTTCGCCGATGTCCTGGCGCAGGTAATCGCGGATGGCGCGGATGATCACGTTGCTTTCCTGGTAGATCAGGAACGGCGCGGAGCGATCCAGCGAGGCTTCTTTGATGGCGGTCCACAGTTGCAGCAGGTAGTCGAGGTCCCACTGCATTTCTTCGCTGCTGCGGCCCAGGCCGGCAGTGCGCACGATCAGGCCC
Source organism: Pseudomonas sp. NFACC16-2 (assembly GCF_900119205.1). Classification (NCBI taxonomy): domain Bacteria; kingdom Pseudomonadati; phylum Pseudomonadota; class Gammaproteobacteria; order Pseudomonadales; family Pseudomonadaceae; genus Pseudomonas; species Pseudomonas sp. NFACC16-2. The sequence goes on along the minus strand of NZ_FPIX01000032.1, from coordinate 41,834 downwards.
ATGTCAGCCGGGGCAACCAGGCCGTTCAGGGCTTCACGCAGTTCATTGCGCTCTTCGCCTTCGATACGGCGGGAGATGCCGCCGGCGCGAGGGTTGTTCGGCATCAGGACCAGGTAACGGCCGGCCAGGCTGATGAAGGTGGTCAGGGCGGCGCCCTTGTTGCCACGTTCTTCTTTTTCGACCTGGACGATGACTTCCTGGCCTTCGCTCAGGACGTCCTTGATGTTGACGCGGCCTTCAGGGGCCTTCTTGAAGTATTCGCGGGAGATTTCTTTGAGGGGCAGGAAGCCGTGGCGCTCGGAGCCGAAATCGACAAAGGCAGCCTCAAGGCTTGGTTCGATGCGAGTAATCCGGCCTTTATAGATGTTGGCCTTCTTCTGCTCGCGTGCACCGGATTCGATATCCAGGTCGTAGAGGCGCTGGCCGTCTACCAGTGCAACACGCAACTCTTCGGGTTGAGTTGCGTTAATCAGCATTCTTTTCATGTAGTACCGTCGGTTTCCGGGCTGCCGGAAACGGCGTTCGGCACACACGACTTCTCACGGTCGGTGTCAGGTGCGTCCTGGAGATGGCAAGGCCACTCCAGTGTCCAGCGAGTTCGACCCAATGATGGCGAAGTCGCGACGGACGCGTCCTGCTTGCTGGTACTCAAGCACTCAGTCAGGAGGAGGAATCAACCGGCGCCTGTGGACGAGATGAAGCGTCTAAATATAAGCCTAGTGCTACACAGTCCGACGGTTGTACATCTCCACCCTACACGTATCCCTGATAATTCGGGTGCTGCCGCGCGCAGAATCCGCAGCGGGTTGGCATTTACCGTGAGCTCCGGAAGGGGAGGTCACGCATCATGGCTAATTTAGGCGTTGTTTCCGAAGCATTCGCTCGGGGTCGTCCGCAGCTGACTGCACTTTGTGAACTGGCCGTGAATGTGGCGCGCAAGGCGAGTCAAAACTCTGCTTTGCGGCGTATTTCAGGCCTCATGTCACCTGCGCTCGTTACACCTGAAAACTCTACCGTTACGTAGCGAAAGCCCCGTAGGACGGCCTCTCGTCCTCGTGAATTGCGTTGGTCAGGGCCGGTTTTTGACCGCTGGTCCACTGTCCAGCCACTTTTGGCGGCGTTCGCGACTATAGCAGCAATGATTAAGTGCTTCAATTCCATAAAAAATTGTTATGATCGCCGCCATGACAACTACTGCCCCTTCGACCCCTGGCGTTCAACTGCTCGAGGTCTCGCCGGAATATGCCGGCCAACGAATCGATAACTTCCTGCTGGCCCGGCTCAAAGGCGTGCCCAAGACCTTGATCTACCGCATTTTGCGCAAAGGCGAAGTGCGAGTGAACAAAGGTCGGATCAAGCCCGAGTACAAGCTCCAGGCCGGTGACATCGTGCGCGTGCCGCCGGTTCGCGTGCCCGAGCGCGATGAACCGGTGCCCCTGGCCCAGGGGCTGCTGCAACGCCTTGAAGCCTCGATTATCTATGAAGACAAAGCCCTGATCGTGATCAACAAGCCCGCAGGCATTGCGGTTCACGGCGGCAGCGGCCTGAATTTCGGTGTGATCGAAGCCTTTCGTCAGTTGCGCCCGGACGCCAAGGAGCTGGAACTGGTCCACCGCCTCGATCGCGACACCTCCGGCCTGCTGATGATCGCCAAGAAACGCAGCATGTTGCGCCACCTGCACGAGCAATTGCGCGGCGATGGCGTCGACAAGCGCTACATGGCGCTGGTGCGTGGTCGCTGGGAAACCTCCATCAAGCAAGTCCGTGCGCCGTTGCTCAAGAGCAACCTGCGTTCGGGCGAGCGCATGGTCGAAGTCAACGAGGAGGGCAAGGAGGCGCTGACGGTATTCAAGGTGCTGCGCCGTTTCGATGACTTCGCCACCCTGGTCGAGGCCAAGCCGGTGACCGGGCGCACCCACCAGATCCGTGTCCATACCTTGCATGCCGGGCATTGCATTGCCGGCGACAGCAAGTACGGCGATGACGATTTCACCAAGGAAATCCGCGATCTGGGCGGCAAGCGCCTGTTCCTCCATGCTTACATGCTGACCGTGCCGCTGCCCGATGGGGGCGAGCTGAAATTGCAGGCCCCAGTGGATGACATGTGGGCCAAGACCGTGGAGCGGTTGAGTGCATCCTGACTACAAACTGTTGATCTTCGATTGGGATGGCACTCTGGCCAACTCCATTGGCCGGATCGTGGAGGCGATGCATGTCGCCTCGGACCGCATGGCGTATGCCCGGTGCGACGACTTAGCGGTAAAAGGCATCATTGGTCTCGGATTGCCCGAAGCTATTCGCAGCCTGTACCCGGAAATCGACGACAATGAGCTGGTGGTTTTTCGCCAGCATTACGCCGATCACTACATCGCGCTGGACGCCGAGCCTTCACCGTTGTTCGAGGGTGTGGCGGGTACGCTGGAGGTTCTGCGGGCCGAGGGCTATCACCTGGCTGTCGCGACCGGCAAGGCTCGTCGCGGGCTGGATCGAGTGCTCAAGTCCCATGGTTGGGAGGATTATTTCGACATCACCCGTGCCGCGGACGAAACCGCCAGCAAGCCGCATCCGTTGATGCTCGAGCAGATCCTGGCGCACTGCGACGTGCCGCCGGAGCAGGCGCTGATGGTGGGGGATTCGTCATTCGACCTGCAGATGGCGCGCAACGCCGGCATGGGGTCGGTGGCGGTCAGCTACGGCGCTCAAACGATCGAGGCGCTACGGGCATTCGAGCCGCGACTGGCCATTGATCATTTTCCTGAGTTGCACGCCTGGCTGAGCCAGCGGGCTCTTTAAGTTTTGCTGGGAGTTCACGCATGACCGATGAATGGAAAGCACCACCTGTCAAGGCGAGCGCCGAGAGCGGGGATGACAAAAGCTGGAAGCTGTTGGAGAAAACCTTGCTCGCCAGCGTGCAGGAACAGCGTCGCTCCCGCCGCTGGGGTATTTTCTTCAAGTTGCTGACCTTTATTTATCTCTTTGGTGCACTGGCGCTGTTCACGCCGCTGATGAACATGGAGAAAAGCGCTGTCGCCGGCTCAGCGTACACCGCCTTGATCAATATCGAGGGCATGATCGCCGACAAAGAGCCTGCCAGTGCCGACAACATCGTCGGTAGCCTGCGGGCCGCCTTCGAGGACTCGAAGGTCAAGGGCGTGGTGCTGCGTATCAACAGTCCAGGCGGTAGTCCGGTGCAATCGGGGTACGTTTACGACGAGATCGTGCGGCTGCGCGCATTGCACCCGGATACCAAGGTGTATGCGGTCATTTCCGATCTCGGTGCCTCCGGTGCTTATTACATTGCCAGCGCGGCGGACCAGATCTATGCCGACAAGGCCAGTCTGGTGGGCTCCATTGGTGTGACTGCGGCCGGCTATGGCTTTGTCGGGACCATGGATAAGTTGGGGGTGGAGCGTCGCGTGTATACCTCCGGCGAGCATAAATCCTTCCTTGATCCGTTCCAGCCGCAAAAGCCTGAGGAAACCGCTTTTTGGCAGGGCGTGCTCGATACCACTCACAAGCAATTCATTGCCAGCGTCAAGAAAGGCCGGGGCGAACGTCTGAAGGATAGGGAGCATCCGGAGTTGTTCTCCGGGCTGGTCTGGTCGGGTGAGCAGGCGTTGCCGCTGGGTCTGATCGATGGCTTGGGCAGTGCCAGTTCGGTGGCGCGGGATGTGATCGGCCAGAAGGATCTCGTGGACTTCACCATCGAGGAATCGCCGTTCGACCGCTTCTCGAAGAAACTGGGGGCTAGCATTGCCGAGCATTTGGCGATGTGGATGGGGTTCCAGGGGCCGGCGTTGCGCTGATTGTATGGGGTTTTTGTGGGGGAGGGGGCTGGTAGCTCCCTCTGTGGCGAGGGGATTTATCCCCGTTGGGGTGCGAAGCGGCCCTCTCAATTGGGTTGTACACCGAGGCGACAGATTATGGGGCGCTTCGCGCCCAGCGGGGATAAATCCCCTCGCCACAAGTTTTGTATTGGCCAGTGGTTGCTCCCAGTGCTGACGCTTCAGGGGAGCTGTACGCCCTCGGCCAGCAACATATCCACAAGACGAATCAACGGCAGGCCAACCAGGCTGGTGGCGTCTGGCCCTTCGGTGCTCTGGAACAGGCTCACGCCCAGTCCTTCGGCCTTGAAGCTGCCCGCGCAGTCATAGGGTTGCTCGGCCCGCAAGTAGCGTTCGACGCGCCCTGGGTCCAGTGCGCGCATGTTCACGGTAAATGGAATGCAATCGACCTGGCAGTGGCCGGTCTGGCTGTTGAGCAGCGCCAGGCCTGTCAGGAACGTGACCCTCGCGCCGCTGGCGGCCAACAATTGCTCGCGAGCGTTCTCGAAGGTGTGAGGCTTGCCCAGGATGCGTTCGCCGAGCACGGCGACCTGGTCCGAGCCGATGATCAGGTGCGCCGGGTGACTGTCGGCCAGTGCCAGGGCTTTTTCCCGGGCCAGGCGCTTGACCAGTTCAAGGGCGGGCTCGCCGGGACGACGGCTTTCATCGATGTCGGGCGAGCAGCAGACGAACGGCAGTCCCAGGCGGGCAAGCAATTCCCGGCGGTAGACCGAGCTTGAGGCAAGTAATAAAGGCAGCATGGGCGGCTCCAAAAAGGCAGGAGCGAATTCTAGCGAGGCGCGCAAGTGACGGACAGGGCTGAATTTCCTTTGACATGGCCGGGGGCATCCCTATAATGCTGCGCCTATGTTGAATGACCCGATTCCACCTCACGTTGACCCGCGCAAATTGGCTGACCGTGGCACCACCCTTCAAGGTGAACTGCTGCTGGCCGATTTGAAGAGACTCTGCGACCCGCTTTCCGACGATGTCGGTACGGTCCAGGCCAAATTCGTTTTTGAACGAGATGAACGTAAATCTGTGGTAATCCACAGCTTTATCGACACTGAAGTCAAAATGGTTTGCCAGCGTTGTCTTGAGCTGGTCACCCTGCCGATCCACAGCGAATGCAGTTACGCCGTGGTGAAGGAGGGTGCGAATACCCAGTCGTTGCCGAAAGGTTATGACGTGCTGGAACTGGGCGAAGATCCATTGGATCTGCAGTCACTGATCGAGGAGGAGCTTCTGCTCGCCTTGCCCATTGTGCCTGCTCATCATCCGGAAGAATGCCAGCAGCCGGCGGGAGCAGATGAGCCCGAACCGAGCGAGGACGAGGTAACGCGGTCCAACCCGTTCAGTGTATTGGCGCAGTTAAAGCGTGACCCAAACGTTTAGGAGTTAATCAATTATGGCTGTTCAGCAGAACAAAAAATCCCGCTCTGCCCGTGACATGCGCCGTTCGCACGACGCTCTCGAGGCTAGCACCCTGTCCGTAGAAAAAACCACTGGTGAAGTTCACCTGCGTCACCACGTATCGCCAGAAGGCGTATACCGTGGCCGTAAAGTGATCGACAAGGGCGCCGACGAGTAATCACTTGTCCGCTCAAGTCATCGCGATTGACGCAATGGGCGGGGACTTCGGTCCCCGCAGCATTGTTCAGGCCAGCCTTGCTTGTCTGAATGCTACGCCCTCGCTGCACCTGACCCTCGTCGGTCAACCCTCCCTCCTGGAAGAAATGCTCAACGGCCAATCGGCTGTCGATCGCGCGCGCCTGACGATTGCCCCGGCGTCCGAAATCATCACCATGGACGAAAAGCCGGCCCAGGTCCTGCGCGGCAAGCCTGACGCCTCGATGCGGGTAGCCCTTGAGCTGCTGCGCGATGGCAAGGTCCAGGCATGCGTCAGCGCTGGCAATACCGGTGCGCTGATGGCGCTATCGCGCTACGTGCTCAAGACCTTGCCGGGTATCGACCGGCCCGCGATGGTGGCGGCGATTCCGACCCAGCGTGGGTTCTGTCAGTTGCTCGACCTGGGGGCCAACGTCGATTGCAGTGCCGAGCATTTGCTGCAATTTGCGGTGATGGGCTCGGTCGCGGCGCAAACCCTGGGTATCGTGCGCCCTCGCGTGGCGTTGTTGAACATCGGTACCGAAGACATCAAGGGCAACCAGCAGGTCAAGTTGGCGGCCACGCTGCTGCAGGGCGCGCGTGGCATCAACTACATCGGCTTCGTCGAAGGCGATGGCTTGTACCGTGGCGAGGCCGATGTGGTGGTGTGCGATGGCTTCGTCGGCAATATCCTGCTCAAGTCCAGCGAAGGCCTGGCGACCATGATCGGCCAGCGCATCGAGGCCTTGTTCAAGCAAAGCTTCGCCTCGCGGGTAGTCGGCGCCCTGGCGCTGCCGTTGATGCGTCGGTTGCAGGCGGACCTGGCGCCGGCGCGGCACAACGGTGCGAGTTTCCTCGGGTTGCAGGGGATCGTGATCAAGAGTCACGGTTCGGCGGGGGTGCAGGGTTTCCAGAGTGCGATCAACCGAGCGGTGATCGAGATCCAGGAGAACCTGCCGGAGCGCCTGCATGGTCGCCTCGAGGATTTGTTAACTTAGGCGTTTTCGTCCGACAATGCTTAAATGTGACCGGTCGGTTCAAGCCGCCATCCAACTCTCAGTTTCCTAGCGCCCCCAGGGGCGTCAATTTTTGACGACAAGATCATTAGGGGCTTTGTTTTCATGTCTGCTTCCCTCGCATTCGTCTTTCCAGGACAGGGCTCGCAGTCCCTCGGCATGCTGGCCGAGCTGGGCGCGCAATACCCGCTGATCCTCGAAACATTCAAAGAAGCTTCCGATGCGCTCGGCTATGACCTCTGGGCACTGACCCAGCAAGGGCCGGAAGAGCGCCTCAATCAAACCGATAAAACCCAGCCAGCCATCCTGACCGCCTCGATCGCATTGTGGCGCCTGTGGCTGGCTGAAGGCGGCGCGCGCCCGGCATTCGTCGCCGGTCACAGCCTGGGCGAATACAGCGCCCTCGTGGCCGCTGGTAGCCTGAGCCTGGGCGACGCGGTGAAACTGGTGGAGCGTCGTGGCCAGTTGATGCAGGAAGCGGTTCCGGCCGGGCAGGGCGGCATGGCCGCGATCCTCGGCCTGGAAGACGCCGATGTGCTGGCCGCCTGTGCCGAAGCGGCGCAAGGCGATGTGGTCAGTGCGGTGAACTTCAACTCCCCGGGCCAAGTGGTCATCGCCGGTGCCAAGGCGGCTGTCGAGCGCGCCATCGAGGGCTGCAAGGCCCGTGGAGCCAAGCGCGCCATGCCACTGCCGGTCAGCGTGCCGTCGCACTGCGAACTGATGCGTCCGGCTGCCGAGCGCTTTGCCGAGTCCATCGCCGCCATCGACTGGCAGGCCCCGCAGATTCGGGTGGTGCAGAATGTCAGCGCCAACGTGGCGCCGGATCTCGAGACCCTCAAGCGTGATCTGCTGGAGCAACTCTACAAGCCGGTTCGCTGGGTCGAATCGGTGCAGACCCTGGCGGCCAAGGGCGCGACCGAGCTGGTCGAATGCGGCCCTGGCAAAGTGCTGGCAGGCCTGAACAAACGCTGCGCCGAAGGCGTATCGACTTCCAACCTCAACACCCCAGACGCCTTTGCTGCCGCCCGTGCAGCGCAGGCCTGAACAGGAGAAGCTTGCATGAGTCTGCAAGGTAAAGTTGCACTGGTGACCGGTGCAAGCCGTGGCATCGGCCAGGCCATCGCCCTGGAACTGGGTCGTCAAGGCGCCATCGTCATCGGCACCGCGACTTCCGCTTCGGGCGCCGAGCGTATTGCTGCGACCCTGAAGGAAAACGGCATCCAAGGCACCGGCCTTGAGTTGAACGTCACCAGCGACGAATCCGTTGCGGCGGTGCTGGCAAGCATTCAGGAGCAGTTCGGTGCGCCGGCGATCCTGGTCAATAATGCCGGTATCACCCGCGATAACCTGATGATGCGCATGAAAGATGACGAATGGTTCGACGTCGTCGACACCAACCTGAACAGCCTGTACCGACTGTCCAAGGGCGTTTTGCGTGGCATGACCAAGGCTCGCTGGGGTCGAATTATCAGTATCGGTTCGGTTGTGGGTGCCATGGGCAACGCAGGCCAAGTAAACTATGCTGCGGCGAAGGCCGGTCTGGAAGGTTTCAGCCGTGCGCTGGCGCGTGAAGTGGGTTCGCGCTCGATTACGGTAAACTCGGTTGCACCGGGTTTCATCGACACCGACATGACCCGTGAACTGCCGGAAGCACAGCGCGAAGCCTTGTTGACACAGATTCCGCTGGGTCGTCTGGGGCAAGCTCAAGAAATCGCGTCCGTGGTCGCTTTTCTTGCGTCGGACGGTGCGGCATACGTGACCGGGGCTACAATCCCGGTGAACGGCGGGATGTACATGAGTTAAATGTGACGGATTGCTTCAAAAAAATGTCATACGAGCTGTCTAAAATCCGTTATAAAGCTGCAATCAATTTATAGACGGCGGGCCGCAGGGTTTGAGGAGTGAAGCTTTCGGTTGAAAAACCGAAAAGTTCTTCTATACACTTACCCACCGGCCAGCTGCCTGAATTTGTCCATTAGGAGTGAAAACAAGGTATGAGCACCATCGAAGAGCGCGTCAAGAAAATCGTTGCCGAGCAACTGGGCGTTAAAGAAGAAGAAGTTGTGAACACCGCTTCCTTCGTTGAAGACCTGGGTGCCGACTCCCTTGACACCGTTGAGCTGGTGATGGCTCTGGAAGAGGAATTCGAAACCGAGATTCCTGACGAAGAAGCTGAGAAGATCACTACTGTACAAGCTGCTATCGACTACGTTACCAGCCACCAGGCGTAATCGTTTTTAGTCGTCGCTAGCTGTCATGGAAAAACCGCACTGCCATCACGGCGTGCGGTTTTTTCTTTAGGCCTGATGCAAAGTCGTCATTAGAAAAAGGAGAGTGCTGTGTCGCGTAGACGCGTCGTAGTCACCGGTATGGGTATGTTGTCGCCACTGGGCACGGATGTGCCGAGCAGTTGGCAGGGCATTCTGGCTGGCCGCAGTGGCATTGGTCTGATCGAACACACCGACCTTTCTGCCTATTCCACCCGTTTTGGCGGCTCGGTAAAGGGCTTCAATGTCGAGGAATACCTGTCGGTCAAGGAAGCTCGCAAGCTTGACCTGTTCATTCAATACGGCTTGGCAGCCGGTTTCCAGGCAGTGCGCAACGCCGGGCTGGAAGTCACCGACGCCAACCGTGAACGCATCGGCGTGGCCATGGGTTCGGGTATTGGCGGCTTGACCAATATCGAAGAAACCAGCCGCACGCTGCACGAATCGGGGCCGCGACGGATTTCTCCGTTCTTCGTGCCAGGCTCGATCATCAACATGATTTCCGGTTTCCTGTCCATCCACCTGGGTGCCCAGGGACCCAACTACGCCATTGCCACGGCATGCACCACCGGTACCCACTGCATCGGCATGGCCGCGCGCAACATCATGTACGACGAAGCCGACGTGATGATTGCCGGTGGCGCCGAGATGGCGGCTTGCGGTCTGGGCATGGGGGGCTTTGGTGCTTCCCGTGCGCTGTCGACCCGCAACGACGAGCCCGCCCGTGCGAGCCGGCCGTGGGACAAGGGCCGCGATGGCTTCGTGTTATCCGACGGTGCCGGTGCGCTGGTGCTCGAGGAGCTGGAGCACGCCAAGGCGCGCGGCGCGACCATCTACGCCGAACTGATCGGCTTTGGCACCAGCGGCGACGCCTACCACATGACGTCGCCACCGGCCGATGGCGCCGGTGCTGCCCGTTGCATCGCCAACGCCTTGCGTGATGCGAAACTCAACGGCGAGCAGGTGCAGTACATCAACGCCCACGGCACTTCGACCCCGGCCGGCGACTTGGCCGAAGCCCAGGCGATCAAGACCGTGTTCGGCGATCACGCGTACAAGCTGGCGGTCAGCTCGACCAAGTCCATGACCGGTCACCTGCTGGGTGCGGCAGGGGCGGTGGAAGCGATCTTCAGCGTCCTGGCGATCAACAGCCAGACAGCGCCGCCGACCATCAACCTCGATGAGCCGGACGAAGGTTGCGACCTGGACTTCGTGCCGCACACTGCCCGCAGCATGGACATCGATGTGGTGCTGTCCAACTCCTTCGGTTTTGGCGGGACCAACGGTTCGCTGGTGTTCCGCCGGTTCGCCGGTTGATGGAAAGCTGGGTCGACGGTCAGCCGGCCGACGTCCTGTCGCTGAAGGATCGTGGCCTGGCTTACGGCGATGGGTTGTTCGAGACCCTCGCCGTGCAGGGTGGTGAACCGGTGTTGCTGGCGCGTCACCTGCAACGCCTGGAAACCGGTTGCCGGCGGTTGGCGCTCAACGTCGACATGAGCGCGTTGAGCACCGAGTTGAATGCCTATGCCCGGTGCCTGGGCAGCGGCGTGCTGAAGCTGATCGTGACTCGTGGCGACAGTCTGCGCGGTTATGCCGCAGATCCCTCGACCCCGGCCCGACGCATCCTGCAAGGGAGTCCACCAGCCGCTTATCCCGCCGCCCATGCCGAACAAGGCGTTCTGCTGTTTCCCTGCAGCGTGCGGTTGTCCGAGCAGCCCTTGCTTGCCGGCCTCAAACACCTCAATCGCCTGGAGCAAGTGCTGGCTCGTGCCGAATGGAGCGATGGGCAATACGCCGAAGGCTTGATACTGGATACGTCCGGGCGGGTGATCGAAGGTGTCTTCAGCAACCTGTTCCTGGTGCGCGACGGCGTGTTGTTCACGGCGGACCTGAGCCGTTGCGGCGTGGCCGGCGTGATGCGCGCAGAGTTATTGTTTCAAGCCAAGTCCCAAGGCATCGCCACGCAAATCACGGATATCAGTCTCGAACAGCTGCACCAGGCTGATGAAGTCTTTGTCTGCAACAGCGTTTATGGCGTGTGGCCGGTACGCGGATGCGGTTCGGCGCGCTGGTCGGTTGGCCCGCTCACCCGTAAACTGCAAACCCTTGCCCGTGCGCTATTGGATGTTTGATTCGTGAGACGTAAATTCTTGCTGCTGCTGGAGACCGGACTGGTTCTGGCAGGGCTGATGTTGGGCGCTTCGGCCTGGAAGATTCATTCGGCGCTGCAACAGCCGCTGAACATCACCCAGGAAGAATTGCTGGACGTGCCCAACGGGACCACCCCGACCGGAACCCTCAAGCGCCTCGAAGCCGATGGCCTGATCAAGGACGCCTTCTGGCTGCGGATCTATTGGCGCTTCAATCTCGCCGACCAGCCACTGCATTCCGGTGAATATCGGATGGTGCCGAGCATGACCATGGAAGGCCTGATCGGTGTCTGGAAACGCGGCGAAGTGGTGCAGTACAGCGTGACGCTGGTGGAGGGCTGGAATTTCCGCCAGGTGCGCGCCGCACTGGCCAAGGATGAAAAACTCCAGCAGACCCTCACCGGCCTGAGCGACGCCCAGGTCATGGACCGTCTGGGTCACTCCGGGATATTTCCCGAAGGCCGATTCTTCCCGGATACCTATCGCTTCGTGCGCGGCACCTCGGACGTCGACCTGCTGAAAAAAGCCTACGAGCGCCTGGAAGACGTGCTCGCCAAGGAGTGGGCACAGCGTGCCGCCGATGTGCCTTATACCCAGCCGTATCAGGCGCTGATCATGGCGTCGCTGGTGGAGAAGGAAACCGGCGTGCCCCAGGAACGCGGGCAGATTGCCGGCGTCTTTGTGCGGCGCATGCGCTTGGGGATGCTGCTGCAGACTGACCCCACGGTGATCTACGGCCTGGGCGAGCGCTATACCGGCAAACTCACCCGTGCCCATCTGAAAGAAGAAAATCCGTACAACACCTATTTGATTCCTGGCCTGCCGCCGACGCCGATTGCGATGGTGGGGCGCGAGGCGATTCATGCCGCGTTGAACCCGGCGCAGGGCAATAGCCTTTACTTTGTCGCCCGCGGTGACGGCAGCCACGTGTTCTCCGATGACCTGGAGTCGCACAACAACGCGGTGCGCGAGTTCCAGCTCAAGCGCCGTGCCGATTACCGCTCCAGTCCGGCCCCGGCAACACCGGACGAGCAGGCACCCATTCCCGCGGCATCACCCGACACGGCGCCCGACGCTGTACCCCAGGTGCCGCCCCAAGTGCCGGCGCCCGAACCGGATGCCAGCGAGCCGCCGAGCCCGCAATGACTTTGATTAAGGATCGCCTGTGACTGGCTTGTTTATAACGCTGGAAGGCCCGGAAGGCGCCGGCAAGAGCACTAACCGCGAATACCTGGCCGAACGCCTGCGTGCGGCTGGCATCGAGGTGGTGTTGACCCGCGAACCGGGCGGTACGCCGCTGGCCGAGCGAATTCGCGAGGTACTGCTGGCGCCCATTGAAGAGGTCATGAACCCTGACACCGAGCTGTTGCTGGTGTTCGCGGCCAGGGCACAGCATCTGGCCGAGGTGATTCGCCCGGCGCTGGCCCGTGGCGCGGTGGTGCTCTGCGATCGTTTTACCGAAACGTTAGTTTCTCTTTGGTTGGAAGGTAAACGCGCTTTCGCTTTCTCTTCCTTTCCTCAGAAAACCTACCTTTTTGCCTGAAAGCCCCATGCAGCTTGGGTTTCCGGTGTCTTGATGGTTACTGCTTATTTCTAATATGCACCTACCGCAGATAAAATGTAAACCCCCTATCCAAAAATGTTTCAATCTAGCGAAACGTAAACCCCTATGACGCAAAAACGTCGGATCTGGCTTCCCCAGTTTCCCCTGAAAATCCGTAAGCCCAGTAAAGCTGGGCCCTCCATGGGTTTACGTTTTACCCATTTCGCTTTCCGACACCTGAAGATATCAACGGAAGCTGAACCTCAGATCTTCTTCTTGGCTCGACAGTAACCTGCTATCAACCTGTGCCACAGCACGCACTGAAGTGCAGCAGAGATAGGAGATGACCGCGAGGGGATTACCGCAAGCCCTAGGCGATTCTGTGGGGCATCAACCGAGCTCTGAGGGGGAGGTCTATCCGTCCGGCGAGCTAATGGCTCTAGTGAAGCCTGCGGTGCATCTGCAGCGCCGTTTGCTACGCACTTACCGCAATCTGGCCTGGGCAGACTTGGGCGATAGTTCGTGTATTGCTCAAGTGGATGACTGCAGGGTGACGTTGGCACCAAAGTGGCGAGGTCGTTGGTTGGTGGTAGTGATGCATAAGAATGGGCACGGCCCGCCTTATCCTTGATGGCAGGACAGCCTGGAGGCGGCCAAGCGGATGGCTTATCTCACGCTCGACAGTCTGCTGAACTGGGTTGAGGAATATGAGATCGAAAAGGTTCGTGAAGCTGCCCACGATTTGCATTAAAATTTTCGATCTCTTTCGCGGCAGCATCGACCACGACAGCATCGACAGCAAGGCCCAGTCTAGGAGCGAAGCGGAGCACATGGAGAAGCACACGTTCATTGACCGATATTTCCACAGTCAGCGTGAACTGATGGACATCAGGCATACTGAAAATCGTAACATCAACACTTTATTCACCTACCTGAACAACCTCCATTCAACAGCTGACAAGTTGATGGAGTTGTTCGACTGCAACATAAAGACGGTTCCAGAGTTCAAGTTGTTGCGAATTGTCAGAAACTACTTCCATCATGTGGGAGATGTCGACGAAATTCGGCTGTGTGTCAAAGTGGAAGAAAATGTAATGGTAAGCCATTCGCAGCACCTTTTAATACCTTTGGAGGTATTTGCAAAGAGCGTTAAGTCCTTTATCGATAACACGGTGCCTGGCGAAAAAAACAGAAATTACAAAGCTAAGTTGAAGTTCGTGCAAAAGGAAATGAGTGACGTCGCTGAGATCTTCGACTACGCCTCAACTCTCATGAAGGATCTAGAAGTATTCTGTAAAAAGCCTAGCCTAAGACTTGACGGAAAGGCCTATGAACTCGGATTTGATATATACAAATTTGTTTTCAATATTTCGAATATCATTGCAGACAAATGCCGTGATATTCCAGAGCTCTGCGAAAAGAAGGTCATACAGGAGCTCGATTCGTCTTATCGTGCTGAAAACAACATAGGCAAGTACGACGTATTTTGCAGCCCGTCCAACGTCCCCATTACCACCACTGAAGGCTTTGTGTACGCCAAAGAAATTAAATTGGCGCATGATTGAGTGGTTTGGTTTGAAGGGCTTTAAAAGCTAATGAGCACGGGCAATTCAAGTAGGCATGAATGACAGCAGAGGGCTTTAAAGACTCTCAAATAACCACTGAAGCGCCGGTCACCACAGCGCCCCAGCTACCACTCAAGTTACCCTAATTACGGCTCGTAGCCGTTATCATTTGTTTTGTTCGGCTTCGAGGGGGTGGACTGAGTCCGGTTTTTTCGATGATGAGTGCCGCTGTTATAACGCTCTTCCCAGTACTCGCGCGCTGTGGCGGCGCCCGAGCTAAGCGATCTCATGATTTCATAAAATCTTTCCTTATCGCCGTTATTGACCCACTCGGAGTAACCCACCTCTGCGAGGTGTTTTTCAAGCCGGTCTAGCTCATTGCTTTGGCGTATAAGTTCGCGCACTTCTCTGGCTGTTTGTCTGATTTCTTCAATGTTTTCAGAAATCGCATCAGCAGCCGTTTTTTTCGCCATAGTTCGTTTCTTCGAGTCCGAAGAGAGAACGGCACCACCTGGGATGTGGAGTTTTATTTCCATTTGTTTTGGCCCTGCACGTAGTCTGCAATTCCAACGTCGTTACTATAATCATGCACGGCGCGTTGAGCTTCTGTCAAAAAATCAAGAAAATTATCATACGCGCTACGACTTTCTCGAATTTGCATATCACAATCAATTTTAATGATGCATGGACGGATTTTGTCCCGCGTTCCTTGGATGATCTGTTCGCCATACCGGTTAGCGCTGCACTCCTTGTCTTTGGGGTAAGACGGAATGCAGACCATCCATCTCATCGCAGACCAGGCATCTCCCATCAGCGGCTCCGTAAGTGGTTTGACGGTCGCATGCGCCGCTTTTTGACTCCAAGCGGTTCCCGCGTAGGATCCCCGCAAGGGTACGGTTGCGTACCGATCAGGATCACTAGGTTCATAGCCATGATCGAAGACAAATGTGACGTCCGAAGTGGAGTAGCCAATCTGAGCGCCCAAGGCGACCCTCAATCGAAAGCGTGAGAATTCCTTGGCGAAACTACGTCCTTTTTCGTTGAGGATTTGCTCAAAAATAGCGTGGATGTCCTTTGCACCCTTGCTCAATGCGTTCGGAGCATGAATAAGCTCGTTACCCACGTCTTTCAATGCTTTGACCTTGGCCCTGTCCACCTCAGCATAGACCTCCTCCGCAGACACATCGAAAGCCAGGAGATCTAGCGTGGTCGGAAGTGCGACGGTCGCCACTGAGCCAGTTGCCCGTGTATGGATCTCACCTGACCCATTAACCACTGTGTTAGCGATGGATAACAGCCAATGCATCTTATCTTTCGGGGCAGGGCTTTCCAGGCTGAACGCCACGGTAGTGGCGTCGGCTTGCCTGAGTCGTTCTTCATCGAACGCCCAGGCCGGTAGGTTCGATACGAGTCCCCCGTCTAGGAATTTCCCATAGACCTTCTCAACGCCCGTCGGCGTATGGCGAAGGAAGTTGAATTTCCAGTGTCTGAAAATGATGGGAAGGCAGATCGAGGCCGCCACCGCGTCGGCCACTCTCACGCGAGGTGTTCGACTGTACGAAAAGTACTCAAGTCTCTCGGAGCTTTTGTTGGTAGCAATAATTTTTAGGGGGATGCAGCCGGCACTGTGCATATCCCGGAAGGTGATGTTTTTATCTTTGCGGGTTTTGCCGTTTTCCTTGAGTTTGAAGGCGATTGCAGCGTCTATGAAATTCCGGACTTTGCGCACCGTAGTAAGGCCGACCAGTGCCCAGATGAAGAAGACGACTACCCCAATCCCGGTGAACACCAAAGGCCAAACCGGCATAGGCCAGGTTTTATAAAAGCCCAAGGATATCCAGGCTGCGATGATGGTTAGCCAGATACAGTTGGCGATCGTTTCCACTTTGGAGTCGCCGGGCCAAGGCCAAAAGATCTTCAGCGCTTTGCCGAGTAGTACGGCAGACTTGATCGTAAACCAACCTCGGCGGGTAAATAGATGCGTCGGTTTCGAATACTTCAGCTGACCCTTTTCTTTACCGAAGAGCTTGGTTCCAAAAAAGTGCTTTTTGCCGTCAGGGTCGACGAGTTCCTTGGAGCTGAAACCTGCAGCAATCAGCGCGGCGACCATTGAGCCTGCGGAGGTGCCCGATACTGCCCTGATGTCGAAATTGAGCTCTTCCAGAGCAGCGATGCCGCCAATATGGACAATGCCCTTGGCGCCGCCACCCTGAAGCGCCAGGAACACAGGCGATTTAGTAAGCGGCTCGTTCGCGGCTCCCTTCTCAAACACCTCGACATTTACGCCGCCCGAGGTGAAGGGGGCTTCGCGCATTTTAACAGCATCTTCCGTTGAGCTTGTCATGTTGGATTTATCAGGTCTGGTTGACAGATGGGCGCACATTCACCGCCTTGGGCTTGCGCGCAGAATGCGCAGAGCTCGGAGGTTGGTCAGGCGGAGTGTGCAATGCCGCTTACATGGCGTTGGTAACGTCCGGAGCGGTCTGGTGGGGTGTTTCGACAGGGGCGAATATTATCACGGAATATCAGTTTGATATCATTGGTTTCGCCGTGCGCGACGCGCGCCATCACTAGTTCGAGCCGCAGCCCTACTTAGATATGGCGCAAGAACAGATGCCCGGGATGCTCGCTGCGCTCGAAGCTCAAAACGTCGGGGTAGCCATCCACGCCAACGACCTTGATCGATCCAGGGGCGGGAGAGTGCATGCAGACCAAGGTGCAGGTGGTGAGCCCTGGTAAGGGGACTGCTTCGTGGAAGGTGTGCCGTTCGATCCGGTAGCTATCGCCTGCCAGCATCCGCGCTGGTTCGCCCGCCGAAAGGTCAACACGAGTCGATGTCTTCCTCAGCAAGTTAGTTGTCTGCTTTAGGTATCTATCCCCGTGGTAGTGCGCTTCATACAGCGGCCAAGCCCCTGTCTCTACTTCGCTCACCGCATACTGCAGGTTGGTCAGGGTGCCGAGCAGAATTCGACTATCAACGTGTTTGTCATGGGTATGCACGCGACCAGGCATTCCATAGCCGTCTGCTCGATCACTGGGCCAAAGATGCAATCGCCATTCTTCACCTTCTTGGCGCTTCAGAGGCAACACAAAAAATCCGTGGGGATGCATCAGACATGTGGGGTTCTGCTCTGCTATCCACCATTTCAGGGCTTTGAGCAGAGCGCCGCGATCGCAGCAGAGGAAATGCTCGCGGGATAGGAGTTCATCAAGCTCAGCGTGCATACGGGGCTGGGGAGCTTGTGGCTTTCGCTGCAGCAGCTTGGCTTTCCGGCGAGACAAGGTCACCAAACATGGCCGTGAGAATTGCACACGCGTCAGGATCGATCAGGGCTGGTACGGTAATTTCTTCGGCTTCACTTTTGACCCAGTTGAACTCGGTCAGTAGCCCCGAAAAGTCCTTGTGCTTGCGGGGGTAGCAATAGGCGTAATCCTTCGGGTCTTCGCGGGTCACCATGATCTCATCCGCAGTGCCCTCTATTCGGAAGGTGGAAAGGCGGCTGCTCAGGTGCAGTTCCGCCTGGATGAAAGGGCGATTGAGATTGACGGCTTTGACAAGCGCAATGATCGTCGCAAGCACTTCGTGCTGAACGTACTCTCTGCTCCATTGATGGTCATGGGACGCTGACTTGCGAAATTCGGCGTATCGCTGGCAAACCTCAATATCCCTGAAATCCAGCAAAATAACGTCCAAGCGAATGGGCTGCCGGCTCTCACGTGCGTGTTTTACAAGGGCGGGTAGCGTTTTGGCACGGAAATGTCTGCCGGTGCGCACGTAAATTCGATAATCGTGCGCACCACCGGCCAGCCGGCGCAAATTCTCATCAATGTCCTGAGGCAGGATCAGTGTCTCGGCGCGCGCGAGGCGAGGGTCAGTGAAATAGGACAGGTAAAGCGTTGAGATAATGGCGAAGGCGCCACTGGCGACGATGGATATGAAGAAGTTGTTGAAGGCTTCCCACAGAGGCTCATCCTTCCTGTAGTAGGCAATCAGCAGGATAATGGCGCCACACACCGCAATCACGAGCGTACTGGCGACCAGAAAAGAACGACGCTGAGAGCGTGAGCTGAAAATGCCGGAGAGCGACACGGTGCGCTTTGACTCTAAGATAAAACACGGGATTTTGCGCAGCAATCGGGCTCTGCGCAAGCTTGAAATGCTTGGTAGCACAGGGGAAAGCGTAAGCGCATGCCATACAGCATAACTGGCAACGCTCGACAGCCTGCTCAGGTCGATCAGCGTCTCGCGCAACGAAATATAGGCGTTGTCATCTGCACGTGCTTAACTGTCTCCGAAGTGCTACCGCGAATCGCTCAACGACGGGCCTCACCTTGCTGACAGGATGAATCATGGAAGATCAGAAGAGCACTGTGTTCAAGGTGAACCTTGGGATCGGGATTATGGGCACGACTTCTGTCACCACATCTGTCGGTGAAAACTCAAAGAAAACAGTGATAGAGCGTCATGGCTCTACAATTGGCAATCTAATCCCGTCCGTGATCGTTATTTGTGAAGATAATTTGGCCAAGACCATTCTCGGGATGGTGGCCTCTGAAGCGAAGGGGTCGTTCAAAATTATCACAGCCGGTGCATGGGATAACATGCCAACGCTTTTGTATGGGATTTATGTCTTTCGCGTGCTACTAAAGGAGTCTGGGGATAATAGATTTCTTGAAGTTTTGTGCGTGACCGATGGCGATATCGGCGAAGAAAAATTGGAAAAGGTGTGCCGTAAGGTACATAGTGGCATCAATGTGCCTGACGATATGAAACAGGCGTTGTCCTTAATTGAGGGCAGCTTGTATGGGTTTGAGTTGGACAAATCTAAGCGCATTGGCGGCCTTCCCGAGTACAATCATCAGCTGTGGCTGAATGAGGTCTCTCACGATGTCGTTATCGCTCATCACCAAGAGCGAATTCAAACGCTTGAGTCTTACATTGAACGAGCAGATGAAAAGGTTAAACCTGGTATTGAGTTGCAGCTGATTCTGCTTAAGAGAGACATGGCGGAGGTCAACAGGATAGCTGATGCTTCAAGAGGGATATTGCCGCATACTCTTAAAGATAAGAAAGGACGAGTGGATTGTCACGAATTTTACGGTGTCCTTAAGGCTAAGCTTTCCGAAGGAGACACCCTGAATAAGTACCCTTTGCATCACTTGGATTACTCAGTTCTGTCCATCATAAGGCAGTATAACCCTGTCCGATGGCAGGCCTATATTGCCCCTGTCAAAGATGCGATGGAAAAAGCGTTCGCCAACCATGTGAAGATGTTCACCCCTGATCGGTTCAATCTCACTGAGATCGGCGGCGGAACGTAGATACTCAGCTGTCCGTATACAGTGCGCTCGGCTCGCGACCCAGAAGGCCACTCCCTCCTGTATAACCTCAACCCTCAGATGAAGCTGCCCCATAAGCACCTTGCCGATTCCTCTACGGCTGGGCGCGTGTCCTCAAGATTCCAGAGCAGGGCTTCAGCGCGGCTGTGTAGCTCGCCATCGATCTCGTCGCGTATCTCGACAAGCGTGCGCTGTTCATAAGGCCCCGGCAACCTGGTGTTTAACCTCTATGAGGATCGTAAGGATCCGCACGCATTCGTGCTTTATGAGCGTTGGGCAACGGCCAAAGCGCATCAGGATCACCTGGGCCAGTCGTACAGCGCCTCATTCGACCATGAGCTGGTGGGCATGATGGCATCCTTGCCCGAAACACTGGTTCTGAATGACAGAATCGAACAGTGATAGGCGAGGGTAGGGCTAGGTCTATTCGGTTGTATGAAGTGTCTGCCCGGTTGCCTACTATTACAGAAGAGACGTAGACAGTAGCATTTATTTTTTGTCGTTTTGGCAGTGCGTTATGTGAGGTGGTCGGTACAGATTTAATTTTCACTTCCGGAGAAAAGCTATAGTGAGGGTCATGCTATTCCGGAAGCGAAAATCCAGCTTGTGAAATAATGCCTGTTAATCAGTCTCTACTGCTTTGTCTACGTTGGTTATTTCTTTCAAACTGATCGTGCCAGAAGCGGCAGAGGTATTCTTGTTTTTTTGTTCGTATGCTGTACGGCGTGCTTTAGTTTCATCGTCCGTAAGGCTGCAATTAGCGTCTGTTATATTCTGTGAGGCGATAATTTGCAGTGGTGTCGGTTCTGTAGCTATGAAAGAGGGATGTTTTTTTTGGTCAAAATACTGTGCCAAATCAGCGTACCAGAGGATCTCACGTGCCAGTACCCAGCGATAATGGTTGTAAAAAGAGCTGCTTTCAATTAGATCAAAATCAGTATATTTGTTTCGCTCTTGCACGCCTATCTGGCTTCTCGAAGAGATGTTCAATATTTCAGAGCGGGTAGAGAGTAATCGTATTTTTGGGTTCCCACCCTGTGGAGGTGATACACCTGGCCTTGGGCTTGGGTTGAAAAGCCATGCCTCTGTGATAAATTTCTCTGTGTATTTAGTGTTGGTCACATGCGCTGCGAGCGCCCCACCTAGTGAGTTTCCTGTCACCACAACTTTGTCACTAAACTCGTCTTTGTGGGTGTCTCGATAGTGCATTGCGTTGAGGACGTATTCACGAGCAGAGCTATTTTGTATCTGCCAGAATCCAAAGTTTTGGCCAAGATAATCGATGAGGAACTGGTCGCTGCCGCGAAAGGCAATGATCAGCTGTTTTTTTCCTCTCGGGTCAGGAAAGGTAAATGTTTCGGCTTGAAAGCCGTTTAATTTATCAACTGATAGGCTAGGGATTTTAGTAAGGTTTTTGATAGGGCCGAAATTGTATTGTTTTTCAGAGTTGTCTTTTTCTAAGGTTAATGTTGCTGCGAGGGCGTAAATATATCCATCTTTTGAAAGTCTAAGTTTTTTGCCGTATTCGCTATCTATATCTTTAGGAGCTTTCTGATATTCATTAACCATGTCAAGGTATCTTTTGCTACACCACGCTACTCCCTCAATTTTCCCACCAAATTTGGGGAATGGTGAGAATCTGAAGCTACTGCATCCACTTACTGTTAATGCTAGTAAAATAGCTACAGCTACCCTATGTTTTTTCATGTTCATCTCCCCTCTGTCTGGTTTTTGATGTTTACTACAAAAAGCCTTGGAAGTTTTTGTGATGCGTGATTTGTTGTTTTTAGAATGATGCTAACCAAGCTAGCTCAAAAAAATTAGCGCGCAAGGAATCCCTTCGTTTTTTTAACGAGAATCCATGCAAGTCGCGGTTGTTGGTTAGCTAGCTATTTTAACTTTCGTCGTTAAAAACATCGATCCGAGATGGTTAGGAATGCAGCAGTCCGCAAGGGGGCTGGGTTACTCCTTGAAAGCCTTCTTTGGTTGGTACGTAAACGGCCTTTAGATATCGGAGCAAAGATTAAGGGATGAGAATGCCTGTGCAGCTACTCAGGGCGAGTAGCCGCAGCATCTTGAGCTGATCGGAGACTAGAACTCGCTTTTCACCTCTAGCCCCATCGCCACCGCATTGTGTACTTCTCGCACCCCATCAGGGTTCTGGATGTGCTGGAGGTTCAGCATCACGCTGAGCCACTTGGTCGCGGCAACGCGATAATTGAGCTCGGCGACGTACATGGTGTGCTGCTCGGGAACATACCCCTCATCGTCATAGCTCAGACCACTGGCAGCGTTAGCGACTTGGGCATTACGAAGGAACCTGGAGCTGGCGTGTAAGCCTGAGGATCCGTGGGCGGAGTTATGGGGCACCGTCATCAATAGGCGGTGACGACGGGCCAAAAGATTCATGGATGCGATACTTGATATAAATATGCGACAACTTCAAGTGCCTAGGCCTTAAATTTTTTTAAACGCGACGGAGTTTATATATTTGAAGGCGAAGGAAATGCAGGGATCCTGCTGACGAGTACAGACCTCACGTCATGCGGTGATGCGGTTTTGTGCTTTTGCTCTTGCGGTTTTGGCTTTGGGATTGTTGAACACGGTGGTACCACCGACGAGGGGCTGCCCCGCCAGGGGCATGAAAAGATCGGCTTTAAGGTCGCCAGGCCGTGCTGCTTTCCCTTTGGGTTCAAAGAACCGAGGGTAAAAGGCTCTTTTTGGCGCGGGTCATTGCGCCTGTTGGTTTTCGAGTGTCGGACAACGCGCAGCGCGTCGTGTAGTAGGTGTTGAACGCGGTGCCCTGCATGAGGGAAGGCATTTTCTCTGCTGATCTGGGGCTATAGCGTATCTCTGGCGCAACTGAGATCTGAAAAATGCCCGGATGGTGACGTCGACTTTTACCCCTGCCTAGGCTTAGCTGTACAGGTGGTGACAAAATCACATCGCTGGTTCTTCATACAGTTGATGGCTTAATACTTGGTCAGCTTTTCGCGCGGAACGGTTCTGCTTTAGGTCAGGAAATGGGAGGCAAGGATGACGTCGGCTTTACAGGACTACCACCAGTTCGTGCGCTGGATTCACACACCCGAAAATGCCGCCTCTGAGGACGCTCGCAGAGTTGCCAATATTGTCCTCCAGCGTTTTGTTGAGGTCGCAGGCACCAGTCGGCAGCGTAGCCAGCGATCGGCTCTACTGATCGGGTTGATGCGTGAATTACTGGCGACGACGGCTCCGACGCTGCCCCCAATCGCACCTCCACCGCCCGGAGACGGATGGCAGTGGAGCAAGTTAAAGCACCTCAAGGTAGGCCCATTCCGGGGATTCCGGTTTCCCGAGCCGTTCGATCTTCATGAGCGCATCACCCTTTTCTATGGGCCGAACGGCAGTGGCAAGACCAGCCTGTGCGAAGCCTTGGAGTTCGCTTTGCTGGGGGCTGTCGATGAGTCGGGTATGAAGCGCATCGCGGTGGGGCGGTATCTGTCCAATCACCACGAAGGTAAGTACATTCCGCCCGAGCTCAAGGCTGTCACAGCTCAAGGGCAGATGATCCCCGTTGTCGCTGATGCAGAGGTCTATCGGTTCTGTTTTGTCGAAAAGAACAGGATCGATGCCTTCTCTCGAATTGCCGCCAAACCCACCGTGGAAAAAACCGAACTGATCGCCGCCTTGTTCGGCATGGATCAGTTCAACGATTTCGTGGGTCACTTCAACGATTCCATGGAAGGGCTTCTGACACTTCTTCCTTCGAAGCAGGTCGAGCTGACAGCGAAGCGCGGCGCCTTGGGCCAAGACCATGAAGCCGTCGCAAATGAAGCTGTAGCGCTTGCACACCAGGCGCAGGTCGAAAGTGCCTACGCCGCGAGCATCCAGCCAGGCATGACCTATTCAGATTTGCTTGCCGCCATCGGTAGCGAGGTGAACCCAGGTCGCCTGCAGCAACTGGACAATCAGCTTAATCAGCCTCCTGCGTTCATCTATGGAATCAGCAGCGCCGAGCTCCTGCTGGCGTATCAGGCAGCGGACGCCGCTCAAAAAGTGGTGCTAGACGTCACTGCCGAACTGGTAGCGCGGACTTATGATTCCTCATTCCAAGATCTCTACAACGCTGTTCTGGGGCTCCAGCACGTTGCTGGCGACCATTGTCCAGCTTGTGATACCCCCTTGGCAGGTGAGCATCGGGTCGTCCACAACCCGTATGAAAAGGCGACAGCAGGGTTGGCCGGGTTGCAAGCGCTCAAAGAAATCCAGGGTCGCCATCATCTTGCGATCCAAGCACGCAACGAAGCCTCCGAGGCGCTGCGGGTCAAGCTTTCAGCATTCGCCCATTGTGTGACGGCCACTGAACAGAGTCCTCACGCCGTTGTGCGGTACTTGGCCAACCCAGGTGTTGATCCGCTACGCGATTGGTGGACAGACGGATACCGAACCGACGGATCGGTGCCTCACTTGGCCAATCAGGCCGTGGCTTACGCCCAGCAGCTAGAGCAACAAGACACCCAGTCTGCCTTAGCTAATGCCGAGCGCAGCAAGCTGATCGCTGAGCGCGACCGACTGAACCAGGCCAGGGTCGACGTCGGGGCTCATGCGATGACACGCCAGCGTCTGACTCAGGCTGTGCAAGAGGCCAAAAAGCGGATCGCTGACTTTGAGCAAGACAATGCCGAGTTGATCAAAGCAGCTGCCGATGAAGCCAACGCGATCCTTCGCGACCGTCGTATCAATATCGCCTATGACCAGTTCCTGGGCTTGCTGCGTAGTTACAGAACCCAGCTCCCAGGCACCTTGATGGCGGGTCTGAATTCCCTGGCTCTTGAGCTGTACAACGAGTTCAACATCCGAGATCTTGAAGCTGACAAGCTGGCTGGGCTGAGTTTGCCGGTGACAGGGGAAGGGCGAATCGGGCTTTCCTTCCGAGGCAAGCCGGATGTGTCAGTCGATGCACTGCAGATACTCAGCGAGGGGCATGTACGGTGCTTGGGGTTGGCTATCTTGCTGGCCAAGGCATTGAAGATCGGAGCGCCCGTGATTGTGTTTGACGACGCGATCAACGCGATCGACCACGAGCATCGGCAAGGGATCAGGGAAACAATCTTCGAGAGCCAGCGCTTCGCGGGTACGCAGCTGCTTGTGACCTGCCATTCCAACGAGTTCATGAAGGACGTCCAGAATCGCGTTCCCAATGAGCATTGGACGTCCTATGTGTTCCGGCACCACAACGGAAATTATCAGCCCCGCGTGCTAGGGAATGTAGCCCCGCAAACCTACCTGCTCAACGCCCGCGCTGCAATCGACCGAGGTGATGCGCGCACGGCATTGGCGGAGTCCCGGCAAGCGCTCGAAATGTTGAGCGACAAGCTGTGGAGATGGCTGGGCAAATACGAGATGGGGACACTGAGCCTGAAAATCGCGGGCTCTGGCGCTGATCCGACCCTGCGCGGCCTCTGTGAAGCCATGCTCGCTCGCTTGAACAAGGCGCCTGAATTCGTGCATCTGGACAAGCCTGTCGTCATGCAGTCACTCGGTCTTATCTTGGGTCAGCCCGAGCAGTCACTGGTGTGGATGTATCTGAACAAAGGCACACACGAGGAGGCTAACAAGGACGATT
This sequence comes from Pseudomonas sp. NFACC16-2, assembly GCF_900119205.1. Taxonomy (NCBI): domain Bacteria; kingdom Pseudomonadati; phylum Pseudomonadota; class Gammaproteobacteria; order Pseudomonadales; family Pseudomonadaceae; genus Pseudomonas; species Pseudomonas sp. NFACC16-2. The sequence goes on along the minus strand of NZ_FPIX01000032.1, from coordinate 16,913 downwards.
TCGACGAGGCGCTTGTCGAGAAGATTGTGGTGCAGCTTGAGGCACTCAACGGTTTGAAGCTGAAGGGACGGTAGCGCAACGTGCCCGCCAATGAGGAGTGCCAGTCAGTGGGGATTGCCACTGATTGGCGCAACCTACAGGGAAATGGGTGGCTACGTGTCGAATGTGATGAGCCATGTGATATGAACGGCCTTGGTCACCAGGCCTGACAGCAATAGGGGGCTGGCCGAACCCAACGGGCTGGAGCACATCAATCCCGTATAGCCTGGCGACGATCAGGTTGGCTTGATAGTTAGGCTGTACGTTTTTACGTCTCTTGACCTGCCGTAATCACATCGTAATGCAGGTGTGGGATCCTTTCGGAGGCGTCGTTCGCGCTGGATGTAGATAAAGTGGCAGAGAAGCTATCGGCACGTGCTGTGCTGTGCTGTAGTCAGTAGTGTTTTGTTATTTAAGGACGAAAATGAAACTGAAAATCGCAAGTGCTTATCACCACGGAAACGTTGATAAAGAACATGTGGTGTTGAGTGTGCTGGAAGACTGCAACCTGGGAGGTTACGTATTGATGGACACGACCTATGACAAAGTCGGCAATGTTTCTAACAAGCATCGGCATGTTAAATGGTTGCCTCGCATCGCCGCGAAGAAAGGGGACAAGGTTTCAGTCTGGACGAAAACAGGCACTGACGAGTCTGTGACGTCCGATGGTGTCAGGTGGCATCGTGTTTACTGGAACATGCATTCCTCGATCTGGAACAACGACGGGGATGTCGCGGTGCTGCTGGAAATTAACGACGTAGATCACAAGCGGGCGAAGTAGTCCCGCCCTGGCTTGGAGACGCGCGCTTTTCCAAGCTTTGCAGCCGTCGCAAGGATGGTCTATCAGAGCTTGCGAGAAGGTAGTGGCCGCTTGGGAGCGTTCGGATCTATTGCACTGGTCGAGGTGTACTTACGCGACGGGGTGACAGGAAGCATGGAGTTCTGGAAATTTCCCTTGGCATCGCTGATTTAAATATTCGAGGTGCCGATTGAGGTACACGAATGAAAACTTGTCATTAAACGGTGCCAGGCGAAAAAACTGGTTGTAAGCCGCGCAAGCAGTGTCCATGAATAAACCCAGCAACGGTACCCACAAGGATGAAATGACCCAGAAAGAGGTGCTGACAGCTGAGGGAGTAGCAAGAATAAAAACTAGCCCGATCGATGCCAATGACGCTGAACCGTGGTCTTTGCCATCCCCAGCGCCCTTGCGATTTCAGCCTGCGAAAAGCCTTTTTCTTTGAGTGCCTGGACAGTCTCTCGTGCCTGTGCGGCAGAAACAACACGAGGGTGAGGCGACTCCTCAATTTCCAACGGAATCGAATCCCTTAGGAGCGCGATGTCCTGGAGATCTTTTTCGGCGATTTTCAGGACATCGCCTGCGCTCTGTGAGTCTTGTGCTCCGCACACCAGTGCCATGAGGGCGACAGGACTTAACTCTAATACCTTAGCGAGCTCGAAAATTGATTCGAGACTAGGGGAGGTCTTTTCATTTTCGATGCGGCTTACATGCGATTGATCGACCTTTTGGCTCAGAGCCTCCTGCGTGAGGCCACGCTTTGTTCGCAAAAGCTTCAGCGCTACGGCAAATGCGGTGCGGACAGACATTTTTCCGTTCCGTAAAAACAAAGCTGTATGCCGTGATTGTCATGATCCACTCAAATGTATATATTCATGCGAGTGGATCTTGTGGCGAAATTGTGCGTTATCAATCTATGAGAACCAGCCGCGTGCCTGTCTTCAGGTATTTCAATTTAGCTGTAAATCGAGATCGGGCTACAGATGAAGCTCTACGTGCTTTCGGATCTGCATAACGAATTTTCTCCATTTGCCCCTGAGCCTGGAGACTACGACCTGGTTATTTTGGCCGGGGATATCGACGTCCAAACTTGCGGTGTGAAATGGGCAAACGAGACGTTCAACTGCCCAGTCATTTATTGCGCCGGCAACCACGAGTTTTACAAAGGGCACATCGACCACACCCTGCGCAAAATGCGAGAGGCCGCTTCACCGCATGTTCACGTCCTGGAAAATCAGGTGTGGGTTTGCAACCAAACGCGGTTTTTGGTGACAACGTCGTGGACGGATTTTTCATCGACCGGCGACGTTGTAGCTGCGTCGACGATGTGCGGGCAGTGGATGAATGACTTCCAGGTGATCCGAGCAGAGGAGTGTTTTCGACGGCTACGCCCGGCAGATGTGATTGAGCGAAACCGGGTTGCGTTTGACTTTTTGGTGAGTGAACTCAACAAGCCATTTGAAGGGGCAACGGTTGTTGTTACACACCATTGTCCGATCCCGGAAGTTGTAGGCGACAATCATGACGGTCATCTCAGCGCGGCTTATACAAATCGATGGCACTCGCTTCTGCCGATGGTGGACGTTTGGATTTTTGGACATACACATCGCGCTGTTGATATGGAGATTGGAGGGTGCCGGCTCGTCTCAAATCCACGCGGTTATCCCCGAGAGGACACAGGATTTATTCCGGATTTCACGATTGAAATCTGACCCATTTAAGGAATGGTAGCCGGGATGTACTGGATAAAAACTTATGGAGCCAAGCTCTGCGATCTTCGCTTTCACAGGTACCCAACGGTCATTGAGAAAGCGCGTGAAGCCATTACTGATCCGGATGTTGTCGGGTATCTGCTCTGCGCCTTGGAGCGACCTCCAAAAATCACAGGTCTGTTGTTTTGCGACCCGGCGAAAAAGTACCCGGAAGGTCTGCCCATCCATGCTCTGCCGGTCATCAATCGGTGTCGGAGAGCAGGCTACGATCTTTTCACGATAATCGATGGCGGGACTTTCGTTGTTGCTCACTGGCTGCATGAAAATGGCGCTTTAGACCGTTTTGACCGAGTTCATTAAGTAGGGTTTGCGGGGCTATTTGTCATCAATTCGGGGCTGAGGCAGGAACGAATGGCTTTGCCACAATGCGTCATTGACGCAAGGAAAATTGACTTTGGCGTTCAAATTACTGGGTATCTGTGTTGCGCCGAATTCGAGCCTCCTTGCGTTGTCGGCGTTGTTTTTTGTGAAACACGCGGGCGCTTTGTGGATGGAAAAACCATCCGTAGCTCCAGGCTGAAACGCGTATTCGAGCTCAAGGGGTACAAGTTTTGCGAGACAGACAGTGGTAGTCGATATCTGGTGTGTCATTGGTGGTACGAGAACGGAGCTGTTCCCTTGGTCAATATGATCCACTGAGGATCGTCGGGTGTCGGGTCTGGTCTGGTGGTTTCGAGAATGGAGGTGGAAGTGGATAGCGAATTGGTCGAGCTTCTAGACGGTGGTGGTGAGGCCACCAATGGCTTTGCAAAAGAGATTTGGGAAGCTGAGGTTGAAGCCCTTCTGAATTTTCCCGATAAGCCGTTCTGCATCGTGAAGCGGTGGCGAATCATCGAATTAGACGTCGATGAAAGTTACAGGGCCTCGCTGTTGAGTGATGGACTTACCCCCTATGTGCTGTACGCCAAAGAGGTGATTATTCATAGCACCGGAAAACGAAGCAGAGGCGACTGGGTGCGTAGCACTTTTCAGCGTTCGCTGACACTGGGCTACCTGTTTGAGACGAGTAATACCGTCTACGTCTTGCTTGGGCGCGGCGTCCGCAAGAAGGGCAGTGCCCGGGCGGTTATGAGTATTTGCTGATAGGCACGGCCATACAAGTTTTGCCGAAAATATGTTCGGGTATGTGGCTCGCTGTCACCCCTGGATTCGGTACTGCGTGTATCCAAAAAACTAAGTGGGATAGTGTGGAATTAGAATTGTTGGCGGATCTGCTCTTGGGCCCCGCGCGCGTTTTGAATGGTGCAAAGCTCGATGACGACGAGTTGATTCGAGCATCACATGAAGCATTTGACGGGCGGCCTTTTTGCGTCGTGCGGCAATGGATGTTGTTGGATGTCATGCTCCCAGCGTCCCAAGAGCAAGAGGTCAAAACGCAGGGCCTTAAGCCATGTGTTTTGTATGCCCAAGCGACTGTGTATGACAGTCTGGGTGAACTCAAGCCGGGCGACAGTCTCTTGAGTGATTATGAGCGCGATTTCGACGGCTGTATTTTTGAAAGCAAAGATGTGGTGTACATCTTGGGCGGTCGAGGTGCTCGTAAACATGTGAGCTTGCCTGCTCTTGAAGCGCTGAATGCATACGAAAATGTTGGTAGGGGTGCGTAGCTGCCGGCCTAAGGTCTTCGTTTTCGCACTGATGTCCTGATCAACCTCTCTTAAACCGTCTTTCAGTTGGCTTGGCTTACTCACGATTGAATTGCAAAACTACCCTAGGCCTGCGAGAAACCGAAAATGCTCGATCCCAAACTGTTACGTAGCAACCTTCAGGACGTGGCGGATCGCCTGGCTCCCCGTGGCTTTGCCCTGGATGTTGCACGCATCGAAGCGCTGGAAGAGCAGCGTAAGACTGTCCAGACCCGAACCGAAGCACTGCAGGCTGAACGTAACGCACGCTCCAAGTCCATCGGTCAGGCCAAGCTGCGCGGCGAAGACATCGCACCGCTGATGTCGGACGTCGAGCGCATGGCGGTCGAATTGAGCTCCGGTAAAGTCGAGCTCGACGCGATTCAGAGCGAACTGGACTCGATCCTGCTCGGCATCCCGAACCTGCCGCACGAGTCCGTACCGGTCGGTGAAGACGAAGACGGCAATGTCGAAGTGCGTCGCTGGGGCACTCCGCGAGTCTTCGATTTCGAGATCAAAAACCATGTCGGCCTGGGCGAGAAGTTCGGTTGGCTAGACTTAGAAACAGCCGCCAAGCTGTCCGGCGCGCGCTTCACCCTGCTGCGCGGCCCGATCGCCCGTCTGCACCGCGCCCTGGCGCAGTTCATGATCAACCTGCACGTTACCGATCACGGCTACGAAGAAACCTACACGCCGTATCTGGTTCAGGCCCCGGCGCTGCAAGGTACCGGTCAACTGCCGAAGTTCGAAGAAGACCTGTTCAAAATCGCTCGCGAAGGCGAAGCCGATCTGTACCTGATCCCTACCTCCGAAGTCCCGTTGACCAACCTGGCGGCAGGGCAGATTCTCGATGCAGAACAACTGCCCCTCAAGTTTGTTGCCCATACCCCGTGTTTCCGCAGCGAAGCCGGCGCGTCGAGTCGCGACACCCGTGGCATGCTCCGCCTGCACCAGTTCGACACGGTCGAGATGGTACAGATCGTCGAGCCGTCGACGTCGATGGAAGCCCTGGCAAGCCTGACTACCAACGCCGAGAGAGTCCTGCAACTGCTGGGCCTGCCTTACCGAACCCTGGCGCTGTGCACCGGCGACCTAGGCTTTAGCGCAGTTAAAACCTACGATCTGGAAGTGTGGATTCCGAGCCAGAATGCATACCGCAAGGTCAGCTCTTGCTCCAGCTGCGGAGATTTCCAGGCCCGTCGCATGCAGGCGCGTTTCCGCAATCCGGAAACCGGCAAGCCGGAACTGGTGCACACCTTGAACGGTTCTGGCCTGGCGGTCGGTCGTACGTTGGTGGCGGTACTGGAAAACTATCAGCAGGCCGACGGTTCGATCCGCGTGCCGAACGTGCTGAAGCCGTATATGGACGAACCCTTATTGGACATTTTCAGCTCAGAGCGTGTATCCGTGTAGTGATCTCTCATTCCCAAGCCCCCTTTTCATGGGGGGTAGCCGTCTTCTCCACTGTGCACCACGGTATCCCCGGAGCCAATTGCAACGCAACCCTCGCTCAAGGCTGTCCGATCTGCAGTTCCTGTCGCGGTTTTTGCTCGGCGGCTCCAACCTGAGAATTCGATGTAAATTGCCCCCCAAATCAGAGCTGCCAGAGGTACTGAAGCAGCGCGACGAGGAAATGGCCAATGGCTACAAATGGCGTTTGAATCTATGGTAGCGTGGGCCCATCCCAACGGCTTTGGTATGACGGCCTGGTCGTGTCAGTTTGCCTTCAACGTAGCCCAACCGACCCCATGTATTAGGATTTGAGTAGATGGATCTCAACACTCTGGAAGAGCGCTTGGAGCAATATGGATCGGGCGGATATCTTTTCTTAGAAGCATTTATCATCAAGCTTCTACAGGTCGAGGGAGAGCAGCTAGGCCAGAAAATTGAAGGGCAAGATAGCCATGGTTCGACTTTTGACGCCATTGCTCCAAGTGGCATCGGTGAAATTTCTTCACCGCTATTAGTGGAAATCGTATTTTCAGTTTCCAGATCAAAACTCGATGCTACTGTTGAAAAGTTTAGAGGGTATGGTACGCGCGGTTATAGCTTGCTGATTATCGCTCCTAAAATATCAGATCTGAAGAAAAGTATTTATATCAGTGAAGAAAATCCAAGAGCGGACAGTCTTGTTTATCTATGGGGGGAGAAGGAAGTTAACGAGCTGATGCTTAAGCATCAAGCGGCTGTTGAGATGCTCACGACTAATCTGTTTTCGTTGCGTTTAAAAATGGCTGCGGAGCGCACTGTCAGATCTTGGAAAGAGGATCGTGATCAGCTAGTGAAGGTGGTCGCGGAAAAATACCGAGCGGGCAGATTTTCTCTAATACTAGGCGCCGGAGTATCTAGTAGCGCTGGATTGCCTGATTGGAATACGCTGCTGAATTCCTTATTTGTTTCCATGCTATCGCAGGAGAATTTTGGCGGCCCTCAAGGCGATCCGGTGAAGGTATCTGCAATCGTTGCCAGGCTAATGGAAGTAGATGGGCCGTCTACACTGATGTTAGCAAGGTATATCCGAAAGGGGCTTGCTGTGGGGTCACCTGTAGAGCAGCAAGGATTCGTTGATGCAATCACGCATCAGCTTTATTCGTTACGTGATAAGCGCTTTTCAGTTGAATCGGATCTAATATCCTCCATCGCGAAGCTATGTACCCCGACCCGAACCGGCGCCAACGTGAAGTCTATCTTAACTTACAACTTCGACGATTTTATCGAGAGAGCGTTGCTCTCGCGTTCATTGATACACAAAAGCGTTTTCGAAGAGTTTGAGACACCAACCGCTGAAGAACTACCTATATACCACGTGCATGGTTTTTTACCGGAGGATAGGCAGCGCTACTCCAATCTGGATCGATGCACGTTAGTTTTCTCTGAGGAAGGCTATCACCAGATTTACCGTGACGCCTATCACTGGTCGAACTTGGTACAGTTGAACAGCTTCAAGGAAAGCTCGTGCCTTATGATCGGCCTTTCACTGACTGATCCGAATCTGCGCCGGCTATTGGAGATCGCGTCCAAATCGATCGAGGAGCCCAAACACTTCGCTTTCATGCGGCGTTTGACCCCCAAGAAATTCATGGAAGGGACGAGTGGCAAGCCTCTCAAAATCTCAAATACTATGGTTGAGCGCTTCCTTGAAAGACACCATGCCACCAATGAAGAGCTTATGCGCGAGCTTGGGGTGAGCGTCATTTGGTACGAGGAGTATGGCGACATCCCGGAAATTTTGAACAAGATACGCGCGGGGTGAACGGCCTGTGTTTGCCTAGGGCGAGTTCACCCAAAAGCTAATCGGTGAGGCCACCTAAAGCTAGCCACCGCGCCTGGGCGCCCTAAGGTCGTTGACTGGATCAATGACAACTGGGCTGCGAAGGCTTCTTTCAAGGGCTTGAGGCCTAAGAAAGCGTAAGTTGGCCAGCCGCCGTTGCCCTGTGTGGAAGCCGTTGTTGGCTCCCACAGATCCAGCCATTGTGTGGGACGCGCTTCGATCCAACGAACCTCTGATTACAACGAGCTGACCTCTTGGTAGAACGTCTCGAAGGCTGGGTCAGTTGTTCTGAGGAGCTGCAGATTGATGCCATCTATCGAATTGGCGAGGTGTGCCATCAGTTCCCCGCGACGGCGCAGACGCATCGTTTCTTCGACTGAGCATCCAAGCCAGGTCTCGATCGCGGGATTGACGACAATAGGTGTCCAGTTGTCGGACTCGATGATGTTCTTAAGCATCAGCTCTGAGCCTTGAATGTCACCATCACTGTCCACCACAGCCAGCACCTTAACATCTGGGTTAGCTGCCAATACGCTGTTGGCAACATGCGGCACAGCCACTTTACCCAGCGCTGATATGAGCTGAATTTTCTTGGTGGCCCTAGCGCTCTTCAAAATCCGCTGCACCAGGTTGGCCAGCAGTTCACGGTCAAAGTCCCCTTCGCACACGATAACCAAATCTGGGGTGGTGGCAGGCTGATCTGCTGGGCTCAACAACGTTCCGGTCACTCGATCGTAATGCACTCGCTCGATGAGGACGGGCTCCGACGGGGAGGTTTTCACCTGTTCGGCGACAGTTGGGAAGAATGCCAGGCCTTCCTCAGCAGCTTTGCGAAGCTTGTCCTTGAGGATTTTCTTGAACCCCAGCTGCTGGATGATCGCCGCATCCATGTCCTCTTTTGTGAATAGGATCAGGTTGAGAGATTTGCCGGCGATGAGGGCGTCCACGGCGTCATCGGAGTAGCCAGACATCGAGATGAAAACGCCAACGGTACCCACCAGTTTGCCATCCACTTTGCCTTTGAACTGATAAAGCGTCGAGGCAGGGACGGGCAGGGCATGCCATTTGGCTTCCACCAGGAGGAAGCTACCGTCCAGGTAAAATGAGCCGTCGATTTGCTCACCGACAGACTTGTAACTGGAGCGGGGATCAAGTCCCTCAGATGCCAAGAGGCCCTTGAGAACCTTCTCGAAAGCGAACCCGCGAGCACGCTTTTCAGGGGCAGTAGCCTCCGGGGCAAGCTCAGAGAGTTCGACGTACCATTCACGGAAGTGTCGCTCCTGCGTCATATCGGAAATCCTTTTAGATGAACATTATGTGTCCACGCGTGGCATGCAAGCGGTGCGGTCTAGAGCGGACTTCATACCATGAAGCAGGGCGCAGATCACGCTCCAGTGATGCTGTCCGCTAGTCAACGTTATGTTCCTGGCTTGGGAGGGGGGCTGGATAAATCGCTCCCTATACCGGCAAGAACCAGATTCTGCGCCACGGTAATGGTAGCAGCCCCAGCTCTTGGCCTTCTCCCGATAGACACTATCAAGCGCGGGGGGCTCAAGTTCCAAGCCAGAAAAAAGCAGGCTCGCTCTCTTGCCTTATCTTAGGCGCCGAGGAACCGGTTCTGGCTGCAGATGACGAGCCGTTTGGCACCCCGTGTCATTGCCACGTAGAGATTCCTGGCGTTCATGTTCTCTGGCTCCAAAATGACCGCGACGTCCGCTTCCAAACCCTTCAACAGCAACGTGCTGCCAACCGCCCGCCGGGTCAAAGGCCGACCTTGGAGGCGGTTGCGCTCTCGGATCTGAACGGCTGCTTCAAAGAATGTGTGGGTTCGGGACGCGGCCATCCTCAGTGCTGCAATGCAGCAGCGAAGAATTTCCGGGCGGTAAACGCGGCAGTCCTGCTGCTGAGAGAACCGTTGCAAAAGATCGATCACCCCCAGAAACGTCGGCTCGGCGAGGAAGCCCACGGCGACGGATTCTGCAACCGTAGGCGGGGTGCGGTGTCGGTTGTTTCGAATCGTCTCGACACGTGTGAGGAAAGGATTGATGCCGACGCCGGTCATCACAATACCCGCGAAATTCGTAATCTGGTTGAGGGCCCATGGCCCTGCAAGGTCGAAGTTCTGAGCGAAGGAGATGAGGTCTGGCAGGTCAACGGGTTCAACCGTGGTAGCGCCTGACATTTGGCTTGTTAGGCGTTGTCGGCCAACGGCGTTTCTTGAATCGCCGATGATGAGTGCGGTCTCCCCTTGGCGCAGAGGGGTCATGGCTGCGTTTCGCCGCTGCGTATCTGCAGTCGCGGCCTGGATCTGAATACACTGAACTTCGGGTGGGGCTGAAGTGAGATCTAACCGCTGGCCAGCTTCCAGAAGTTGTCTGACTTGCAGGAGCCAGTTGCCCAGGTTCTCGGCGCCGGCGAGTCGCCAACGCCAGGGTGTGGCCAAAGCGCCAATGACGGGAAAGTCTCGGATCACCTCAGTGTGCCAATCAACCAACCTGTTTTGCGCGATGTCGAAAATGGACTGCATCGGATCGCCCAGCACGTACGTGGGCAAGGTAGCGGCCAGGCAGGTGACTATGGCGTGTTGCACCTGATTGCAGTCTTGGTACTCGTCGACCAACACATGGGAATAGCTTGATCGCAATACCTGATCAACATGCCTGGCCCTCAGCAGCGCCAGGGCTGCTGCGCGAATAGCCGGATAATCGTTTGCCCGGTTGGCGAGTTGCATGATTGCAGGGTCGTGCCCGCTCCTGGCAGGGAATCTGCCAATGAGCTTCAATGTGAAGCCATCCAGTGTGGCAACTCGGTACGAGCCCGAGGCGACTCGGGCACGGGCCATACGCGCGCGCAGTGCTGTGACCCCTGCGTTGGTATGGGTGAGGATCAAAACGGGTCTTGGGCCGGTGTGCTGAGCCAATGTGTCTGCGATCAGCTGAGTTTTGCCACACCCGGCAGGAGCCGTTATGGAGCCTCCTGCGAAGTCGAACAACGTGATCTCAGGCGGCATGTACCCAGCCCCTGATCCGGTTGATGGTCGCTTGCAGATCGGGGCCAGAGGCCTGGAGCTCAGGGCCGATGATCGTTCTTGCGATAAGCTCGTAGGTGGTGACCGACTTGAACCAGCCATTTTTACGAATGCGCGACGCGAGACCCAATGACACCCTCGTGGGTGCGGCATAGGCCGTCCCTTGTGCGCGAAAGGCTTGAATAAGCTCAAGGCTCAGAGCGTTTTGCGATCGACCACGAATGTGGCTGTTTACCAGGTCGCGATCGCGCGCGTCGATGGCTATAGCGATCAGTCTGTCGATCGCAGTATCTGGCAAACTGATGAACAGTTCGTCCTCAAGGGCTCGACCCTGCCCCCAGGTTGCCGATTGTCCACCTGCTGCATGAAACGCGGCCTGGATTGCGGCAGTCGCGGGCTTGTCTGCGTCTACGATGACGAGCACTTGGTACCCGAGGCTCAGCAGTGCTGAGCCTCGCGTGTAACAGTTATCAGGGTCGCCGCCGTTGACGTTGACATAGGCGCCGCCGAGGGCCAGAAAGGAGATGTGACCCAAACCGCGCCAGTATTGATCCAGGCCACGCATGAGACCGACCTCGCTGGCTCCCTCACACACCACGACGCGCTTGGCCAGGAAGGCTTCAGGGTCAGTTCGTAGCGTGCTTTGTACGTCATTCGATATGCCGGCCTGGCGCACTACGTGATGGCCCTGCTGTGGTCGAACCACAAACAGTTGATGTCCTGACAGCTCTCGCAGAGCTACAGGCGAGTGCGTGGTCAAGAACACTTGCAGAGGCTCAGGGGAATTCTTGGCCCCCAAGGAGTCCATGAATCGAATCAACCGGTGTGGCTCAAGCCCAAACTCTACCTCGTCGACCAATGCGATTGATGCAGCTTGGGCTGCTTGGCGCTGGAGTCCAGCGATCAGCAGTCGAGAGGATCCGGTGCCCAATGATCGCAGTGGAATGCCTTGCTCATTATGCAAGGCAATGGCCCCGTCACCGATTGAGACGGCATGGGCATCGAGCAGGGCTTGGGCAAAGGCGCCCACCGGTACGCCAAGCTGAGTAGCCGTTTGGGTCACGATCTGAAGGGGCTGCTGGAGCTGCGCGCCGGCTTGCACCCCGAAGCCGTTGCGGGCGTCCCGTGCTGCCGCTGCCAACGCACCGCCCAAAGCCGGCCTCTCCTCTGTCAGTCTGTTGAGGATGGAGTTACGGCTCCATGAAAAGTTGGTGTTGGCATAGCTGCCTATGCGAGCTGGGGCAATCCGTGCCCGATCTTTCCAGGCAAGATTGCGCTCGATGCCTTGTTGGAGTGCCCGTTCTGAGTGAAGCTGCCAAACCGGCTCAAGATCACTCTCGACTTTGAGCTGTACGGTTAAGACCGTTTCAATGCCGAATCGCGGCTCGTCTTCCAACGCTCCATTAGCGGGGTCGTAGCCACGCAGGAAGTCACCATAGCTATCCAGGTTGATCAAGTCGTCAGGGAGGTCGCCCAAGGTCGCTGTAATCAGGATTGGGCGAATGACGTCTAGCCTGTAAAAGTCAGTGTCGCCGAACGGTGCACTGCGCCGCGCCCCCAGGCAAAGATCAATGGCATCGAGAATGCTGGATTTGCCGCTATCGCCAGGGCCAACCAAGCAATTAAAGCCCGGTGCGGGACACCAATCCAAGCGTTGGATGGAGCGGAAGTTCTCGATCTGAAGCCGACGAATTCTTGCCATGCGCTTATTCCCTGCGTACTGATCGCACTAATACCGTTGCGCTTTGATCATAGCCATCTTTCTGAAAAACGCTGGACTATGCCGCAGCTGCGAATCGACGAACTCAGGGCTTAGATCGCAGGTGATGAATCGGTGGTGATGAGAGCAACCGTTGGCCACTTAGGTCATAATGGCACCCTCTTTAAGCTCGCTGCCTCACGCTGTCCTACCCAAGCGTGCAGTGCCGTCTATGCCGTGTGAGCCGCCCCAATGACCTTGAACCTGAGCGAAGAGGAAATGCGCAAAGCACTGTTCGGGAGCGCCGGCTCTGTTGCGTCGGAAGTAACCGAATCCCTTGCGGCGAAGCCTGTGCTGCGTAGTGTTGCCAAAGCTGCGCAGCGCAAATCATCGTCTCCTAGGCTTCGTGTAACGCTGAAAGTGACCAAGACCTTTGATGGGGTCGAAGAGAATTTTACGTACGACGCCAACACGCTCAGCTCTCTGATCGCAGAGCAAGAGGCGAAGAGCGCTGCCAAGAAGAAGCGGTACAAATATTTTGAGGTTGTCTCCATCGGTCTGTGTGAGCATCGCTCCTGGATCGCTGTGATTGAATCGTGGCGACCGTCGATTCAGGTGAGGCTGAGACTCTGAACAAAGGTGGACGAGTTCCTGGCGCTGAGCCATCCGTACCCCTTCGTCCTAGCTGGTAAACTCGTCTATCCCATCCGTGATGGATAACCGCGTGAAGCATCGCCAAAAACCAATTTCTTGGGCTCTCCCTTTGGACTTTCCTCTGGACGACCTGATGGCCACGTCCGAATTGCTCAAGGAAGCAAATTTTCTGCTTCCTGGATATGTGGCCCCGGAAGCGGGCATCTACCAGCCGGCAGTCTATTTCCACAATCGGGATCTCGGGATCAAGACCGTGATACTCCCGGATCGCAACGTCGCATCCCGGTTGGCAAAGGTTGTTCAGGGCGGTCGCACGATTGATAACGACCAACTGAGAGCGTGCGCGGGCCTGCTCGGATTTGCGCACCTATTGGACATTGAGTTCGAGCCGAGTATCGCCTATCACGAACTCGCTCATGGCTGCGGCAACGAAAATGCTGCGGAGGAGCTTGGCTGGTTCCGCACCGCGAACAATGCTTCTCCCCAGGACATGCTCAATGTGGCTTTGGGTTACTCAGACGGTGTCTCGCGCTCATACGTTGCCCAACAGGCGCATATCGGTGATATGGCTGCACCTCTCAAACGTTGGAACCGAAATTACATCGTTGCATTGAAAGTGCTGGAGCTGGATTACGCCAAGCTGCCCGCCTTGGAAAAGGCCTTGCGGCTGGTGGACTGGATGGCGAATGAAATGATCTTCGCCGGGCCCGCGATGATGCTCGCGGTCATCTATCTAGGGTCGAAGTCGCCAGGCCGTAAAAAGGTGTTCAAAAACAAGGGATCTGCCGACAGGTCTGCGGCAATCGACGGGGTGAAGAATGCCGCCTGGGACATCACTCATCTCAGTGATTTCGTACGGCGCATCAACGAATCGCTTTCTGAAAACAAGGTTCAGTACCTGTTCGCGACGTTTGATAATCACCTGAAACTCATGGCAACGCTGCTGGCTGAAATCGGGACTCAGGGAGCTAGCCGGGCAGTCATCGCGCGAGGTTTGTCCCAGTGGTGGGCACTGAAGGAGGCGGAGCTGATCGCGCAAGTCCTCATGGAGCAGGTCGAGCGGATCAACAGTGAACATCATGTTCCCAAGATGTCCGACGATCCCGATTTCATTCCAAAGATGATCGCCAAAGGCGAGCGAGCCATTATTGACTCGCTATAGGGCCCACTGCCACGGGTGTCTCATGGAAAGATGACGTGGTCGAGTTCGAGCTTTCGGCAGATGCCTTTCAGCTGTTTACCTTGTTTCTTGGCCCAATCTGCCTCGATGCTGAAGCCGTAGGCAATCTTCCCACTGACATGATTGATCAGCCCCTGGAGCGATTGAAACCCATGACGCTTGGCGTGGGCCATAGGGGCGATCTTGGGGTGGGACAGGTAGTAGAGGTGATCACTCACGTACTTCTTATAGGACTTGGAAAGCCGGGGCTCATCGCCGTCGACCAGCAGTCCCAGCACGATCTTGCGAGCCCCGGGCGGGACGATTTTCGTCTTCGCCTCGTTGAGCCAGAACCCCTCCTCAATCAGGCACTTGCCGATCAGCTTGATGTGTTGGATTGCCGCTTGCCGGTCGAACGCATTCTTCGACGAGAACACCAGATCGTCCGCGTACCGCGAGTACACCAGCTCATTGTCGCAGGCGTAGTCGTGCAGGCTTTCATCCGGAGACTGCATCACTAGGTTGGCGATCCTCGGGGACGTCGCGGCGCCTTGGGGGAGGTGGCCGATACGGGGATCTGCGGGGTAAGGCAGGCCTGCAGGAAGCTCCCTATTGCCGAACCTTCGATCAGGATTACCGCTTGCTCGGACGCGGGTGCAGAGCCGGGCAAGCTCGAATGCCACCAGCGGTTGGTACCCGAACGACCTGAAAAGCTCGTACACCCGAGGCTCCAGGATAGACTCGAAGAAGTTTGTGAGGTCGAGTTTTATCAGCCATTGAGCCCCGCAATGAAGCTCAGCTGCATCCAGCACACCGTGACGGTTGTCATAGGCATAGCTGGCTTCGTGGGGTTCAACCTTGGACAGAATGTGCGTATTTATCCAACGCTGAACTCGGAGCAATTCTTCGCTCGGTGCGCATATCCACCGGAAGCGATCCGCGCTATGACCTACGTTTGGCTTCCTGAGCTTGAAGACGTTGTACGCCTCCGTTCTGTAGGTTCGGCTGACCATCCGGTGCAGGAAGGAATGGGGAACGCCTGTCAGATGCGAGAGGTGATTCAGGGTGAGGATAGGCGGGCAGCCTTGCTTCACCTGCTTTGCCGTCTTCACAGCATTCTTGAGTACGTCCCCAGGCACGCCCGCTTTGCGGCCTGCCTTTAAATAGGGCTGAGAGCTCCAGCGACTCATCTACCTTTAAATTCCGCCCTGGCGGATGGCAGGCTTCTGGCGCCAGACTTCGATAGCGAACACCACGGAGTCTGCCGCCCTCCAGTAGGCGTGAGATCGTCCAACGGTAAGCATAGTTTGCTCCCAAAACGCCCCGCACAATGTGCGGGATACTAGATTCCGCTACAGCGGAGCCCTCAGCTGCGTTGGATAATACGAAGCGAAGGGATCCGGGGCCACAAAATTCTTCCTCCCTTGACGACGGAGCAAGCGGATCGCCCTATGCCCCGCGAGGGTCAGCGCGCCCGATCGTGTGAGCCAGCCTCTGCTGACCGCGCGGTCTTTTGCACTGATGAGGACGTCCAACGACAATGGCAATACTCGACGAAGCTCTGCCAGTCGCCGCTTCCCTTGAGCATGGGCGAGCAGAATGATGAAGGCCGATTTGTTCTTGGTGTTTGATTTGCGAAAGCGGGGGGATTTTGAGATTTCTGGGATGTTCAGCTCATCGAGGGCATGGGAGATGACCTCGCTCATGTCGACTTCGGCTGTTCTCCAGAGGTTTTCCGTAACGCGCTTGGGGAACAGCGGCGTCCATTTTTTTGCCCCCCTGGATTTCCCTGAAACGAAAATCGCAGGCATGTTGTTCGGTGCCCCATGCTCGAATGCCAACAGCGCTGCGGTCTTTTTCCAGCCCAATGGATCCTTGCTGAAGGAACCATACTTTTTACAGAGCTCGATCATTTCGTCCTTACCCTCCCCGAAACTGTTGAACAGGGTCGGGCACTCGTTGACGATATGAACATTGGGAGAAAACCGGTGGCTGCAGACGTTTTGCACGCCTATGTCTGTGCCGCTGTAGGCCATGACCCAGAACTTGATAAATTTTCCTGAGTGCCAGCTTCGTATGGATGCAACGTTCCACATGGCATCGAGCAGCGTTCTTGCCCGGTCGCCACTGCCAATGAAATCGGTCAGGATGACAAAATTTCTGACTTTGGAATTTCTTACATTTTCGGCTGTAGGGTGAAGCAGGAATCGGCGGTCATTCTTGCGGCACAGTGTACTCGCAACATGCGCTGTGAGCGCTTCACTCCCAATATCTTGAGATGTGTATCGGAGCGATTTTATGGCCTGTATTGCGGCCCCATACGCCCGTTTGTGCTTTTTCTTCGAAATTGGATTGAGAGTTTTTTTCTGCTTGTAGATGGGGGGTGGAAGCGTTGCTTTAGTGGACTGTAACTCTCGCTCTATGAAAAGAGCAGAAGGCTGCCTCAGTGGAAGCTTGGTTTTTATCAGTTTGATTAAGTTGTTTTTGAATTCGCTCAGTGTGCAGTAGAGAATTGAATCGACGAGCTGTTCAGCCAGGGGGTGTACTGAATTTTGTGTAAACGGGGTTGCTGTTAATCCTGCAAAAGCCTGTCTTCGAACTGGATGCTGAACCTGTTTAGAGCCCCCGCCCAGTCCCTGATTGGCATCGTCCACTTCTTGCTGATGTTATTCAGCGCCAGATAAAAGAGCTTCATTACCGCATCATCGGTCGGGAATGAGGCCCTGCTTTTGGTGACCTTGCGCAGACTCATGTTGATCGACTCGATGGCGTTGGTGGTGTAAATCACCCTCCGGATCTCCGGTGGATAATCGAACAGAGGGATGACTCTCGCCCAGTTTTTGCGCCACGACTGGCTGATTAAAGGG
>NZ_FPIX01000069.1:0-19686 GCF_900119205.1 Pseudomonas sp. NFACC16-2 | reverse complement strand
TGGCAGGCTAAACAGATCTCCCAGGGTAATTCGCGCGACCTTCCTGCTTATGCCTGTCGGATCTACGTCACAGCGTTCCGTGCAAGTATCGGGCTTTGAAGATATTGGCCTTCTTACCCCGCTGTGCCGCCTAATCCGCTTCCTGTTCGTCAGGCCAGCATTTTGCCTCGGGCTTCCTTCAGATTCGCAGTCGCCCGCGACACCCTTGCCTCTGGCTAACACTTCCCCTTGCCGGGTGTGTAGAGGACTTGCACCTCCAAGTCACCAGCGTGGCCACCACAGCCAAGCTGGTTGCGCTTGCGCGCAACGCGCCATGCCTGGCGCACCAATAAAAAACCCCGCTTACTTTCGCAGGCGGGGTTTTTCGCTACTGGGGTAAGGCTGGCTTACATCATGCCGCCCATGCCACCCATGCCGCCCATGTCTGGCATACCGCCGCCAGCTGGAGCGTCTTCCTTGATTTCAGCGATCATCGCCTCGGTGGTGATCATCAGGCTGGCAATCGACGAAGCCGCTTGCAGAGCCGAACGGGTCACTTTGGCCGGGTCCAGGATACCCATTTCGATCATGTCGCCGTATTCGCCGGTGGCAGCGTTGTAACCGTAGTTACCCGAACCCTGCTTGACCTTGTCGACCACAACGCTTGGCTCGTCGCCGGAGTTGGCAACGATCTGGCGCAGCGGAGCTTCTACAGCGCGACGCAGCAACTGGATGCCGACGTTCTGGTCATCGTTGTCGCCTTTGAGTTCGCTGATGGCTTGCAGGGCACGAACCAGTGCCACGCCACCGCCAGGTACCACGCCTTCTTCGACGGCTGCGCGGGTAGCGTGCAGGGCGTCTTCAACGCGGGCTTTCTTCTCTTTCATTTCAACTTCGGAACCAGCGCCAACCTTGATCACTGCGACGCCGCCGGACAACTTGGCCAGACGCTCTTGCAGTTTTTCACGGTCGTAGTCGGACGAGGTCTCGGCCACTTGTGCGCGGATCTGGGTAACGCGAGCCTGGATGTCAGCCTCAACGCCAGCACCGTCGATCACGGTGGTGTTTTCCTTGGACAGGATCACGCGCTTGGCGTTACCCAGGTGCTCCAGGGTGGTGCTTTCCAGGCTCAGGCCGATCTCTTCGGAGATAACGGTACCGCCGGTCAGTACGGCGATGTCCTGCAGCATGGCCTTGCGACGATCGCCGAAGCCTGGTGCCTTGACGGCAGCGACTTTGACGATACCGCGCATGTTGTTCACAACCAGGGTCGCCAGGGCTTCGCCTTCAACGTCTTCAGCCACGATCAGCAGTGGGCGGCCAGCTTTGGCAACGGCTTCCAGCACTGGCAGCATTTCGCGGATGTTCGAGATCTTTTTGTCCACCAGCAGGATCAGCGGGCTGTCCAGCTCGGCGGTCATGGTGTCCGGCTTGTTGACGAAGTACGGGGACAGGTAGCCACGGTCGAACTGCATGCCTTCTACAACCGACAGTTCGTTTTCCAGGCCCGAGCCTTCTTCAACGGTGATCACGCCTTCTTTACCGACTTTTTCCATGGCTTCGGCAATGATGTCGCCGATGGAGTTGTCGGAGTTGGCCGAGATGGTACCGACCTGAGCGATCGCCTTGGAGTCAGCGCAAGGCTTGGCCAGACCCTTCAGTTCCTTGACGATGGCGATGGTCGCCTTGTCGATGCCGCGCTTGAGGTCCATCGGGTTCATGCCGGCAGCGACGGCTTTCAGGCCTTCGTTGACGATCGACTGAGCCAGTACGGTGGCGGTGGTGGTGCCGTCACCGGCGTCATCGTTGGCACGGGAGGCAACGTCTTTGACCAGCTGCGCACCCATGTTTTCGAAGCGATCTTTCAGCTCGATTTCTTTGGCTACGGAAACGCCGTCCTTGGTGATGGTCGGAGCGCCGAAGCTCTTCTCGATGATCACGTTACGGCCTTTCGGGCCCAGGGTCGCTTTTACTGCGTCAGCCAGGACGTTGACACCGGCGAGCATTTTCTTGCGGGCGGAATCGCCGAATTTAACTTCTTTAGCAGCCATGATCGATATTCCTTAAATACTTTGTAGTAACGGGAAAATGGGCGGGGGGAATCAGCCTTCGAGAACAGCGAGGATTTCGTTCTCGCTCATTACCAGCAGGTCTTCGCCGTCGACTTTCACTGTGTTGCTGCCGGAGTAAGGGCCGAACACAACCTTGTCACCCACTTTCACGGCCAGCGCACGTACTTCACCGTTTTCCAGTGCCTTGCCTGGGCCTACAGCGAGAACTTCACCGTGGTTGGCTTTTTCAGCAGCCGAACCTGGCAGGACGATACCGCCAGCGGTTTTCTTCTCTTCTTCGCTGCGACGGATGACGACGCGGTCATGCAGAGGACGAAGCTTCATTGTCGATCTCTCCTAATTTTTGGTTTTCATCGGCCGGTGTAGTCCCGGCGGGTTTAACAAAGCCGGCAGAGCCGGGTGCGGTTCGTCAGTCGAACCGCGGAAGTCTGCCCGGTGTCACCACCGGAAACCTTGCGGTGACCGTTACATAAGGGCGCACAAGTGGATTACAAGGGCGGGGACAGAAATTTTTTTACTCCGCGCCACCAAAACGAGCACGGCGCCCGAAGGCGCCGTGCTGATGGTTTTACTTGGAATCCCGGTGTTCGAATTCGCCTTCGATCACATTGGGCTCGCGGCCCATAGGCTCTCGCGGAGCCGGGCCGCCACGGGGTTGCAGGTCATCGGCAAAGGCGCGCTGACGCATCGCCTGCTCTTCGGCACGCTGGCGCATTTTATTGGCCAGCAGCCTACGGGTGAACGGCAACAGCATGACCAGGCCCAACACGTCGCTGATAAAGCCAGGCAGGATCAACAGACCGCCACCCAGGGCCAGCATCAGGCCTTCGAGCATGGTCTGGGCGGGCAGCTCGCCGCGGTTCAGGCTTTCACGGGCACGCAATGCCGTGGCGAGGCCGGCGATACGCAGCACGAACACGCCGAGCATCGAGCCGAGAATGACCAGCAGCAGGGCCGGGAAAAACCCGATCGCACCGCTGACCTTGACGAATACGAACAGCTCCAACACCGGGAACAGCAGAAAGAGCAACAAAAAAGGGCGCATCAAATGGTTCCTCAACGCAAGAATGCCTTGCTATGAAACCCTAAATGACGTCGCCCTTTCGTGAATTCAAGCGTCGACCTCGGCATTTTTCGGCCATTGCTCGGCGTGAGCCAGATAAACCAAGGCTTCGCGCACTTGTGTCGGAGTGTTGCAAGGCGTCGGAAACGCCAGCCAGTGCAGGCCCTGGCCAATGCGCAAGTGCATGCCCTCGCTGTCGATGCCCGCCAGTTGTGCCGGTTCGCTTTTCGGCAGGCCGGTCAGTTCCACGTAATGGGCAATGGCCTTGGCGTGATCGGCATTCATGTGCTCGACCATGCTGGCTTCGGCTTTGCCGGCGAAGGGATTGGCCAGGGTGAGCTGGTCTATCCAGTGAATGGCGCCAAAGCCGCCAATGTAGCGATGGCGCACCGGCTCGAGCACCCAGAAATCGAAATCATGGGCCTTGTGGTAGTTCTGCGAGTCAGGGAAATAGCGGTAGTAACGCTCGGCGGCAGCCTCGATGACGGCGCTGTCTTCGAGTTTGCGGGCCTCGGCCAGGTAGGTCAGGCGCCCCACGGCCTGCACATCCTCGGCGCCCCGCTCGCCCACCAGCATCGAACACTTGGGGTCTTTCTGCAGATTGTGAGTGTGCTGGGCGATACGGCTGATCAGGATCAGTGGCCGGCCTTGTTCGTCCAGGCAATAGGGCACCACGGAACCGAACGGAAAGCCGGGCATGGATTTGGAATGAGTGGAGAGCACTCCACGGTATTCCTTGAGCAGCAGTTCCCGGGCATGCTTGGCAGCTTCAACGCTCAACTTATGACTCCTTTAATGAAATCCGTCTAGAAAACGATCAGGCGACTGGAGTAATGTTCCGATACACCGATAGGACAGTTTTCGTGTGCAACCGGGCTACACGGTCGCCAATCGAAAGACATCCCAAAAGGTCCCCTCCATCGCTGCGCCACCTGGACATGAGCATGCAACTCACTGACAAAGTAATCATTATCACCGGCGGTTGCCAGGGCCTGGGCCGCTCCATGGCCGAGTATCTCGCGGGCAAAGGCGCGAAGCTCGCCCTGGTGGACCTCAACCAGGAAAAACTCGACCAGGCGGTTGCCGCGTGTGCAGCCAAGGGCGTCGAAGCCCGGGCGTACCTGTGCAACGTTGCCAATGAGGAGCAGGTCAGCGACATGGTCGCCCGGGTCGCCGAGGACTTCGGCGCGATCCACGGCCTGATCAACAACGCCGGGATCCTGCGTGACGGCCTGCTGCTCAAGGTGAAGGACGGCGAAATGACCAAGATGAGCCTGGCCCAGTGGCAGGCCGTGATCGACGTCAACCTCACCGGTGTATTCCTTTGCACCCGTGAGGTGGCCGCGAAAATGGTCGAGCTGAAGAACAGCGGCGCCATCATCAATATCTCGTCGATCTCCCGCGCCGGCAACGTCGGCCAGACCAACTACTCGGCCGCCAAGGCCGGTGTGGCCGCCGCCACTGTGACCTGGGCCAAGGAGCTGGCGCGCTACGGCATCCGTGTCGCCGGCATCGCCCCGGGCTTCATCGAAACCGAGATGACCCTGGGCATGAAGCCCGAGGCCCTGGAAAAAATGACCTCGGGGATTCCGCTCAAGCGCATGGGCAAGCCCGAGGAGATCGCCCACTCGGCGGCGTACATCTTCGAGAACGACTATTACACCGGGCGGATCCTGGAAATGGATGGCGGGTTGCGGATCTAAAAGCACCGCATAACCATGTGGGAGCGAGCTTGCTCGCGATGGCGTCAGTTCAGGCAGCCTTGATGTGACTGATACCCCGCTATCGCGAGCAAGCTCGCTCCCACAGTGGATCGCGTTTCAACCGATCAATCGTCACTGATGGTGATGTTCGGCATCATCGGTGAAGCGGCCTCTTGCAACACGATCCGCGCGCCCACGTGACGGGCCAGTTCCTGATAGACCATGGCGATCTGGCTGTCCGGTTCGGCGATGACCGTCGGCTTGCCGCCGTCGGCCTGTTCGCGGATCAGCATCGACAGCGGCAGCGAAGCCAGCAATTCGACGCCGTACTGGCTCGCCAGTTTTTCCCCGCCACCTTCGCCGAACAGGTGCTCGGCATGCCCGCAGTTCGAACAGATGTGCACGGCCATGTTCTCCACCACGCCCAGCACCGGGATGTTGACCTTGCGGAACATCTCCACACCCTTGCGCGCGTCCAGCAAGGCCAGGTCTTGAGGCGTGGTGACGATCACCGCACCGGCCACCGGGACTTTCTGCGCCAGGGTCAGTTGGATATCGCCGGTGCCTGGTGGCATGTCGATCACCAGGTAATCCAGGTCGCCCCAGGCGGTTTGCGTGACCAGTTGCAACAAGGCACCGGACACCATCGGCCCGCGCCAGACCATCGGCGTGTTGTCGTCGGTGAGGAACGCCATGGACATGACTTCCACGCCATGGGACTGGATCGGCACGAACCACTTCTGGTCCTTGACCTGCGGTCGGGTGCCCTCGGCAACACCGAACATGATGCCCTGGCTCGGGCCGTAGATGTCTGCATCGAGAATCCCGACCTTCGCCCCTTCACGGGCCAGGGCCAGGGCCAGGTTGGCCGCCGTGGTGGACTTGCCCACGCCGCCCTTGCCCGAGGCCACGGCGATCACGTTCTTGACGTTCGCCAGCCCCGGCACCTGCGCCTGGGCCTTGTGGGCGGCGATCACACTGGTGATGTCGACTTTGGCGGCGCTCACCCCGTCCAGGGCCTCGATCGCCATTTGCAGCATCTGCGCCCAACCACCCTTGAACAGGTCGGCGGCGTAGCCGATTTCCAGCTGGACGCTGACGCGATCACCCTGGATGTCGATGGTGCGCACACATCCGGCGCTGACTGGATCCTGGTTCAGGTAGGGGTCGGTGTACTGGCGAAGGACGGCTTCCACCGCTGCGCGATTGACGGCGCTCATGGGCAACTCCGATAGCAAGACTTGAAAACAGGCCGCTATCCTACGCCCCACGCTTGCGCGTGGCGACCCGATTACAGCAGGGCGAACACCTTTTGTGGCGAGGGGATTTATCCCCGCTGGGTTGCGAAGCAACCCCAAAATCTGGCGCCTCGCTGAGTCAGGCCGGTCAGATTCGAATGTTTTGGGACTGCTGCGCAGTCCAGCGGGGATAAATCCCCTCGCCACAGATTGAGCCTGGCTCAGGCCTTTCACCGCTCCCAACGATGCATGCGGAAACAGGCCAGTGGGGTGAAATATATTTCCCGGCGCTTTATAGTGGCCGACCTCCGTTTCATCAAGTAGCCGAGCCCCATGTCCGAGCCACGCAAGATCCTCGTCACCAGCGCCCTGCCCTATGCCAATGGTTCGATTCACCTCGGCCATATGCTGGAATACATCCAGACCGATATGTGGGTGCGCTTCCAGAAGCATCGCGGCAACCAATGTATTTATGTCTGCGCCGACGACGCCCACGGCTCGGCCATCATGCTGCGTGCGGAAAAGGAAGGCATCACCCCGGAACAACTGATCGCCAACGTCCAGGCTGAACACAGCGCCGACTTTGCCGAGTTCCTGGTGGATTTCGACAACTTCCACTCCACCCACGCCGAAGAAAATCGTGAGCTGTCGAGCCAGATCTACCTGAAGCTGCGTGACGCCGGGCATATCGCTACCCGTTCGATCACCCAATATTTCGACCCGGAAAAGAAAATGTTCCTGGCCGACCGCTTCATCAAGGGCACCTGCCCGAAATGCGGCACTGAAGACCAGTACGGCGATAACTGCGAAAAATGCGGCGCCACCTACGCGCCGACCGACCTGAAGGACCCGAAATCGGCGATTTCCGGGGCGACGCCGGTGCTCAAGGACTCCCAGCATTTCTTCTTCAAGCTGCCGGACTTCCAGCAGATGCTGCAAGCCTGGACCCGCAGCGGCACCCTGCAGGACGCCGTCGCCAACAAGATCGCCGAATGGCTCGATGCCGGCCTGCAGCAGTGGGACATTTCCCGCGATGCGCCGTACTTCGGCTTCGAGATCCCCGACGAGCCCGGCAAGTATTTCTACGTGTGGCTGGACGCACCGATCGGCTACATGGCGAGTTTCAAGAACCTCTGCAACCGCACACCGGAGCTGGACTTCGACGCGTTCTGGGGTAAGGACTCCACTGCCGAGCTGTATCACTTCATCGGCAAGGACATCGTCAACTTCCACGCCTTGTTCTGGCCGGCCATGCTCGAAGGCGCCGGCTTCCGCAAGCCGACCGGCATCAATGTCCACGGCTACCTGACCGTCAACGGCCAGAAAATGTCCAAGTCCCGCGGCACCTTCATCAAGGCCCGGACCTACCTGGACCACCTGTCCCCGGAATACCTGCGCTACTACTACGCGGCCAAGCTCGGCCGTGGCGTCGACGACCTGGACCTGAACCTCGAAGACTTCGTGCAGAAGGTCAACTCCGACCTGGTGGGCAAGGTCGTCAACATTGCCAGCCGTTGCGCCGGGTTCATCCACAAGGGCAACGCCGGGGTGCTGGTCACCGGTAACGCCGCGCCGGAACTGACCGACGCTTTCCTGGCGGCCGCGCCAAGCATCGCCGACGCCTACGAGAGCCGCGACTTTGCCCGCGCCATGCGCGAAATCATGGCCCTGGCCGACCGCGCCAATGCCTGGATCGCCGACAAGGCGCCCTGGTCCCTGGCCAAGCAGGAAGGCAAACAGGACGAAGTCCAGGCGATCTGCGCCCTGGGCATCAACCTGTTCCGCCAACTGGTGATTTTCCTCAAGCCGGTGCTGCCGCTGCTGGCCGCCGATGCCGAGGCGTTCCTCAACGTCGCACCGCTGACCTGGAACGATCAACAGACCCTGCTGAGCAACCATCAGTTGAACGCGTTCAAACCGTTGATGACCCGTATCGACGCGACCAAGGTGCAAGCCATGACCGACGCCTCCAAGGAAGAC
Organism: Pseudomonas sp. NFACC16-2; assembly: GCF_900119205.1. NCBI lineage: Bacteria > Pseudomonadati > Pseudomonadota > Gammaproteobacteria > Pseudomonadales > Pseudomonadaceae > Pseudomonas > Pseudomonas sp. NFACC16-2. The sequence goes on along the minus strand of NZ_FPIX01000069.1, from coordinate 11,651 downwards.
CTGGCCGCCAGCCAGACCGACACCGGTGCACCTGCCGGGAACGGCGAACTGGCCAAGGACCCGCTGTCGCCGGAAATCGACTTCGACGCCTTTGCCGCCGTTGACCTGCGCGTGGCGCTGATCGTCAAGGCCGAGGCCGTCGAAGGCGCCGACAAGCTGCTGCGCCTGACCCTGGACATCGGCGACGAGCAACGCAACGTGTTCTCCGGCATCAAGAGTGCCTACCCGGACCCGGCCAAGCTCGAAGGTCGGTTGACGATGATGATCGCCAACCTCAAACCGCGCAAAATGCGCTTTGGCATCTCCGAAGGCATGGTGATGGCGGCAGGCCCCGGCGGCGAGGAAATCTACCTGTTGAGCCCTGACAGCGGCGCCAAGCCGGGCCAGCGGATCAAGTAACGCTACCGCTTGCTGCACCGATCCCACAGTCGCCTTGCAGGTGGCTGTGGGATTTTCATATCTGGCCCACGCTCCCGGCGTGCCGGATAATGCCTAATCTTGTAACAGGCCCTTTGTCGCCAACGCACCCATGACCGAAATCGTCCTCACGCTGTTCAGCGCTGCCCTGATCAACAACCTGGTGTTGCACTGGCCGCTGGGCGTCGATCCGCTGCTGGCGGCCAGTGGTCGAAAGCAGGTGCACGCCTTGGGCCTGGCGACGGCGTGCCTGATGCTGATCGTCGGCACCCTGGGCTACCTGATCGACCATTACCTACTGGCGCCAAGCAGCCTGGTCTCGCTGCGCTTGTTGGCCTGGCTGTCCTTGAGCGTGTTGCTGATCGGCCCCTTGCTGCGCCTGCTGGCACGCTGGCGACCGGCAATGTCGTTCGAGGGGTTGTGGCCGCTGCTGCTCGGCAATGCCGGCATACTGGGCGTCACACTGCTCAACGGCCAGGATGACCGGGGCCTGGGCCACGCCATCGCCCTGAGCCTGGGTGCCGGGCTGGGGTTCTGGCTGGTGCTGGGCCTGTTCGACGATTTGCGCCAGCGCACTTTCAATAACGATATTCCCCTGCCCTTTCGGGGCCTGCCGATTCAGTTGATCAGCGCCGGCCTGATGGCGGTGGCCTTTCTCGGATTACGCGGGCTGGTCAAAACATGAGCCTGATTCAACGTATCGACGCCCTGCTGCCGCAGACCCAATGCGGCAAGTGCGGCCACCCCGGGTGCAAACCCTACGCCGAAGGCATCGCCCAGGGCGAGCCGATCAATAAATGTCCGCCCGGGGGGCGCGAAACCATCGCGGCCCTGGCCGAACTGATGAAAATACCGGTGCTGGAGCTGGACACCAGCCGCGGCGTGGCCCCGGCGCAAATCGCCTTTATCCGGGAAGCCGAATGCATCGGTTGCACCAAGTGCATCCAGGCCTGTCCGGTGGATGCGATTGTCGGCGCCGCCAAGCTGATGCACACCGTCCTCATCGACGAATGCACAGGCTGCGATCTGTGCGTGGCGCCCTGCCCGGTCGATTGCATCGAAATGCGTCCTCTGCCGACGGCAAACGTGCTGCCGATCGTCGGCGGCCTGGCCTTCAGCACCGAGGAACAACAGGCGCGAACCGCCAAGCGCAATCATGCCCGGCGCCGCTTCGAACAACGCAATGCGCGCCTGCGCCGCGAAGAAGAACAACGCCAGGCCGAGCGCCTGGCTCGGACCCAGCGGGCAGCGCAGGCCCAGGCTCAAACCCAGGCCCCGGCACTCGACCCCGTGCAAGCCGCGCTGGAGCGCGTGCGCGCGCAAAAAGCCGCCACCGCCGATGCCGCCTTGAAAAAAGCCAAGATCGACCTGGCCATGAGCCGGGCACAGCTGAACAAATCCTTGAAAGCGTTCGGCCACCCGCCAACCTTCGAGCAGCAGTCGCAACTGATCGTGCTGCAACGCCAGTTCGAAGCGGCCGAACAGGCGTTGAACCAACTGGAAAACGCCGCGCCCGCGGCCGCGCCAGCCCCTGCACCGACGCAAAACGCCGAGCTGAAGCGGGCCAAGATCCAACTGGCGATGCGCCGCGCCGAACTCAGCAAAGCCCGGGCAGCTACGGCATCGGATGAACAACTGCAGGCATTGGAACAAGCGGTGAAGGACGCCGAACGCCAGGTGAACGCCCATGCCGCCTCTTGAGCCAGTGGACGAACGGCTACGCCAAGCAATGACGCGAGTGTTGCTGGCGACGCTGCCCGGCGTGCTGGCGTTGCTGTGGTTCCATGGCTGGGGCGTGGCGCTCAACCTGCTGTTGTCCGGCGTCACTGCGCTGGCAGTCGAGGCGTTGGTGCTGCGTTTGCGACGCCAGCCACTCAGGCCCGACCTGAACGATGGCAGCGCGCTGGTCAGCGCCACGCTGCTGGCCCTGGCCTTGCCGGCCTATTGCCCCTGGTGGCTGACCGTCACGGCGGCCGCCTGCGCCTTGCTGTTCGGCAAGCACCTGTGGGGCGGCGTCGGCAGCAACCCGTTCAACCCGGCAATGCTCGGGTATGCCCTGGTACTGGTGGCCTTTCCTTCCCAGATGAGTCACTGGCCGGCGCTCCACGGCATGGGCCTGTCTGAAGGCTTGCAGCAGGTATTCGGCGCTCACCCGGCGCCCGATGCCTGGGCCGGGGCGACCGCACTGGACAGCCTGCGAATCAACGCGAGCCTGACCGTCGATGAACTGTTCGCCAACGATCCGGCGTTCGGGCGCTTCGGTGGCCGGGGTGTCGAATGGGTCAACCTGGCCTTCCTGGCGGGCGGTCTGTTTCTGCTGCAGCAACGGGTGTTCAGTTGGCATGCCCCCGTGGGCATGCTGCTGGGCCTGTCCGTCGTCAGCCTGCTGTGCTGGAACGGTTCGGGCTCCGACTCCCATGGCTCGCCGCTGTTTCATCTGTTCAGCGGCGCAACCATGCTCGGCGCGTTTTTTATCGCGACCGAACCGGTCTCAGGTGCCAAGGCTCCTCTCGCCCGCCTGCTGTTTGGTGCGGGCATGGGATTGCTGGTCTATCTGATACGCACCTGGGGTGGCTACCCCGACGGCGTGGCGTTCGCGGTGTTGCTGATGAACCTCGGCGTGCCGGCACTGGACCGGTTTGCCGAGGCGCGACAACGGCGGCCACTGACATGAACAACCCCGTCGGCGTGGCAATCCTGAGCTTGTTGATCGGCCTGGGGCTCGGTGCCACGTACCTCACGCACCTCGGCACGGCCGGGCGCATCGAGGCCCAGCAGCAAGCGCTGGCGAACAGGGCCTTGCTCGAGGTGCTGCCCACCGACCACTATGATAACCAGCCGTTGGCGCACCCCGTTGTCACAGCCTCGGTGCCCCTGGCCCATAGCACGCTGCTGGGCGGCTACCTGGCGACTCGCAGCGGCCAACCCAGCGCCGTGCTGCTGCGTAGCCAGGCGCTGGGCTATGAAGGCAGCATCGAATTGCTGGTCGCCATCGATCCACAGGGCCGGTTGCTGGGCGTCAAGACCCTGCGCCAATCCGAGACACCCGGATTGGGCGCAGCAATTGCCGGCTGGCCGAACGCTTGGTTGCAGACCTTCACGGGTAAATCACGCCAGGCACCTGATGACAGCGGCTGGGCCTTGAAAAAGGACCAGGGCCAGTTCGATCAACTGGCTGGTGCGACAGTGACGTCCCGGGCAGTCCTCCAGGCTGTTCACGATGCGCTGCGTTACTTCGACGAGCACAAGGCTCAGTTGACGGGGGTGGCGGCCAATGAATAAGCCATGGGGACTGACACACGGCCTGCTGCTCGTCCCATTGGTCGGCGCGAGCGATTCGCTGGTTGGCGCGCTGGGGCTATGGCTGGCCTGGGCCCTGGTTCTTTTCAGCCATGGCTTGGCAATGGGGCTTGTGCGGCAACACCTGACAGCCTGTCAACGGCTGCTCGCCTCTATCGTATTGGCCGCTACTTTGAGCACCTGCATTGGCCTTGTCCTCCAGGCCTGGGCACTGGAATTGTATCGACCGTTGAGCCTTTACGTTGGCTGGATCGCCTTGAGTTGCGTAGCGCTGGAGCATGAGGGCTTCTTCGTTGATTCTCGCTGGCCCGGACGCCTCAGGCTGGCCGGGCTGTTTGGCCTTTTGATGATCAGCCTGGGCGCCGTGCGTGAGTTGATCGGCAACGGCCTGCCCCTGGCCCTGCTCGCCCCTGGCGGGTTCATTCTGCTCGGGCTGCTGTTGGCGGCCCGACAGGCCTGGACGACCGCCAGACCCCATTCATCCGTTGAGGAAACGCCGCGCCCATGAACGCCGCAAAACGCCTGGAAATATTTCGTCGCCTTCACGAAGACAACCCGGAACCGAAAACCGAACTGGCCTATTCCTCGCCGTTCGAGTTGCTGATCGCGGTCATCCTGTCAGCCCAGTCCACCGATGTCGGCGTCAACAAAGCCACGGCCAAACTGTTCCCGGTGGCCAATACGCCAGAGGCGATCTATGCCCTGGGCGTCGAAGGACTGTCCGAATACATCAAGACCATCGGGCTGTTCAACAGCAAGGCCAAAAACGTGATCGAGACCTGCCGCCTGCTGATCGAGCGCCACGGCAGTGAAGTCCCGCAGACTCGCGAAGCGCTGGAAGCCCTCCCGGGGGTCGGCCGCAAAACCGCCAACGTCGTGCTCAATACCGCGTTTCGGCAGTTGACCATGGCGGTCGACACCCACATTTTCCGCGTCAGCAACCGCACCGGACTGGCCCCCGGCAAAAACGTGGTGGAGGTCGAGAAGAAATTGATGAAATTTGTTCCCAAGGAATTCCTGCTGGACTCCCATCACTGGCTCATCCTTCACGGCCGTTACGTTTGCCTGGCGCGCAAGCCTCGCTGCGGCAGCTGCCGAATCGAAGATTTATGCGAATACAAGCACAAGACCTCCGACGATTGAGGTGCTATTGCTTTTATCGATCCATCGATTGAAAAAATCTTTTTTACCCGCCCGCGGTTTATCGATATAAGGAGCGCCAATGGCAGTCTTAGCCTGGAGTCGAACCCATGAGTGCTGGCAAAGAACAACTGGATGTAGAAGACGAATTCATCGCCGCTGAGGGCGACGACGTCGAACCTGTGGTCGTGGAAGTGGCGAAAACCAACCTGAGCAAGCGCCGCACCATCGATAACCTGCTGGAAGAGCGTCGCCTGCAGAAACAACTGGCCGATTATGATTTTGACCTCTGACACGTAAAAGCCTCCCTGATGGAGGCTTTTTACTGAGTACGCGTGACCCGAAAACTCACACCAAGCCATTGCGCTGCGCCAGTTCGATCAGGTCGACCAGCGAACGGGCATTGAGCTTCAATAACAGGCGCGTCTTGTAGGTACTGACGGTCTTGTTGCTCAAGAACATTCCATCGGCGATCTCCTTGTTGGTCTTTCCGCGCGCCAGTTGCTGCAAGACCATCATTTCCCGCCCCGATAATCGATCGACCATATCCGACTCACTGGCATTACCCAGACTCGACCGCACCGTATGCAATGCCTGGTTGGGAAAGTAACTGTAACCGGACAGTACCGCCTTTATTGCACTCAGTAACTCGGTAAGATCCTGTTGCTTGCATACATACCCGGCCGCCCCCGTCTGCATGCAGCGCATTGAAAAATGTCCCGGCGCCTGGGAAGTCAGCACCAACACCTTCATGGGTGAAGGAATGGCCGTCAGGCGAGCAATGACTTCCAATCCGTCCAGCTTCGGAATACCAATATCGAGAATGACGATATCGGGCATAAGTTCGCGAGCAAACTGTAAAGCATCGACGCCATTATCGGTTTCGGCAACGACTTCATAACCATGACGCTCCATCAGCAAACGTACAGCAAGACGAATGACGGGATGATCATCCACGATCAGCACTTTATTCATGGGCAAATCCAACTTCGCTGTTCGAATTTTTAGAGCACGCACAATAGCCTAGTCATTTCTACCTTGGCATGCTGCCCCCCCCTGAACGCTCGCACCGAGAGACAGAACCTACAAGCTATACAGAAAATTCCTACAAATCGCCGCAGAAAAAATGTGTCATGGATTTTTTTACAGAGAAGGAATGCCCTTTCTTAACAATTCGGTAACCCTGTGAACAATGCGCTTTTTCACCGCCCCACCCACCTATGGGCAGCCCACTGGAAAGTTCTTCACTCATAGAAAGTAACTGAATTATTTACTGTTAAAACTGCCTTCCACTCACTTAAGGAAGGGGAATCCTATATAAAACATATTCAGGCGCCTGACATCCAGCATCGGCAGCCATTGCGACCATGCCTATATTTCATTCGGCATGGACAACCACTTTCCAACCCACACACCGAGCACAAGTACTCCATGAGCATTAACCATGAACAAACCTTTGAAGACCATAACCAACCCCATGACCCTCATCGCCATATTCGCCACTTTATCCGAAACTTCCGCAGCGATTTCCCTGCCCTTTCTGGATGACCAGGATCGTGAGTATTATCTGTGGTTCCTGATCAGCTTTCCTTTTTATCTATTGCTGCTTTTTTTCATAACGCTCAACTTCAATTATCGTTCGTTGTATTCACCTTCGGATTTTCGCAAGAGCAAACACTTCATAAAGACCATGGATGATTCGCCCTGTCGACGCAAACGACAGCTACGTCGAGCCGACGACGTCAAGGAACTGCTGGTGATACGTCTTCATCGACGCAAGCGCGAACCAGACACCCTTTGTATCGTATGCAGCCAATCGAAACGCCTGATCGAGACTTGTCGATCAAGACATTTGAAGCAAGCCAGCATCGTCGTGTACGTCATCTACAGCAACGCAGGCCTGGCTACGCACGGGCAGGATGAATGAGCGAGCGGGGGCAGCGCCGCAACAAAGGCCACCCCAAAAAAGGGCCCCCAAAAAAACGGCCTGCTCATGGCAGGCCGTTTTCAGATCACCAGGGTCAGAACAACTTGCGACCCTTGTTCGCCGCGATGCGCATGCGCAGGGCGTTGAGCTTGATGAAGCCGGCCGCGTCAGCCTGGTTGTAGGCACCGCCGTCTTCTTCGAAAGTCGCGATGTTGGCATCGAACAACGACTCGTCGGACTTGCGCCCGGTGACGATCACGTTGCCCTTGTACAGCTTCAGGCGTACCACGCCATTCACGTGAGCCTGGGAGGCGTCGATCATCTGTTGCAGCATCAGGCGCTCTGGGCTCCACCAGTAGCCGGTGTAGATCAGGCTGGCGTACTTGGGCATCAGCTCGTCCTTGAGGTGAGCCACTTCGCGGTCCAGGGTGATCGACTCGATCGCCCGATGGGCGCGCAGCATGATGGTGCCGCCCGGGGTCTCGTAGCAACCGCGGGACTTCATGCCCACATAGCGGTTCTCGACGATGTCCAGACGACCGATGCCGTGTTCGCCACCGATGCGGTTCAGGGTTGCCAGCACGGTGGCCGGGCTCATCTCAACGCCGTCCAGCGCGACGATATCGCCGTTGCGATAGGTCAGTTCCAGGTATTGCGGAGTATCAGGAGCCTTCTCCGGGGAGACGGTCCAGCGCCACATGTCTTCTTCGTGCTCGGTCCAGGTGTCTTCCAGCACGCCACCTTCATAGGAGATGTGCAGCAGGTTGGCATCCATCGAGTACGGGGATTTCTTCTTGCCGTGGCGCTCGATCGGAATCGCGTGCTTCTCGGCGTAGTCCATCAGTTTTTCACGGGACAGCAAGTCCCATTCACGCCACGGGGCAATGACTTTCACGCCCGGCTTGAGGGCATAGGCACCCAGCTCGAAACGCACCTGGTCGTTGCCTTTGCCGGTGGCGCCATGGGAAATGGCATCGGCGCCGGTTTCGTTGGCGATTTCGATCAGGCGCTTGGCGATCAGCGGACGGGCGATGGAGGTACCCAGCAGGTACTCGCCTTCGTAAACGGTGTTGGCGCGGAACATCGGGAACACGAAGTCGCGGACGAATTCTTCGCGCAGGTCATCGATGTAGATCTCTTTGACGCCCATGGCCTGGGCCTTGGCGCGTGCAGGCTCGACTTCTTCGCCCTGCCCCAGGTCAGCGGTGAAGGTCACCACTTCGCAGTTATAAGTGTCCTGCAGCCACTTGAGGATCACCGAAGTGTCCAGGCCGCCGGAATACGCCAGAACGACCTTGTTTACGTCCGCCATGCCATCACTCCACGGGTTGTACGGAAAGCCGGGAAGTCTAACGTCCAATGCGGATAATTTACAGAGGCGCGACAGCTTATGACGACGAAGCGACAGATTATGTCGATTGAGCGACGGCCGCCCTTGGGATCAGGACGTGCGTGCAGTGGCGGCAGCGGGAGCCTTGGCCGGGGCCGCAGCCGGTGCCGGAACCTTGGCGGGGGCTGCTGGGGCTGGCGCCGGGGTTGTCGGCTGCGGGGCCGGTGCTTCGGTCGGCGCCACGCGCTCCAGGCGCACGACCACGCGACGATTCTTGGCCCGGTTGGCGGCGTTGGTATTGGGCACCATGGGATAACGTTCGCCGTGGAAACGCAGGGTGATCTGCGATTCCTGGAAGCCATTGGCCTTGAAGAAATCCTGGACCGCCAGGGCCCGACGGCGCGACAGTTCACGGTTGGTCAGGCGATTGCCACTGTTGTCGGAGTGACCATCGAGTTCGACATGATTGACGCTCGGGTCGGCCTTGATGAAGTCGAGCATCACCTGCAACTGGGCCTTGGCCCGCGCATCGAGCTCCACTTCCTCGCCAGGGAAGCCGATCTGGGTCTGCTTCACCTGTTCGAAATTCTTCGGCAGCAATTTGGCCACGCAGCTCTGATAGTCGCTGAAGGCTTTGTTGAAACGTACCGGCAGCAACCGGACTTCCGACACTCGACCGTCCTCGGTATTGCGCCGTACCACAGGGCTGCGACCGTCCATCAGGCCGCTGATCAAGCGACCGGCCTGGACCTGGGAGCTGTTGAACAACACATCGCCACTGCCAATGCTGACCGAGCCCAGGTTGATATCGCCTCGCCCCGGTTGCCATGGCGCGGCCGCCGCCAACAAGGTCGCGGAACCGCCGCCGAGCATCGGATTATAGGCCTTGAGCCTGAAGGTGGCCTGCTCACCCGCCCGGCGCACGAATTCGCCACTGCCAAAATCAGTGATCGGCTGGCTCAGCCGGCACTCGAACTTGTCGCCTTCGACCGTCCACTCAATGCTCTCCAGACGGGTCTGGAAAGTGAGCGCCATGGCGGGAAGGCTGGCAAACACGCTGAGCAAGGCTAGATAACGCTGGCGCACGGGAGGCTCCACTGACTTTTATACAAAGATCGACGCATGCCGAGGGCATGACGCCTGTCTGGGGCACTGAACGGATTCGTGGCACACCTGTAGGAGCTATCGGTAAGTTGCGCCAGAACTTGATAGCGGGTGCCTGAATCGGTCTTTTCCGGTAGCATTCCCACAGTTTGACCCGCCTGGAAGCCCCCCAATGTCCGACCGCCTGACCCTGCTGCGTCCCGACGACTGGCATATTCATCTTCGCGATGGTGCTGTGTTGACCCATACCGTCGCCGATGTCGCGCGCACCTTCGGGCGCGCAATCATCATGCCTAACCTGGTTCCGCCAGTGCGCAATGCCGCCGAAGCCGACGGCTATCGCCAGCGCATCCTCGCCGCACGCCCGGCTGGCAGCCGCTTCGAACCGTTGATGGTGCTTTACCTCACCGATCGCACCCAGCCCGAAGAAATTCGCGAGGCCAAGGCCAGCGGCTTCGTCCATGCCGCCAAGCTGTACCCGGCCGGCGCGACCACCAACTCCGATTCCGGCGTCACCAGCATCGACAAGATCTTCCCGGCGCTGGAGGCCATGGCCGAAGTCGGCATGCCGTTGTTGATCCATGGTGAAGTCACCCGGGGCGACGTCGACGTGTTCGACCGCGAGAAAATCTTCATCGACGAGCACATGCGCCGCGTCGTGGAGCGCTTCCCGACCCTCAAGGTAGTGTTCGAACACATCACCACCGGCGATGCCGTGCAATTCGTCAACGAGGCCCCGGCCAACGTCGGCGCGACCATTACCGCCCATCACCTGCTGTACAACCGCAACCACATGCTGGTGGGCGGGATCCGGCCGCACTACTATTGCCTGCCGATCCTCAAGCGCAATACCCACCAGGAAGCCTTGCTGGACGCCGCCACCAGCGGCAGCGCCAAGTTTTTCCTCGGCACCGACTCGGCACCCCACGCCCAGCATGCCAAGGAAGCGGCCTGCGGTTGCGCCGGTTGCTACACCGCCTATGCCGCCATCGAGATGTACGCCGAAGCCTTCGAACAGCGCAACGCGCTGGACAAACTCGAAGGCTTCGCCAGCCTGCATGGCCCACGCTTCTATGGCCTGCCAGTGAACACCGATCGTATTACCCTGGTTCGCGATGAGTGGACCGCCCCCGCCAGCCTGCCTTTCGGCGATCTGGCTGTCATCCCGCTGCGCGCCGGTGAAAAACTGCGCTGGCGCCTGCTGGAGGAAAACGCGTGAGTGAAGATCATTTCGACGACGAACTGGACGGCAACGGTGGTTCGGGCGGCGCCCGTCACCCCATGGCAGCTCGGTTCCGTGGCTACCTGCCGGTCGTCGTCGACGTAGAAACCGGCGGGTTCAACTCCGCCACCGACGCTTTGCTGGAAATCGCCGCGACCACCATTGGCATGGACGAAAAAGGCTTCGTGTTCCCTGACCACACCTACTTCTTCCGTGTCGAACCGTTCGAAGGCGCCAACGTCGAAGCGGCGGCCCTGGAGTTCACCGGGATCAAGCTCGATCACCCACTGCGCATGGCCGTCAGCGAAGAAACGGCCCTGACCGACATCTTCCGTGGCGTGCGCAAGGCGCTCAAGGCCAATGGTTGCAAGCGAGCGATCCTGGTCGGCCACAACAGCAGCTTCGACCTGGGCTTCCTCAACGCCGCCGTCGCGCGCCTGGACATGAAGCGCAACCCGTTCCACCCGTTCTCCAGCTTCGACACCGCGACCCTGGCTGGCCTGGCGTACGGCCAGACCGTCCTGGCCAAAGCGTGCCAGGCGGCCGACATCGATTTCGATGGCCGTGAGGCCCATTCGGCCCGCTACGACACCGAGAAAACCGCCGAGCTGTTCTGCGGCATCGTCAACCGGTGGAAAGAGATGGGTGGCTGGCAGGATTTCGACGACTGACATAGAGCCAGGCCTGGCTCTTTTGTGGCGAGGGGATTTATCCCCGTTGGACTGCGCAGCAGTCCCAGAAAGGTGAGCCAGGCAAACTCAATTGGCAGGTTTGGGGCCGCTTCGCGGCCCTGCGGGGATAAATCCCCTCGCCACAGAGCGCTGTGTTTCAGCCGATGATTTGGTTGAACCCCCCATAAAAAAACCGGCCTGTCGAGGGTAATGCCAGTCAGTTAAGCTGACTGGCATTTCTATTTCTGATCGGATATTTCGGTGATTTCAGCCGAATCGCCCGAGGATAAACGCGCTCCTCACGTCGATGCGGCAGCACGTAGTGCGGCGCTGAAGCATGAAGCTCGGCCAAATACTTGGGGATGTTCCCGGAACGGTCGGCGGAGACGCTGTTGATAAACCCGAGAATCGCCCAAGTGCAGGCGGTGAAGCTCATTTCGCACGGGTAAATGCCAGGACAGTGGCGACTCATTTCCACCATCTGATAGCGCAACAAGTTGTAGCCCAACAACACGCCCCACAACTCTTGCTCGATCATCT
>NZ_FPIX01000002.1:0-295735 GCF_900119205.1 Pseudomonas sp. NFACC16-2 | reverse complement strand
GTTACATCTTTGATTTCTCGCGGAGTAACTTGTGATGCTGATAATCTGTTGACTAGCAGTCTGACTCCACAAGCACCCACACGAATTGCTTGATTCAGTTGTTAAAGAGCGGTTGGCTGAGTCTTTCGTCTCAACCGAGGCGCGCATTCTACAGCGCCCCGTGTATCTGTCAAGCGGTTATTTTCAGAAATTTTCAAAGTTTCGCTTCGGAAACCTCAACAACTTCAACCACTTGCGCTTCCGATCTCTCGTTAGCGGGAGGCGAATTCTACAGCGTTACTCGCTGCTGTCAACACCTCTTTTTCACCGCTTTCGACCGAGAAGATCGAACCGCCGATAGAGCCAAACAACACCGCTCTACCTGCTCCCTCCGGACTTCGATGAACTGAAGCCCTGCACCTTCGAAACCTGCTTAACTCATTGAATCTCAAGGAGTTTTACGTTTCGACTGCGCCGGAAGTGGGGCGAATTATAGACTTCCAGAATCTGCCGTCAACACCTATTTTCACAATTCTGTCACATCAGTCAAAAAGCCCCGCAAACACAGAGGCCGGCGCCCTAGGGCGCCGGCCTCTTCACTTACCGGTTACAAGCTGGGGAACGCAAACTGCGAAGCCTCATGGCTGGCACGCTGCGGCCAACGCTGGGTAATCGCTTTGCGACGGGTATAGAAACGCACGCCGTCCGGGCCGTAGGCGTGCAGGTCGCCGAACAGTGAGCGCTTCCAGCCGCCAAAGCTGTGATAGGCAACCGGCACCGGTAATGGAACGTTGACGCCCACCATGCCGACTTCGATCTCATCGCAGAACAACCGCGCCGCCTCGCCATCGCGCGTAAAGATGCAGGTGCCGTTGCCATACTCATGATCGTTGATCAACTGCATCGCCTCTTCCAGGCTGTTGACCCGGACGATGCACAGCACCGGCCCAAAGATCTCTTCCTTATAGATGCGCATCTCGGGGGTCACACGATCGAACAGGCAGCCACCGAGGAAGAAGCCCTCCTCATGACCCGTCACACTCAAGCCGCGACCATCGACAATCAGCGAGGCACCCGCCGCCACACCCTCTTCTATATAGCCACTGACCTTGTCCCGGTGCTGACCGGTCACCAACGGCCCCATGTCCAGCCCGCAAGACGTGCCAGCGCCGATTTTCAGCGCCTTGATCTGCGGCACCAGCTTGGACACCAGCGCATCCGCCACCTGGTCGCCGACACACACCGCCACCGAAATCGCCATGCAGCGTTCACCGCACGAACCGTACGCCGCGCCCATCAGTGCGCTGACGGCATTGTCCAGGTCGGCATCCGGCATCAGCACCGCATGGTTCTTCGCCCCGCCCAGTGCCTGGACGCGTTTGCCACGCCGCGTGCCCTCGGCATAGATGTATTCGGCAATCGGTGTCGAACCGACAAAACTCAATGCCTTCACTTCCGGCGCTTCGATCAGTGCATCCACGGCGGCCTTGTCGCCATGCACAACGCTCAACACACCTTTGGGCAAACCGGCTTCCAACAGCAACTGGGCGATCAGCAATGTCGAACTTGGGTCGCGCTCGGATGGTTTGAGGATGAAGCAGTTACCGCAAACGATCGCCAGCGGATACATCCACAGCGGCACCATCGCCGGAAAGTTGAACGGCGTGATGCCCGCCACCACGCCCAGAGGCTGAAAGTCTGACCAGGCGTCGATGTTCGGTCCTACGTTACGGCTGTATTCGCCCTTCAGGATCTCCGGCGCTGCGCAGGCGAATTCGACGTTCTCGATGCCACGCTTGAGCTCACCGGCCGCGTCTTCCAGTGTCTTGCCGTGTTCTTCACTGATCAACTGGGCGATACGCGACTCGTTTTGCTCCAGCAATTGCTTGAAACGAAACATCACCTGCGCACGCTTGGCCGCAGGTGTATTGCGCCAGGCCGGGAAAGCCGCCTTCGCAGCGTCGATGGCCTGCTGGATGGTCGCGCGATCAGCCAACGGTACTTTATGGATGGCCTGGCCAGTGGAAGGGTTGAACACATCGGCGGTGCGAGCGCTGTCGCTCAGCAGTTCGCCATTGATCAAATGCGGGATGAGGCTCATGGGGGACTCCGGAATTATTCACAGGCGCCCATGACCGGACGCCCGTTATCGAAAGCTATAGAGAAGGACGCATCAGTCGAGCTTGTTCAGCACTTCACCGACAGCGTCGAACAGGCGATCCAGGTCCTGCGGCTTGCTGTTGAACGTCGGCCCGAACTGCAGGGTGTCGCCGCCGAACCGCACATAGAACCCGGCTTTCCACAACGCCATGCCGGCCTCGAATGGACGCACGATGGCATCGCCGTCGCGCCCGGCAATCTGGATCGCGCCGGCCAGGCCATAGTTGCGAATATCAATGACGTTCTTCGCGCCCTTCAAGCCGTGCAACGCATTCTCGAAATGCGGGGCAATTTCGGCCACGCTCTGTACCAGGTTTTCCTTCTGCAGCAGGTCCAGCGCCGCCAGGCCCGCCGCGCAGGCCACTGGGTGCGCCGAGTAGGTGTAGCCGTGGGGAAACTCCACCGCGTACTCAGGCGTCGGCTGGTTCATGAACGTCTGGTAGATCTCGGAGCTGGCAATCACCGCCCCCATGGGGATCGCGCCATTGGTGACTTGCTTGGCGATGCACATCAGGTCCGGGGTCACACCAAAGCTGTCGGCACCGAACATCGAACCGGTGCGGCCAAAACCGGTGATCACTTCGTCGAACACCAGCAGGATGTTGTGCTGGTCGCAGATTTCCCGCAGACGCTTGAGATAACCCTCTGGCGGAACCAGCACGCCGGCCGACCCGGCCATCGGTTCGACAAACACCGCAGCGATGTTGGAAGCATCGTGCAGCTCGATCAGCTTCAACAGCTCATCGGCCAAGGTGATGCCACCCTCTTTTGGCATGCCACGGGAATAGGCATTGCTGGCCAGCAAGGTGTGCGGCAAGTGGTCGACGTCCATCATGGCCTGGCCGAACAGTTTGCGGTTGCCGCTGACACCGCCGAGGCTGGTGCCCGCGATGTTCACGCCGTGATAGCCACGAGCACGACCAATCATCTTGGTCTTGGTCGCCTGCCCCTTGAGACGCCAGTAGGCGCGGACCATCTTCACCGCGGTATCGGCGCACTCGGAGCCGGAGTCGGTAAAGAACACATGATTGAGATTGCCCGGGGTCAGGCTGGTGATTTTTTCCGCCAGTTGGAACGACAGCGGATGGCCGTACTGGAACCCCGGCGAGTAATCGAGGGTGCCCAGCTGCTTGGCGACCGCTTCCTGGATTTCCTTGCGGGTATGTCCGGCGCCGCATGTCCACAGGCCCGACAACGAGTCGTACACCTTGCGCCCCTTGTCATCCACTAGCCAACTGCCTTCGGCAGCGACGATCAGGCGTGGATCGCGCTGGAAATTGCGGTTGGCGGTGTAAGGCATCCAGTGGGCATCCAGCTTGAGCTGGCTGGCCAGGGAACCGGCAGCGTGTTCGGGCATGTTCATCGACAAAACCTCGCAGGTCATAAGCGACAGGGGATCGAAAGCGTTCTTGCAGCTAAGTTGCCACGACGATAAAGTCGGTGAAATCCAACTTTTGTAACCTTCAGTCGGCGGATCACTAAACTATGAGCGCTCGTCGTCCCGATCCACTGGCCCAGGTCAGCGACTTTGATATTCGCCTGCTGCGCATTTTCCGCAGCGTGGTGGAATGTGGTGGTTTCTCCGCGGCGGAAACCGTGCTTGGCATCGGCCGGTCGGCCATCAGCCAGCAGATGAGCGACCTCGAACAACGTCTCGGCCTGCGCCTGTGCCAACGCGGGCGCGCGGGCTTTTCCCTGACCGAGGAAGGTCGTGAGGTGTATCAATCGGCGTTGCAGCTATTGAGCGCACTGGAAAGCTTTCGCACCGAGGTTAACGGCTTGCACCAGCATCTGCGCGGTGAACTGACCATCGGCCTGACCGACAACCTGGTCACCCTGCCCCACATGCGCATCACCCACGCTTTGGCGCAATTGAAGGAACGCGGGCCCGACGTGCAGATCCAGATTCGCATGATCGCCCCCAACGAAGTCGAGCAAGGCGTGCTCGACGGGCGTTTGCATGTCGGCGTAGTTCCCCAGGCCAGTGCCCTGTCCGGGCTGGAATATCAACCGCTGTACAGTGAACGATCGCTGCTGTATTGCGCGGTCGGGCATCCGCTGTTTTATGTCGATGACCTGCAACTTGAGGACGCTCGCCTCAACAGCCAGGACGCCATCGCGCCGACCTTCCGCCTGCCAGCCGACATACAGGCCCATTACCAGGCGCTCAATTGCACCGCGAGCGCATCGGACCGCGAAGGCATGGCGTTCCTGATCCTCACCGGACGCTACATCGGTTACTTGCCCGATCACTACGCCAGCCTCTGGGTCCAGCAAGGTCGGCTGCGGGCCTTGAAGCCCTCGGCACGTTTCTATGACCTGAGCCTGGCGTCGGTCACCCGCAAGGGGCGTCGGCCTCATCTGGTGCTGGAGAGTTTTCTCGAAAGCCTCGCAGCCACCCGTTAACCCTTTTGCTCTTTGTGGGAGCGAGCTTGCTCGCGATAGCGGTGATTCAGTCAATAAAGATGTGACGGATCCTCTGCTATCGCGAGCAAGCTCGCTCCCACAGGTGTTTAGTCGGGCTTTTAGTGTGATGGCACTTGTCGGATTGATGCCGGTGCGCTATCAACGCATTTGCTTGCCCACAGACCCAGCTCGGAAACGCTCATGACCTTTGAAGTCCCTGCCCACGGTGGCAAGCCCACCAGTCGCATTCGTCAAAAGAACGAAGAGACGATCCTCAAGGCTGCCGAAGATGAATTCGCCCGTCACGGGTTCAAAGGCACCAGCATGAATGCCATCGCCCTGAAGGCCGGGCTGCCCAAGGCGAACCTACATTATTACTTCACCAATAAACTCGGGTTGTACGTGGCGGTGCTGAGCAACATCATCGAATTGTGGGACAGCACCTTCAACACCCTCACCGCCGAGGATGATCCGGCCGAAGCCTTGACCCGCTATATCCGCGCCAAGATGGAGTTCTCTCGTCGCCAACCCCAGGCGTCGCGGTTGTTTGCCATGGAAGTGATCAGCGGTGGCGAATGCCTGAGCGAGTATTTCAACCAGGATTATCGCGCCTGGTTCAATGGTCGGGCGGCCGTATTCCAAGCCTGGATCGATGCCGGCAAGATGGACCCGATCGACCCGGTTCACCTCATTTTCCTGTTGTGGGGCAGTACCCAGCATTACGCCGACTTCGCCACCCAGATCTGTCGCGTGACCGGTCGCAGCAAGTTGACCAAGCAGGACATGGTCGAGGCTGGCGATAACCTGATCCGCATCATTCTCAAGGGCTGCGGCCTGACACCTGCCCTCTAAGATCGCCATGGCCTTTACCCTTGCCGGCTTTTGCGAATACCGCGAAGAAATTCGCAAAAGCCGCTTCATCACGTTCGCCGCGCCCATCAGCAGCCCCGCCGACGCCCAGGCCTTTATCGACCAGCACAGCGACCTGAATGCCTCGCACAATTGCTGGGCCTGGAAACTCGGCGACCAATACCGCAGCAACGACGATGGCGAGCCGGGAGGCACCGCCGGGCGGCCGATCCTGGCCGCGATCGAAGCACAAGCCTGCGATCAGGTCGCGGTGCTGGTGATCCGCTGGTACGGCGGGATTCAACTGGGCACAGGCGGGCTGGCCCGGGCTTATGGCGGCGGCGCGAACAAATGCCTGCAAAACGCCGAGAAAATCGAATTGATCAGTCGCGTGGCGTTGCGCTGTTCCTGCGGATTCGCCGAACTGGCCCTGGTGAAACTGCGCGTTGCCGAATGCGGCGGGTTGGTCAATGAAGAACGCTTTACGGCCAATGGCGTGGACCTTCAACTGGCCGTGGGTGAAGCGCAGATCGAAACATTGCAAACGCACCTGGCCGACCTGAGCCGTGGCCGGATTCTGCTGGCACGTTGAGATCAAATCTGCGACCTTTCAGGGCGCCCGCAATCGTTCAACTTGCCCACATCCACTGTGGGCCCGACTGTGGATAACCTGAGCAAATCCCTCTGTAACCCTTCTGTCATGCGGGTTTCAGAGAGTTGCTCATTTTTCAGCCAAAGTCCCGTCTAACCGACAAATCCATCCACAAAACAAACGCTTGCGGCGGTTTATCACCTTTAGAAGAAAGCCCCGCAGTGCTTATGCCTGAGTTTCCGGCTTGCACACAATAACTGTGGAGCAACCTGTGGATAACCCGTTCATGGCTCCTGCTACCCCAAGAAGGGCATGGCTCGCAGCCGCTTGCTCAATTTTTAACCACCCATTTCAGGGCAAACCGATGCCTGCGCAAAACTTGCGCGCTCCAAGCCGGTGCAGAATTTTCCTATGGCAGATGCCCAGGCTACCTGCAAAGAGCCTTGGCGGCGCGGGCCGAGGCCATTTCCTGACCTGATGGCCAGGAAATTGCTTTATCCACAGGCATTCCTGTCCATCGGCCCGAGCCTGTCATGTCCAACCCCGATTCCATCGCGCGCCTGCAATTGCGCAACATCAGCAAACGCTACCCCGGTTGCCTGGCCAACGACGCCATCGACCTGAGCATCCAACCCGGCGAGATCCACGCCCTGCTCGGGGAAAACGGTGCGGGTAAAAGCACCCTGATGAAGATTATCTACGGCGTCACCCCTGCCGATTCGGGCGAGGTGATCTGGCAAGGCCAGCGCGTCAACCTGCGCAACCCGGCCCAGGCCCGCAGCCTGGGAATCGGCATGGTGTTCCAGCATTTCTCGCTGTTCGAAACGCTCACCGTTGCGCAAAACATTGCCCTGGCAATGGGCGCGGCAGCCGGTACGCCGGCGCAGCTGGAACCCCGGATCCGCGAGGTTTCCCGGCGCTACGGCATGGCGCTGGAGCCGCAGCGGCTGGTCCACAGCCTGTCGATTGGCGAGCGGCAACGGGTGGAAATCATTCGCTGCCTGATGCAGGACATTCGCCTGTTGATTCTCGACGAACCGACTTCGGTGCTCACGCCCGTTGAAGCCGAAGAACTGTTCGTGACCCTGCGCCGGCTGGCGAGCGAGGGCTGCAGCATCTTGTTTATCAGCCACAAGCTTGGGGAAGTGCGAGCGTTGTGCCACAGCGCCACGGTGCTGCGCGCAGGACGGGTGTCGGGGCATTGCACCCCGGCGCATTGCTCGGACCGGGAGTTGGCGCAACTGATGGTCGGCGAAGCGGCCGGGCTGATCACGGATTATCCCAAGGTCAGCGCCGACAAAGCCTTCCTGCAGATCAACAAGCTGTCGTGGCACAACCCAGACCCGTTCGGCTGCTCGTTGCGGGAGATCGACCTGGAGGTGCGCAGCGGCGAAATCGTCGGCATCGCCGGGGTGGCGGGCAATGGTCAGGACGAATGGCTGGCGTTGCTCAGCGGAGAGACTCCGCTTGCCCGCCCGCAAGGCGAAACGATCCGATTCGACGGGCAACCCGTGGCTCATCTACGCCCCGACGCCCGTCGTCGGCTCGGGCTGGCATTTGTCCCCGCCGAGCGCCTGGGCCATGGCGCCGTGCCGCAATTGAGCCTGGCGGATAACGCCTTGCTCAGCGCTTTCCAACAGGGCCTGGTCAGCCACGGACTGATTCGCCGCAGCAAGGTCGAACACCTGGCCGAGGAGATCATCCGTCGCTTTGGCGTGAAGACACGCGACACCAAAACCCCGGCGCGCAGCCTTTCGGGGGGCAACCTGCAGAAATTCATTCTCGGTCGGGAAATCCTGCAACAGCCAAAGCTGCTGGTGGCCGCTCACCCGACCTGGGGCGTGGACGTCGGCGCGGCGGCGACCATCCATCGCGCCCTGATCGCCCTGCGCGATGCGGGCGCGGCGATTCTGGTGATCTCCGAAGACCTCGACGAACTGTTCCAGATCAGCGATCGCCTCGGCGCCTTGTGCGGCGGGCGTCTGTCGGCCTTGAGCCCCACCGTCGAGACCCGTCTCAGTGACGTCGGCGGCTGGATGGCCGGCCAGTTCGACGCCCCTCGATCCCCTGCTCCCGCACCGGTTTAAACGGAGTTCTACATGCTGCTTTCTCTCGAACCACGCGGCCAACAATCGCGCCTGATGCTCTGGTGCTCGCCGCTACTGGCCGCCGTGTTGACCCTGGCCTGTGGCTCGCTACTGTTTATCGCCCTGGGGCACGACCCGCTGCAAACGCTGTACACCCTGTTGATCGCCCCGATCAGCGATCTGTACGGCGTGTCCGAATGGCTGGTCAAGACCTTGCCGATCCTGCTCTGCGCCCTCGGCCTGGCCGTGGCCTATCAGGCGCGAATCTGGAACATCGGCGCTGAAGGCCAGCTGTTGCTGGGCGCCTTGGCCGGCAGTGCCTTGGCGGTGAACATCATCGACATGCAAAGCCGCTGGGCACTGGTGCTGATCCTGCTGACCGGCACCCTGGCCGGTGCCGCCTGGGCCGGGCTCACGGCGTGGCTGCGCACGCGCTTCAATGCCAATGAAATCCTCACCAGCATCATGCTCAATTACATCGCCCTGAACCTGCTGCTGTTTTGCGTTCACGGACCGTTGAAAGACCCAGCGGGTTTCAATTTCCCGGAGTCGGCGATGTTCGGCGAGGCCAGTCGCCTGCCGTTGCTGCTGGAAGATGGTCGGGTCCATGCCGGGCTATATTTCGCCCTGCTGGCGCTGGTGGCGGTGTGGGTGTTGCTGCAGAAAAGCTTCGTCGGCTTTCAAATCAAGGTGCTGGGCCTCGATGCTCGCGCCGCCGGTTTCGCCGGTTTTCGCCAGAAGCCGCTGGTGTGGCTGGCGCTGTTGATCAGCGGGGCGCTGGCCGGGTTGGCCGGTGTCTGCGAAGTGACCGGGCCGATCGGCCAGCTGGTGCCGCAGGTGTCGCCGGGCTATGGCTATGCGGCGATTACCGTGGCGTTCCTGGGACGGCTCAATCCCATCGGCATTCTGTTTTCCAGCCTGTTGATGGCGTTGCTGTATATCGGCGGCGAGAGCGCGCAGATGTCGCTGAACCTTCCCCAGGCAATCACCCAACTGTTCCAGGGAATGATGCTGTTTTTCCTGTTGGCCTGCGACGTGCTGATCCTGTACCGGCCACGCCTGAACCTGCGCTGGGCCCGGCGCACCCGAACCACCGCCGTACAGGCAGGAGCGCTGTGATGGATATCGACCTGTTGAGTAATATTTTCTACGCCATGGTGCGCTGCGGCACACCCCTGCTGCTGGTGGCCCTGGGTGAATTGGTCTGCGAGAAAAGCGGCGTCCTCAACCTGGGCCAGGAAGGCATGATGCTGTTCGGTGCGGTGATCGGTTTTATCGTCGCGTTCAACAGCGGCAATCTGTGGCTCGGCGTGCTGCTAGCGATGGCTGCCGGCATGCTGTTGTCGGCGTTGTTCGCGTTGGTGGCGCTGGTATTCAACGCCAATCAGGTGGCCACCGGGCTGGCGTTGACGATTTTCGGCGTGGGCCTGTCGAGTTTTGTCGGCGCGGCCTGGGTCGGCAAACCACTGGCGGGGTTCGAGCCGCTGGCGATTCCCTACTTGAGTGACATTCCCTTGATCGGGCGGATGCTGTTTGCCCAGGATCTGCTGGTTTACCTGTCCTTCGCCCTGTTTGCCCTGGTGGCGTGGGTGATCATGAAAAGTCGCGCCGGGCTGATCATCCAGGCCGTCGGCGAGAACCCCGACGCCGCCAGTGCCATGGGCCTGCCGGTGTTAAGGGTGCGGACCCTGGCGGTGCTGTTCGGCGGCGCCATGGCCGGGTTGGCCGGCGCCTATCTGTCGCTGGCCTACACGCCGATGTGGGCCGAGAACATGAGCGCCGGGCGCGGCTGGATCGCCCTGGCGCTGGTGGTGTTCGCCAGTTGGCGGGTGTGGCGCCTGCTGCTGGGCGCCTACCTGTTCGGCCTCGCCAGCATCCTGCACCTGGTGGCCCAGGGCTTGGGGCTGGCGATTCCATCGAGCTTGCTGGCGATGTTGCCGTATGCCGCAACCATTGTGGTGCTGGTGCTGTTATCCCGGGACGCTGTGCGCACCCGACTGTATGCGCCGGTGTCCTTGGGGCAACCTTGGCAGTCGGGGCACTGAGGTACACCCGTGGCGAGGGAGCTTGCTCCCGCTGGGGCGCGCAGCGTCCCTCCTAGGAAGGCGACTGCTGCGCAGTCGAGCGGGAGCAAGCTCCCTCGCCACGGATGGGCAGTACCTGCATGACGCCCCACACCACCTCCAAAAACAGGAACACCCACAACACCGCACTGGCCCCATGAAGCAGCGCATACAGCATCCAGGCGGCAAACAGAAACCGCCCCGTCGCGTCAAAACGCCCATACAGCGGCTGCGGATCCCGAATCCGCAGCACCGCCCACACGCAGACAATCGAGCCCAGCAGATTCACCATCAGCACATGCGCCGGCGCAAACGGCGGCAGTTCTCCAGGCAGGTCGAATAGCTGAGCCAAGCTCATCAACACACCATGCAGCGCCGCAAAGCTCCACGGCGTGGCCAGCACGGCCGACACGATAAGGTCGTACCAGGCGCTGCCGCGCACCACCTGGCGATACTGCATCGAATTCCACATACACTTTGCTCCAGATAATTGGGGAGCGAAAAGGCTAAAGCCTGGGGTATGCTCCAAGGTCAAGCCCCTTGCGGAGTCATCCATGCGTATCGGTGAATTAGCCCAAGCCTGCGCCGTCAGTCGAGACACCCTGCGCTTCTACGAGGAGCGGGGCCTGATCGCGGCCGCGCGCAGTGCCAATGGCTATCGCGACTACCCCGCCGACGTGGTCCAACTGGTGCTCTATATCAAGACCGCCCAACGCCTGGGCTTTACCCTGGGCGAGATCGGCGCCAGCGTCGCCGCCCTGTGGAACGCCCCCGACCCGGACTGCGCCGTGACGCAATTGCTGCAAGACAAACTGAACCTGATCGAAACCCGTATGACCGAACTCGACGCGTTGCGTCACGAGCTGAAACAACGGCTCGGGCAACGCTGTCCATTAAATCCATGACCTTTTTCTTTCAAGGATGCCTCTCATGAATTCGGCAAGAAACGCATTGATCATCGGCGCCTCCCGGGGCCTGGGCCTTGGTCTGGTGAAGACCCTGCTCAGCGATGGCTGGAACGTGACCGCCACCGTGCGCAACCCGCAGAACGCAGAGGCTTTGAGGGCGCTGGGCCCGGTGCGGATCGAAAGACTCGACATGGACGACCAGCAAGCGGTCATCGCCCTGAGCCAACAACTCAAGGGCGAAACCTTCGACCTGCTGTTCGTCAACGCCGGCGTCAAGGGTCCGGACAACCAGAGCCCAGGCGGCGCGACGCTGGCCGAAGTCGGCCAGTTGTTCTTCACCAACGCCGTGGCGCCGATCAACCTGGCCCAGCGCTTCGTGGGCCAGATCCGCGACGGCAGCGGCGTGCTGGCGTTCATGAGCTCGGTGCTGGGCAGCGTGACCATGCCCGACGCCCCGGAACTGGCGCTGTACAAGGCCAGCAAGGCGGCGCTCAATTCCATGACCAACAGCTTCGTCAGCCAACTGGGCGAGCTGGCATTGACCGTGCTGTCGCTACACCCGGGCTGGGTCAAGACCGACATGGGCGGTGAAGGGGCGGACATCGATGTCGAAACCAGTACCCGTGGGTTGATTGACCAGGTCAACGCCTTCGCCGGCCAGGGCGGGCATCACTTCGTCAACTACAAGGGCGAAACGATTCCCTGGTAACCCCACCTTTCCTTTGTGGGAGCGAGCTTGCTCGCTCCCACAGGGGTCTCGACCTGACACTGGATCTGCGCCCGATAACCTGAGTAAACTCCGCACCTCGCCCCGTCCAACGGGCGACCCTGGATCAGCAGACAGGGCATCACTGAGCTGGCTAACCTGAACCCACTTTCAGAGGAGCCGGCCACCATGCCTGCGACCCGTACCTGGTTAAAAAATCCCCTCGCCATTTTTACCGCCAACGACCTCGATGCCCGTGGCGGCCTCGTCCTGCTGGACGGTGTGATCGTCGAACTGCTGAGCGCCGGCCAGCAACCCGCCCAGCCCTGTGACGACATCTTCGATGCACGTGAGCATGTGATCCTGCCGGGGTTGATCAACACCCACCATCACTTCTACCAAACCCTGACCCGCGCCTGGGCGCCGGTGGTGAACCAGCCGTTGTTTCCCTGGCTGAAGACCCTCTACCCGGTGTGGGCGCGGCTGACCCCGGAAAAACTTGCCCTGGCCAGCAAAGTGGCCTTGGCCGAGTTGCTGCTGTCAGGCTGCACCACGGCGGCCGACCACCATTACCTGTTCCCCGAAGGCCTGGAAAATGCCATCGACGTGCAGGTTCAGAGTGTTCGTGAACTGGGCATGCGCGCGATGCTGACCCGCGGTTCCATGAGCCTGGGCGAGGCCGACGGTGGCTTGCCGCCGCAGCAGACCGTGCAGCAGGGCCAGGTGATTCTCGACGACAGCCAGCGCTTGATCAGCCAATACCACGAGCGCGGTGACGGCGCCCGGATCCAGATTGCCCTGGCGCCCTGCTCACCGTTTTCGGTCACCCCCGAGATCATGCAGGCCAGCGCCGAGCTGGCGGAGCAACTCGACGTGCGCCTGCACACACACCTGGCCGAGACCCTCGATGAAGAGGACTTTTGCCTGCAACGCTTCGGCCTGCGCACCGTCGATTACCTGGACAGCGTCGGCTGGCTCGGACCGCGCACCTGGCTGGCCCATGGGATTCATTTCAACCCGGATGAAATCGTCCGCCTCGGCACCGCCGGCACCGGCATCTGTCACTGCCCAAGTTCGAACATGCGCCTGGCCTCGGGCATTTGCCCGACCCTGGACCTGACCGCCGTCGGCGCTCCCGTGGGCCTGGGGGTAGACGGTTCGGCATCCAACGATGCTTCGAACATGATCCTCGAAACCCGCCAGGCGCTGTACATCCAGCGCCTGCGCTATGGCGCGCAAGCGATCACGCCGGAACGCGTACTGGGCTGGGCGACCCGGGGCTCGGCACAACTGCTCGGGCGCGGCGATATCGGCGAACTGGCGGTGGGCAAGCAGGCCGACCTGGCGCTGTTCAAGCTTGATGAGCTGCGCTTTTCCGGCAGCCACGACCCGATCTCGGCCCTGCTGCTGTGCGGTGCGGATCGGGCGGATCGGGTGATGATCGGCGGGCACTGGCGAGTGATCGACGGGCAGGTCGAAGGGTTGGACTTGAAGGGTCTGATTGCCGATCACAGCCAGGCGGCGCGGGAACTGATCGCCGGAGCCTGATCCAGCCAAAATCCCCGGTGGGAGCCAATGCGGTTCATTTAAGAAAAATGATGGACCTGTGGCGAGGGAGCTTGCTCCCGCTCGGCTGCGAAGCAGTCGTAAACCGGTGTGTCCGATGCTCCGCATTTGGCAGGTTTTGGGGGCGCTCCGCGGCCCAGCGGGAGCAAGCTCCCTCGCCACGGGTTTGTCGATTGCCCTAAGTGAACAGCAAGCCCGCCCCCACAGTTTGGCTTTGTGCAGGGCCTAAAGCCCCAGCAACGACAACATGATGAACGTCGCGAACAACACAAAGTGGGTCATGCCTTCGATGGCATTGGTTTCGCCATCGTTGAGGTTGATGGCGCTGACGATCAGGGTGATGAAGATCATCACCGTCTGCACTGGGGTCATTGCCATCTGGAACGGCTGGCCGGTGTAGAGGGCCATGGCCTCCATTATCGGCACGGTCAGGATCACGGTGGACAGCGACGCGCCCAGCGCGATATTCACCACCGACTGCATGCGATTGGCGAGGGCCGCGCGCAGGGCGGTGAGGATTTCCGGTGCGGCGGAGATGGCGGCCACCAGGATCGCCGTGACCACCGGCGGCGCACCCGAGCCTTCCAACCCCAGGTCGAGGGCCTTGGACATGACTTCGGCCAGAGCGCCGATAATCACCACGCCAACCACCAGCGCACCGATGGAAAGCGTCAGGCTGATGGGTTCCGGTTCGTTTTCCACCGGCTCTTTCTTGCGGCGTTTTTCCGGATAGCTGTAGCTGAAGAAGTAACTGTGAGGCCCGACCTGCATGCGCAGGAACAAGGTGTACAGCACAATCATCGCGCCGATGGTAAAGGCCGAATACATTTTCCAGCTCTCGCGGGGAATGAACTCCGGCACCACCATCGATACCCCCATGGCGGTGAGAATCATCACGCTGTAGGTGCGCGCCGAATCGTCGTTGTAGGCCTGCTCGCCATGCTTGATCCCGCCCATCAGCGCCGCGAGCCCGAGGATGCCATTGATGTCGAGCATCACCGCCGAATAGATCGTGTCCCGCACCAGTGTCGATGACGCTTCGTTGCTCATCATGATCGCCAGGATCACCACCTCCACCAGCACCGCCGACAGCGTCAGGATCATCGTGCCGTAGGGATCACCGACCTTTTCCGCCAGCAGTTCGGCGTGATGGGCCACGCGCATCGAGGCGGCGACGATGAAGCCGATCAGCACCAGGCCGCCGATCAACGCGACCAGTTGCCCGTTGCCCAATAGCCAATGTTCCAGCGGGTAGGCGATGAACGCGGCGATCAGCGCCAGCAACAGCAGTTTTTCTTGCTTGAGCAAAGTGAGCATCGCGGGCCTGTCACCGTGGGCGGGGTCATGAGTTACTGACTGTAGGAGGCGGTGAACGTTTCGTTCGAGTGTGACGCACCAGTGGGTGGCGACTGGCAGGCGGCGCGCACCTTTATCGCCCGGACGATCTTATTGTGGCGAGGGCGCTTGCTCCCGCTGGGACGCGTAGCGGCCCCCGGCTTTTACGGTCGCCGCGCGACCGAGCGGGAGCAAGCGCCCTCGCCACAGTTGGACCGTGTCGATTAGTTGTCTTGTTGGTCAGCATTTTGCATTGGTGCCGTACAGCCAACCTCACAACAAAACGGAGTTCGAGTTCATGCACAAACGCCCCTTGAAGAAGTTGCTTTGCGCCGTCGTCGCCGCCGTCGGCCTGGGCGCCGGCCTGAATGCCAGTGCCGCCGACCCGCTGAAGGTCGGCTTCGTCTACATCGGCCCGATCGGCGATCACGGCTGGACCTATCAGCATGAACAAGGGCGCAAGGAGCTGGCGGCGAAATTCGGCGAACAGATCACCACCAACTACGTGGAAAACGTGCCGGAGGGTGCCGACGCCGAGCGGGTGATCCGCAACATGGCCAAGGACAAATACGACCTGATCTTCACCACCTCCTTCGGCTACATGAACCCGACACTGAAAGTCGCCAAGCAGTTTCCCAAGGTAATCTTCGAACACGCCACCGGCTACAAGCAGGACAAGAACCTGGGTACCTACCTGGCTCGCACCTACGAGGGCCGCTACGTCGGTGGTTTTCTCGCGGCCAAGATGACCAAGACCAAGAAGATCGGCTACGTCGCGTCCTTCCCGATCCCGGAAGTCATCCGCGACATCAACGCCATCCAACTGGCCCTCAACAAGTACAACCCCGGCAGCGAGATCAAAGTGGTGTGGGTCAACTCCTGGTTCGACCCGGGCAAGGAAGCCGACGCCGCCAACGCGCTGATCGACCAGGGCGTGGACGTGGTGTTCCAGCACACCGACAGCCCGGCACCGATCCAGGCAGCCGAGCGACGCGGCGTCTATGCGGTGGGCTACGCTTCGGACATGGCTCACTTCGGTCCCAAGGCGGTGCTGACCTCCATCGTCAATGACTGGGGCCCGCATTACATCCAGGCAACCCAAAGCGTGCTCGACCACAACTGGAAATCCCAAGACTACTGGGGCGGCCTGAAAGAAGGCACGGTAAAGCTGCCGATCAGCGACCTGGTGCCAGCAGCGGTCAAGGGCGAAGCCGAGCAGATCATCGCCGACATCGAGAGCGGTGCCTTCCATCCGTTCACCGGCCCGATCAAGGACCAGGCCGGCGTCGAGAAAATCCCGGCGGGCGCGAGCGCCACCAACGCGGAACTGGCGTCGATGAATTACTACGTCGAAGGCATGAAGGCCGAGATTCCCAAATAGTCCCCAAAACCAACCCCAAACCTATTGTGGGAGCGAGCTTGCTCGCTCCCACATGGGGCTCCTATTTCAAGCCAGGAAAGCCGCATGAACAGCCTGCCCATCATCGACATCAGCCCGCTCTACGGCGATGAGTCCGACGCCTGGCAAACCGTCGCCGCGCAGATCGACCATGCCTGCCGCCAGTGGGGCTTTTTCTACATCAAGGGGCATCCCATCAGCGCCACGCGTATCGCCGAGGTGCTGGGCAGTGCCCAACGCTTCTTCGCCCTGCCCGTCGAAGAAAAACTCAAGATCGACATCACCCAGACCCGCCACCACCGTGGCTACGGCGCCGTCGCCACCGAACAACTGGACCCGACCAAGCCCAGCGACCTGAAGGAAACCTTCGACATGGGCCTGCACCTGCCGGCCGATCATCCCGAAGTCCTCGCGGAAAAACCGCTGCGCGGCCCCAACCGACACCCAAGCCTGAGCGGCTGGGAAAGCTTGATGGAGCAGCATTACCGCGACATGCAGGCCCTTGCCCAAACACTGCTGCGGGCCATGACTCTGGCCCTTGGCATCGAGCGGGACTTTTTCGACACGCGCTTCAACGAGCCAGTCAGCGTGCTGCGCCTAATTCATTACCCACCACGCCAGACCGCTAGCAGCGCCGAGCAACAAGGTGCGGGCGCCCATACCGACTACGGTTGCATCACCCTGCTCTACCAGGATGCCGCCGGCGGCCTGCAAGTGCGCAACGTCAACGGCCAATGGATCGACGCGCCACCCATCGATGGCACCTTCGTGGTCAACCTTGGCGACATGATGGCGCGCTGGAGCAACGACCGTTACCTGTCGACGCCGCATCGAGTGATCAGCCCGCTGGGGGTGGACCGGTACTCGATGCCGTTCTTTGCCGAGCCGCACCCCGACACGCTGATTCAATGCCTGCCCGGTTGCCAGGATGACGCCCACCCGCCAAAGTACCCAACGACGACCTGCGCCGAATTCCTGCTGTCGCGCTTCGCCGACACCTATGCTTACCGGCGTGAGTCGCTCGCCGTGTAGTGGATCAGCCGGTCAGGTTTTACCCGACATTGCGGCCAGCGCCTGTAGAATGCCCGCCATCGATTCGCTGATGAGAAAAGACCATGTACGACTGGCTGAACGCCCTGCCCAAGGCTGAACTGCACCTGCACCTGGAAGGCTCGCTGGAGCCCGAACTGCTGTTCGCCCTGGCCGAACGCAACAAGATCGCCCTGCCATGGAGCGACGTCGACACCTTGCGCAAGGCCTATGCCTTCAACAACCTGCAGGAATTCCTCGACCTGTATTACCAGGGCGCCGATGTGCTGCGCACGTCCCAGGACTTCTATGACCTGACCTGGGCCTACCTGTTGCGTTGCAAGGCGCAGAACGTGATCCACACCGAACCGTTCTTCGACCCGCAGACCCACACCGACCGTGGTATCGCGTTCGAAGTGGTGCTCAACGGCATCGCCGCCGCCCTCAAGGACGGTGAGCAGCAACTGGGCATCACCAGCGGCCTGATCCTGAGTTTCCTGCGCCACCTGAGCGAAGAACAGGCCGAGAAAACCCTCGACCAGGCGCTGCCGTTCCGCGAGGCCTTCGTGGCCGTGGGCCTGGACAGTTCGGAAATGGGCCATCCACCGAGCAAGTTCCAGCGCGTATTCGACCGCGCACGCATCGAAGGCTTCCTGACCGTCGCCCATGCCGGCGAAGAAGGTCCGCCCGAGTACATCTGGGAAGCCCTGGACCTGCTGAAGATCCAGCGCATCGACCATGGCGTGCGAGCCATTGAAGACGAGCGGCTGATGCAGCGGATCATCGACGAGCAGATTCCGCTGACCGTGTGCCCGCTGTCCAACACCAAGCTGTGCGTGTTCGACGACATGTCGCAGCACAACATCCTCGACATGCTCGAACGCGGGGTGAAAGTGACGGTGAACTCCGATGACCCGGCGTACTTCGGCGGCTACGTCACCGAGAACTTCCACGCGCTGTATACCCATCTGGGCATGACCCAGGACCAGGCCAAGCGCCTGGCCCAGAACAGCCTGGATGCGCGGCTGGTAAAACCTTAAGCCAGACAATCACCCCTGTAGGAGCGAGCTTGCTCGCGATGGCGGTACATCAGTCGACATTAATGTTGAATGCCGGACCGCTATCGCGAGCAAGCTCGCTCCCACCGGTTTTTTGATCGCCTGCAAATCCACAGTTGGACACAGATCCAATTGTGGGAGCGAGCTTGCTCGCGATGGCGGTGCATCAGTTGACATTAATGTTGAATGCCAGACCGCTATCGCGAGCAAGCTCGCTCCCACAAGGGGGGTTAGTGTTTAGTCGGCAGCGGGCGCTTCGCTCAACTCCTCCAACGTCTTGCCCCGGGTTTCCATACCGAACAACCAGACCACCCCCGCCGCCACGGCGAAGCACAACGCGCCCAGGGCAAATACGCCGCCCTGCCCGGTGATGGGGAACACCAACCCGGTCACCAATGGCCCGAGCAGCGAACCGATGCGACCGACCGCCGAGGCAAAACCAGAGCCTGTGGCCCGGGCCGAGGTGGGGTACAGCTCCGGCGTGTAGGTGTAGAGCACCGCCCACATGCCGAACAGGAAAAACTGCATCAGCAACCCGGTGCCGATCAACAGGCCAACGTTGCCGCCAAACACCGCGCTCTGCCCATACAGAAACGCCATCACCCCGCCGCCCAACAGCGTGATGACGCACACCGGTTTGCGCCCCCAGCGCTCCACCAGCCAGGCCGCCATCAGGAAACCGGGAATCCCGCCCAGAGAAATCAGCACCGTGTAATACACCGACTGGGTCACCGCGAACCCCGACTGCTGCAACAACGCGCTGAGCCAGGACGTCAGGCCGTAGAAACCGAGCAAGGCAAAGAACCAGACGCTCCAGATCATCATCGTGCGCTGGCGATACAGCGGCGACCAGATCTGCGCCAGGGCGGAAAAGAAATTGCCTGGCGTGCTCTCAACCCTTGGCAAACGGATCGGCTCCGGCAGGGTCTGATGCCCCAGCGAGGTCCGGACCTTGTCTTCGATTCGCTTGAGCACCGCGTCCGCTTCATCGCCCCGACCGGCTTGCTCCAGCCAGCGTGGCGACTCGGGAATGAAGAAACGAATCGCCAGGACAAACACCGCCGGCACCGCCAGCACCAGGAAGATGTCGCGCCAGCCGACCACCGGCAGCAGGAAATACGACAGCACCCCCGCTGCCACGAAACCCAGCGGCCAGAAGCCGTCCATCAAGGCGATGTAGCGACCCCGACGCTTGGCCGGGATCAGCTCCGAAAGCATCGATTGGGCAATCGGAAACTCCATGCCCATGCCGATACCCAGCAGGATGCGAAACAGCGTCAAGGTCTCGATGTCCTGGGCCGTGGAGCACAAGTAACTGGCAATGCCCCACAGCACGATGCTCCACTGGAACACCGGCTTGCGCCCGAAACGATCGGCCAGCATGCCCGACAGCGACGCCCCCACCACCATGCCGAAGAAGCTGGAGCTGGCGAGCAACCCGGCCTGGGCGGTACTCAGGCCGAACTCGGCTTTGATCGATCCCAACAGGAACGTCATCATCGCCAGGTCCATGGAGTCAAAGAAAAACGCCAGGGCGATGATGATGAAGATGACCCGGTGGTAACCGCTGATGGGTAACCGTTCCAATCGTTCCGCCGCGCTGTAGCCGTGAGTGCCCATGCTGCCTCCCCAATCCGATAATTTCCCCGGACCGAGTGTGCGCGAACCTCGCAGGTGGCTATTGCTGAATACGACCTACCCACAGCCCTGAGCGACGCATCGGAAGCGTTCTCTAGATTGCCATCTCCACCGTGTCCTGCCGGGCGAACCGGTGGATTTCCTGCTGGCCGAGCGTCGTCACCTGCAGGGCTCGCGAATCGTTGGGCAAGCTCAGCCAACCCGACTGCATGAACAGCTGCAGCAGGGCCGCCCCCAGCGCGCCCCCCAGGTGTGGACGACGCTCGCTCCAGTCCGGGCAGGCACAGGCAATGCGGGCGTTGCGATGGGCCAAGGCCTGGATGAACAGGCCACGTTCGGCCAGCTGATTAGCGCCTTTGTGGGTGACGATCACCCGCTGCTCGAACTGCTCGATCCACCCGGCATCCAGCAGTTGCTGATACAGATCCGCCGCCAGGGTGCCCCCCAGGTGATCGTCGCAAAGTCTGGCCCGCATCAACGACGTGGGAGCCGACGGCGCTTTGCTCGGCATGACCCGGCGCTTGAAGATGTCCGGGATCTGGCGCGGCGTACTGACCAGCGTCGCGCTGGCCAGCGCTTCGACGGCAGCGCCGATTTCAGGGGCTGCCAGGCGGAAAAACCGCTTGCGGCCCCGGGCTTCGACTTTCAACAGGCCTCCGGCGGACAGGCGTCCCAGATGCGCGCTGGCCGAGGACGGCGACAACCCGGCGAGCAATGCCAACTCCTCGGCCTGGCGGGCCGTGCCGTCCATCAAGGCCCACATCATTGCGCTGCGCTTGGGGTCAGCCAGCAGCGTGGCGATCTGGCTGATGCAAGGTGCATGTTCCATGTATTCACTCCCTGTTGAATCATTCGTCTACTGCTCTGGCGCAGGCGGTCGCTAGTATAAGCGGGGCGCTCGAGCTTTCCTGTCCTCCGGAAACCTTTGGAGGCGATTGTTCCTGAGGGAAAATTCTCTATTTGCCCGCGACTAATGGCCGGTCCCCGTCAAGACTGGAAAACGAGCCGTCAATTCACCGCAGCGGGCCTGGAGCATGTCCCGCAAAAGGTTGATGGGCTTGCTTAATTGCGCCCGGTGGGCACACAGCAGATTGAGGGGCGCGCGTTCGCATTGCAGGTTCGGCAAAAGGATTTTCAAGCGTCCGGCCAGCACGTCTGTGGACACATCCAGCCACGATTTATAGGCAATCCCGGCACCCGCCACCGCCCAGCGTCGCACCACATCGGCGTCGTCACTGAAACGGTCGCCACTGACGGTGAGGCTCACTTCCCGTTTGCCGTCATGAAAACCCCATCGGTCATGGACCCGACTGCCCAGCATGTACAACAGGCAGTTGTGCTGGGCCAGTTGTTCCAACTGATGGGGTGCACCGTGGCGAGCCAGATAGTCCGGCGATGCGCACAGCACCCGGCGGTTATCCGGGGCAATGGGCAGGGCGACCAGGCTCGAATCTTCCGGATCGCCATAACGCAAGGCGATGTCCACCGGCTGCTTGAACAGATCGGCTATGCGATCGCCCAGCAACAGCCGCACCGTCAGCCCGGGGTGCTCGCGCTGGAACGCGTCCAGCCAGGGCAGCAGCAGGTTGCGTCCCAGGTCCGACGGTGCGGACAACTGCAACACCCCACTGACCTGGTCCTGGCCACTGGTCAACAACCGCCGGCCCTCGTCAAGGCTGCTCAATGCGGCCCGGGCATATTCGAGAAAGCCCTCGCCTTCGGCCGTCAGGCGCAGGCTACGGGTGGAACGGGCCAACAGCCGCGCGCCGAGGTGCTGCTCGATCCGTTTCAACGCGGCACTGGCCACCGCCGCCGACAGGTCCATGACCCTGGCCGCAGCCGAAAGACTGCCCAGGTCCGCCGCCCGGACAAACAACTGCAAGTCATCGAAGCGAAGCATGACGACTCCATTATCAAAAAATCATTGAAAGAGCCTGTTCTTTTAGCCGGTTTTATCTCGACGATAAATAGCTAAACATGGCCTCCATCGAATTCATCTCACGGAGCCGCTTCATGAAAGCCATCGCCTACTACCACTCTTTGCCTATCACTGACCCGCAATCGCTCCAGGACATCGAGCTACCAGAACCGGTCGCCGGTCCCAGGGACCTGCTGGTGGAGGTCAAGGCTATTTCGGTCAACCCGGTGGACACCAAGGTCCGCCAGAACGTCCAGCCCGAAGACGGCGCGGCCAAGGTGCTGGGCTGGGACGTGGCCGGAGTGGTCAAGGCGGTGGGCAGCGAGGTCACGCTGTTCAAGGCCGGGGACCAGGTGTTCTATGCCGGCTCCATCGCCCGGGCCGGCGGCAACAGCGAGCTGCACGTGGTGGATGAGCGCATCGTCGGCCACATGCCCAAGACCCTCGGTTTCGCCGAAGCGGCGGCGCTGCCGCTGACGGCCATTACCGCCTGGGAGTTGTTGTTCGAGCGCCTGCAAATCCAGGAAGGCCAAAGCGACCTGGGCCAGAGCCTGTTGATCGTCGGCGCGGCGGGAGGCGTGGGTTCGATCCTGACGCAACTGGCCAGCCAACTCACCGGGCTGAAGGTGATTGGCACCGCGTCCCGTGTGCAGACCCAGGATTGGGTGCGCAGCCTGGGGGCCGACCTGGTGATCGACCACAGCCAGCCATTGAGCCAAGTGTTGAAAGAAGCGGGCCGGCCCCAGGTGACTCACGTCGCCAGCCTGACCCAGACCGACCAGCATCTGGACCAGTTGGTCGAAGCCCTCGCGCCCCAGGGCAAACTGGCGCTGATCGACGATCCCAAGGCGCTGGACGTGACCAAGCTCAAGCGCAAGAGCCTGTCGTTGCATTGGGAATTCATGTACACCCGCTCGCTGTTCGAAACGGCCGACATGCTTGAACAGCACAAACTGCTCAACCGCGTGGCCGCCCTGATCGACGCAGGCACACTGAAGACTACGGTTGGCGAGCATTTCGGCACCATCAACGCCGAGAACCTGCGCCGGGCGCATGCCTTGCTGGAAAGCGGCAAGTCCAAGGGCAAGATTGTGCTCGAGGGCTTCTGACGGCAGGTCGAAACACTTCACCTGTGGAGAGGGAGCTTGCTCCCTCTCCACAGGTGTTGCATTAACTTGGGACCGCACCGTCAGTCCGAGAATTGATCCTTGTCACAATTGCGATCGCATTCGGGTCTACACTCGAGGCCTTTGCAACGCAATCTTTTCGTGAGGAGGTCAGCAATGAAGATCCTGATAAAAGAAGTGGCAAAATCCCAGTGGCAAGTGCGCCTTGACCAGCACGTCGTCACCTTCCGTACCGAGGCCGAAGCCCAGGCCTTCGCCAGCACCCTACAAGCGCGGATCCTCGCGCCCCATCATTTCCCCGAACAACAGCAGCGCGCGGTCGGCTGAGTCAGCCCTCGCGACTGGCCTGGGCCAGCGTCCGGGAATTTTGCAGGCGACGGGTCAACATCGCTGCGCTCACCACCAACAGCCCGCAAAGGCTGATGACCAGCGCCATTGGCACGGCGGTGCCGTCATGCAGCGCCGCCACCAACGAGGCTGCCCCGGCGGCGACGGAAAACTGCAGGCATCCCAGCATCGCCGAAGCACTGCCGGCCCGGGCGCCCTGTCCATTCATGGCGCAGGCCGAGGCGTTGGGAAGGATGCACCCCAGGCTGGCGATGCAGATAAACAGCGGGAGCAGCAGCGGCCACAACTGCGCAGGTTGCAATGAGCTGACGGCCAGCAGGCTCAGCCCGGCGCCCACGTAGACCCATACCGCGCGGCTCAGCAGAAACGCCGGGCCGCGCTTGGACAGCAGCCGGGCGTTGACCTGCGCAACCAGGATGAAGCCCGCCGCGTTGGTGCCGAACAGCCAACCGAAATGTTCGGCCGGTACACCGTAGAGCTTGATAAAGACGAAAGGCGAACCGGCGATGTAGGCAAACATCCCAGCGATAGCGATACCCCCCGTCAGCGCATGGCCGAGGAAGACAGCGTCGGTCAATAACCGGCCATATTGGCGCAACGCCCCCGACAACGGTTGCCGAGGCACATAGTCCGGCAAACTTTCCGGCAGCCACAAGGCCACCGCCGTCGACGCCAATGCACTGAACAGGGTCAGGGCAATGAAAATCGACTGCCAGCCATGCAGGTTCACCAGCAACCCGCCCAGCATCGGCGCGAGAATCGGCGCCAGGCCCATCACCAGCATCAACTGCGAAAACACCTTGGCCGAACCCACCGCGTCGCATTTGTCGCTGACCACCGCCCGCGAGATCACCATCCCGGCGCATCCACCCAAGGCCTGGACGAAACGGGCGCCGATCAGCCATTCCAGGCTCGGCGCGTAGGCGCAGGCCAGGGAGGCCAGAGTGAACAGGCCGACGCCGGTCAGCAGCGGAATGCGCCGCCCGAACCGGTCCGCCACCGGCCCATAGGCCAATTGCCCGATGGACAAGCCGAGGAAATAGGCCGCCAGGGTCAACTGGATGTGTTTTTCATCGGTACCGAAGGCCGTGGCCATCGCCGGAAAGGCAGGCAGGTAGAAGTCGATCGCCAAGGGACCGAAAGCGCTCAAGGCGCCAAGAATCAGAATGGTACGGAGGTTCATCGGGCGTCCAGCTCAGGCGTCGTTCGACAGCCCGACAGTCTAGCCGTGCCGGACGCTCTTGAACATTCCGGTAGGTCGCTAACGATTAAAAAACTTCAAGCGGGGCTGGCCTCGTAGCCCTCCTCCTTGATGGCCGCGAGCACGGCATCGGCCGGCAACGAACTCTGGACCTGGACAGTCTTGGCGCCCAGGTCGATTTGCACATCGGCCGCCGGGTCCTTGGACTTGAGCGCCTGGGTGATGGCCTTGACACAGTGACCGCAGGACATGCCCTGGACATTGAAAGTTTGCATGAGATAACTCCTTGGGATTGAGGTTGCCAGCAGTCTCAAGCTTGCCATCATGGCAAGGTCAAGTTCTGACAAAAACTGCCGGGCTGGCAATCGGCATCGCGCTCAGCCAAGCTGCACACATCAAGGATTTAACACCGGAGGTTCAGCCATGCGCTGGTCAGCGTTCAGCCTGTTTTGCATGCTCGGTTTTTCAGCGGTGGCGCCCCAGGCATCGGCCGCCGGCGAAGACTACGGCGTGTTGATCATTTCTCGCGAGCGCCTGGAAGTGGCGACCAGTTGCGAAATCGGCATCTACATCCAGGATCAGCTCTCGGCCAGGCTGTTCCAGGAGCAAAGCACCTCGTTCAACCTGCCGCCGGGCCAGTTCTCCTTGCGCCTGAAGTTGCTGCCAGGCCAGGCACCGGGGTGCAACCCGGGCATGCTCGCGCCAGGGTCGCAGAACATCACCCTCAAGGCCGGTGACATCTTGAAGTTCCGCATCGCCATGAATGAACAAGGTATGTTCCTCAAGCAGGCGGGGCTCGGTTACTGACACGCCACTTGAACTTGTGGCTCGCTCCCACAGAGGATTGGCGCTTGACCTTGCCAACATGGCAAGGTTGATCCTGTAGTCATTCACTACAGGGAGCGTGACCGATGTCCGAATCCATCACATTCGATCTACCCATTGCCGGCATGACCTGCGCCAGCTGCGCCGGACGGGTCGAGCGGGCCTTGAGCAAAGTCACCGGTGCCAGCGCCGTCAGCGTCAACCTGGCGACGGAACAGGCGCGTGTCCAGGCCCCCGAAGGTAGCCTGCCGGCCTTGAAGCAGGCCGTCGAACAGGCAGGCTATAGCGTTCCGGTGCACACCCTGGAACTGAACATCGAAGGCATGACCTGCGCCTCCTGTGTCGGCCGGGTCGAACGCGCCTTGGGCAAGGTCGACGGGGTAAACAGGGTCAGCGTCAACCTGGCCAATGAGCGGGCCCACCTCGAACTGCTCGGCCAAGTGGATCCACAAAACCTGATCGATGCGGTCAAGCGCGCCGGCTATGACGCCACTGTCTGGCAGGCCGAACAGCCCGCTGACACGCAGGCCAACCGTCTGAACCGCGAGCGCCTGATATTGGTGCTGGCGATTGCGCTGTCGGTGCCGTTGGTATTGCCCATGCTGCTGCAGCCGTTCGGCGTGCACTGGATGCTCCCGGCCTGGGTCCAATTCGCCCTGGCGACGCCGGTGCAATTCGTCTTCGGTGCGCGTTTCTACGTCGCCGCCTTCAAGGCCGTGCGTGCCGGTGCCGGGAACATGGACCTGCTGGTGGCCCTGGGCACCAGCGCCGGCTACGGCTTGAGCCTTTATGAATGGGTGATCGCCCGCCCTGGCGGCATGCCGCACCTGTACTTCGAAGCCTCGGCCGTAGTAATTGCCCTGGTACTGCTCGGCAAATATCTGGAAAGCCGCGCCAAGCGACAAACCGCCAGCGCTATCCGCGCCCTCGAAGCCTTGCGTCCGGAACGGGCGATCCAGGTGATCGATGGCCAGGAGCGGGATGTTGCCATCAGTGCCCTGCGCTTGAATGACCTGGTGCTGGTCAAGCCCGGCGAACGCTTCCCGGTGGACGGCGAAGTGCTGGAAGGCCAGAGCCACGCCGACGAAGCGCTGATCAGCGGCGAAAGCCTGCCGGTGCCCAAGCAGCCCGGCGACAAAGTCACCGGCGGCGCCATCAACGGCGAAGGTCGGCTGCTGGTACGCACGCTGGCCCTGGGTACCGAAACCGTCCTGGCGCGCATCATTCGCCTGGTAGAAGACGCCCAGGCCGCCAAGGCCCCGATCCAGAAACTGGTGGATAAAGTCAGCCAGGTGTTCGTACCGGTGGTGCTGGTGCTGGCCCTGGCGACGTTGATCGGCTGGTGGTTGTACGGTGCGCAGTTGGAAACCGCGCTGATCAACGCCGTCGCCGTGCTAGTGATCGCCTGCCCCTGCGCCCTGGGCCTGGCGACGCCCACGGCGATTATGGCCGGCACCGGCGTGGCCGCGCGCCACGGGATTCTGATCAAGGACGCCGAGGCGCTGGAACGTGCCCATGAAGTCAACACCGTGGTGTTCGACAAGACCGGCACTCTGACCTCCGGCACTCCGCGCATCGCCCACTTGACGGCCTTGGAAGGTGATGAAGACGCGCTGCTGAAAATGGCCGGCGCGCTGCAACGCGGCAGCGAACACCCGCTCGCCAAAGCCGTACTGGATGCCTGCGCCGAGCGCGGCCTGGATGTGCCGGATGTCAGCGACAGCCAGTCCCTGGCCGGACGCGGCATTGCCGGTAGCCTCGACGGGCATCGCCTGGCCCTGGGCAATCGCCGTCTGCTGGACGAACTGGGCCTGGCCCCCGGCTCGCTGGCCGAGTCGGCACAGGCCTGGGAGACCGAAGGCCGCACGTTGTCCTGGCTGATCGAACAAGACGCGACGCCTCGGGTGCTGGGCCTGTTCGCCTTCGGTGATACCCTCAAGCCCGGGGCCCTCGCTGCCGTACAGGCCCTCAATGAGCGCCACATCGCCAGTCACTTGCTCACGGGCGATAACCGGGGTAGCGCCCGGGTGGTGGCCGAAGCGCTGGGGATCACCCAGGTCCATGCCGAAGTGCTGCCGGCGGATAAGTCCGCCATCGTCCAGCAGTTGAAAACACACTCGGTAGTGGCGATGGTCGGCGACGGCATCAACGACGCCCCGGCCCTGGCCGCCGCCGATATCGGCATTGCCATGGGCGGCGGCACCGACGTGGCGATGCATGCCGCGGGCATCACCCTCATGCGCGGCGATCCGCGACTGGTGCCGGCGGCGCTGGATATCAGCCGCAAGACCTACGCCAAGATCCGCCAGAACCTGTTCTGGGCGTTCGTCTATAACTTGATCGGCATCCCCCTGGCAGCGTTCGGCTTTCTCAATCCGGTGCTGGCCGGCGCGGCCATGGCGCTGTCGAGCGTCAGCGTGGTCAGCAATGCGTTACTGTTGAAGTTCTGGACACCCAAGCAGTTGGAGGACAAGCGATGAACATCGGCCAAGCGGCCCGCCAGAGTGGCCTGAGCGCGAAGATGATCCGTTACTACGAGTCCATCGGCCTGCTCAAGGCCGCCCATCGCACCGACAGCGGCTACCGGATCTACGGCACCGATGACCTGCACACCCTGGCGTTCATCAAGCGCTCCCGCGACTTGGGGTTTTCCCTGGAAGAGGTCGGCAAACTGCTGACCCTCTGGCAAGACCGCCAACGCGCCAGCGCCGACGTCAAGGCCCTGGCCCGGCAACACATCGATGAGCTGAACCAGAAAATCCGCGAACTGGCCGAACTGCGCGACACCCTCCAGGACCTGGTGGAACACTGCCACGGCGACCACCGTCCGGATTGCCCGATCCTCAAGGAACTGGCATCGGGGTGTTGCCAGGAAAACGCACCCCTCTGACATTCCCAGTGGGAGCGCGGTGGGTCTAGGATTTTGCAGTGCCTACAAAAAAACCCGCCTTGGCCTAATGCTATTCATTCAAGAAAAATGATGGACCTGTGGCGAGGGAGCTTGCTCCCGCTCGGCTGCGAAGCAGTCGTAAACCGGCGGGTGTGGTGTGTCTGATGCTGCGCATTTGGCAGGTTTAGGGGCCACTTCGCGGCCCAGCGGGAGCAAGCTCCCTCGCCACGGGTTTTGTCGATGGCCTTAAGTGAACAGCATTACGGCCATGGTCGGGTTTCCGTTCAGCCAATCATTGCATCCACGGCGGCGCTGGTTCTTCGGTCTTGCCGGGCGGGGCATCATCGGCGGCGCGGACGGCCTGGCGACGTTCCTCGTCCAGGCGCGCGGCCTCGATCTCGCGCATGATCCCGCCGACATCCGCCAGCTCTTCCGGCTCGTCGAACTCGCCGGTCAGCAGGCTGGCCGGGTGCAGGGTGCCGGCTTCGTACAACGCCCACATTTCCTTGGCGTACTTGGTGCGCTTGAGCTCCGGAGCGAACCGGCCGAAGTAGGACGCCATGTTGCCCACGTCCCGCTCCAACATGCTGAAAGCATGGTTGTTACCCGCAGCATCCACGGCCTGCGGCAGGTCGATGATCACCGGCCCGGTCGGCGTGAGCAGGACGTTGAACTCCGACAGGTCGCCGTGCACCAGACCGGTACACAGCATCAGCACGATCTGGGAAATCAGATAGGCGTGATATTCACGGGCCTGGTCCGGCTCCAGCACCACGTCGTTCAGACGCGGCGCTGCATCGCCGTACTCGTCGGTCACCAGTTCCATCAGCAGCACGCCTTCAAGGAAGTCGTACGGCTTGGGCACGCGCACACCCGCGCTGGCCAAGCGGAACAGTGCCGCCACTTCGGCATTCTGCCAGGCGTCCTCGGTTTCCTTGCGCCCGAACTTCGAGCCCTTGGCCATGGCCCGGGCCTGACGGCTGTTGCGGACCTTGCGGCCCTCCTGATATTCGGCCGCCTGACGAAAACTTCGCTTGTTCGCCTCCTTGTAGACCTTCGCGCAACGTAGCTCGTTGCCGCAGCGCACCACATAAACAGCTGCTTCTTTACCACTCATGAGTGGGCGCAGCACCTCGTCGACCAGACCGTCCTCGATCAGGGGTTCAATGCGTTTTGGAGTCTTCATCAGCTTTTATTGTGGGTCCTTTATTACCAAACACGCGAATGACAGTCGTTATACGGCAATCCTTCCTCCACGGGGAGGGGTTGCCGACCTATGAACTTGCGATGCACACAATGTGCCTGATTAATCGACCGAGCCGAATCATAGCCGAGACCGGACTTGGCGTTGGCAACTGAATGCCCGGGCATTTGCGACAAGAGCTGACAGCCGTGCCTACCGTCGGTTGTAAGCGATGCGACGACTCAATGCTTGAACAGTTCCCCCGGCGTAAAGCCGAACATCCCCTTGAACGCGGCAATGAACGCGGACGTTGAATCATAGCCACAGGACAACGCAGCGCTGGTGACGCTGTCGCCCTGCTCCAGCGACCCCAGGGACGACAACAGGCGCATGCGCTGGCGCCAGGCGCGAAAGCTCAGGCCGGTCTCGCGTTGAAACAGGCGCATCAGGGTTTTTTCCGACGTACCCAGACGCTCAGCCCAGGCGTGCAAGGTGACGTTCTGCTCAGGCTGTTCGATCAACTCATTACACAGCCCCAGCAGACGGGCATGTCGCGGCAGCGGCAGGGAGAACCCCACTTCCGGCAGGGTCGCCAGTTGATCCAGCAACACCTGCACCAACCGTTGTTCCTGGGTATCGCCTTGCGGGTAATCGACCGGAAGCTGACAGAACACCTTGATCAACTCACGGGCCAGTGGCGTGACTTCCAGCACCCGACAGCGCTCATCGGCCCAGGGGCAGGCGTGACGATGGACATACAGGCTGCGCATTTCCGCCCGGGTGGAGGTCACCACCTGATGTTCCAGGTCGGCAGGGATCCAGATGCCCCGTTGTGGTGGGGCGAAGAAGCTGCCGGCGGCGGTGTGTACGCCGAGAACGCCGCTGATGGCGTAGGAAAATTGCACCCAGTCATGACGATGGGCTTGCGTCCAGGAACCGGCGCTCAAGCTTTCGACGCGGGCATACAGCGGCCTCGGCAATTGCGCCAGGTCGGGGATACGTCGTTCCAGCTGCTGGTGTCCGTTAGGCGGCATTGATTGGCCTTATGTCGCAAGACGACTGATGAGGACGACGTTAGGCTAAGTCGACTTTTCTTACAACATGCGGTGCCCTATGCA
Organism: Pseudomonas sp. NFACC16-2; assembly: GCF_900119205.1. Taxonomy (NCBI): domain Bacteria; kingdom Pseudomonadati; phylum Pseudomonadota; class Gammaproteobacteria; order Pseudomonadales; family Pseudomonadaceae; genus Pseudomonas; species Pseudomonas sp. NFACC16-2. Next base: position 265,350 of record NZ_FPIX01000002.1, on the reverse strand, counting down.
TATCTTCAGACACCTCAAACGCATGGTGACCGACTGGTTCCTGTGCGGCATGGTGCTCGCCACGCTGCTGGCGTACTTCTTTCCCACCTTTGGCGCCACGGGCGGTGCCATGCATGCCGAATGGGTGGTCAACATCGGCATCTTCGTGGTGTTCTTCCTGCACGGGGTCAACCTGTCCGGCGAACAGATCCGCCACGGTTTGAAGAACATCCGCCTGCATGTGATGGTGCAGGGTTTCACCTTTGGCGTGTTTCCATTGATCTGGCTGATCAGCCACTGGCTAGTCGGCAGCCATGTGCCTGCGCTGCTGATGCTGGGGTTCTTCTACCTGTGCGCCCTGCCCTCGACGATTTCTTCCTCGGTGGCCCTGACTGGCAGTGCAAAAGGTAACGTGCCGGCGGCGATTCTCAACGCGAGCCTGTCCAGCGTACTGGGGATTTTCCTGACACCGCTGCTGGTCAGTTTCGTGGTCGGCAGCGGCGCCGGAGGTATCGACCTGGGGTCAACCTTGCTCGACCTGTGCCTGATGTTGCTGCTGCCACTGGTGCTGGGGCAGTTCCTGCGGCGTTGGCTGGCCGGTTTTTTCGGTCGGTACAAACGCTACACCAGCGTCATTGACAAGCTGGTGATCCTGCTACTGGTCTATGCGGCCTTCTGCAACTCGATGGTGTCCGGCATCTGGCAACAGCAAGGCCACGGTGTGCTCTTGAGCGCAGTGCTTGGCAGTGCCGTACTGTTGGCGATCATCTTGTGGGCGACCACCCGCACCGCCCGCGCCCTGCACTTCAGCAGCGCCGATGAGGTTGCCGCGGTGTTCTGTGCCAGCAAGAAATCCCTCGCCGCCGGAGTGCCCATGGCGGCGTTGATTTTCGGCAACCATCCCGGCCTGGGGCTGATCCTGCTGCCGATCATGATCTATCACCCGCTGCAGTTGATCGTCTGCTCGATCCTCGCCGAGCGCTACGCCAGCCATCACCGGGAACTGGCGTCCCGCCAGGACGGCGCCGCCCTCAACGCTCGATAATCGCCGTCACCCCCTGGCCTGCGGCGGCGCAGATGGAGATCAAGCCGCGACCTCGCCCGGCGGCATCAAGCAACTTGGCGAGGTTGGCGACAATGCGCCCGCCCGTGGCGGCAAACGGGTGTCCGGCGGCCAGGGAACTGCCCTTGACGTTCAACCGACTGCGGTCGATGGACCCGAGTGGCGCGTCGAGGCCCAGGCGGGTCTTGCAGTAGTCCGGGTCTTCCCAGGCCTTCAGTGTGCATAACACTTGGGCGGCGAACGCTTCATGGATCTCGTAGTAATCAAAGTCCTGCAAGGTCAAGCCGTTGCGCGCCAGCAACCGCGGCACGGCGTAGACCGGCGCCATCAACAGTCCTTCGGCGCCATTGACGAAATCCACCGCCGCCGTTTCGCCGTCGCGCAGGTACGCCAGGATCGGCAGGCCTCGGGCCTTGGCCCACTCTTCGCTGCCCAGCAGCACCAACGAAGCGCCATCGGTCAGTGGCGTGGAATTACCCGCGGTCATCGTGCCCTTCGCGCTTTTTTCGAAGGCCGGCTTGAGGGCAGCGAGTTTTTCCAGGGTCAGGTCCGGGCGCAGGTTGTTGTCCCGGGTCAGCCCAAGAAACGGTGTCATCAAGTCGTTCTGCCAACCTTCGGCATAGGACGCGGCCATTTTCTGATGGCTTTCCAGGGCCAACTGGTCTTGCGCCTCCCGGGGGATCTGCCAGGTCTGGGCCATCAATTCGCAATGCTCACCCATGTTCAGGCCGGTGCGCGGTTCGTTGATGCGCGGCAGGTCGGGGACGAGGTGCTGGGGACGCAGTTGCAGGAAGGTCTTGATCTTGTCGGCGGTGGTCTTGGCGCGATTGGCTTGCAGCAGGATCCTGCGCAGGCCTTCATTGACCGCAATCGGTGCATCAGAGGTGGTGTCGACGCCGCCGGCAATACCGCTGTCGATCTGCCCCAGGGCGATCTTGTTGGCCACCAGCAGCACCGTTTCCAGCCCGGTGCCACAGGCCTGTTGTACATCATAGGCCGGCGTCATCGGTGACAGCCGCGAGCCAAGCACGCACTCGCGGGTCATGTTCATATCCCGGGAGTGCTTGAGCACCGCACCGGCAGCCACTTCGCCGATGTGCAAGCCATGCAGGTTGTAGCGTTCGATCAGCCCCTCGAGGGCAGCCGTCAACATCGCCTGGTTGCTGGCGGTGGCATAGGCCCCGTTGGAGCGGGCGAACGGAATGCGGTTACCACCGATGATCGCGACGCGGCGTAGTTGTGTCATGAAGAACTCCCTGTGTAGGTCTAGTGCCCTATGAAGACTCAACCGAACCCTGTGGGAGCAAGCTTTGCTCCCAAAGGAATTCGATGCCCTGGAAAAGAGCACTCCCGCTCAAGCTTAGGCTTTATCTCGCCAATCGAACGACTGATTGCCAATCATGGTCCACACTTGGAACCTCATCAGCCGGAGTGTGTTCCATGTCTGACCGTTATATCGACTTCGCCAATTCGCCCATTGGCCGGCGCATGGTCGGGTCCCTCGGCCTGCCATCGCCGGTGCGCCTGGAACGCTGGCAGGCCGGGCGCCTGCGGCCGATCGAAGGCGCATTGCTACTGGGCGGCGGGCCGTTGACCGAACAGATCGGCACGTTTGCCAAGCGCCTGACCGACAGCATTTTCATCTACGGCGGCGAGCCGACCCTGGCCACCGAGTGGATCCCCGGCCATGGCCCGAAAATCAAGGCGGTGGTGTACGACGCCAGCCATTTGCTGCAGGTCGACCAGCTCAAGCAGTTGCGCGAATTTTTCCAGCCGCTGATGAAAAACCTCGACCACAGCGCCCATGTCGTCATCCTCGGTCGCGCGCCGGAAAGTCTTGCCGAGCCATTCACCGCCAGTGCCCAGCGGGCGTTGGAGGGTTTCAGCCGTTCCCTGGCCAAAGAGCTGCGCCACGGTGGGACGCTGCAACTGCTGTACGTCGGCGACGGCGCCGAAGCCCAGCTGGAAGGCGCACTGCGGTTTTTCCTGTCGCCCAAGAGCGCCTTCATCTCCGGGCAGGTCATTCGCCTCAACGCCTGTGATACCCAGGTCCAGGACTGGACCCGACCACTGACCGGGCTCAAGGCACTGGTCACCGGTGCAGCCCGCGGGATCGGCGCCTCCATCGCCGAAACCCTGGCCCGCGATGGTGCCGACGTGATCCTGCTGGACGTCCCCCAGGCCAAGACCGACCTCGACGCCCTGGCGGCACGTTTGAGCGGGCGCAGCGTCACGCTGGATATCTGCGCCGAAGACGCCGCCGCCCAGTTGATCGAGCACCTGCCCGACGGCGTCGACATCGTGGTGCACAACGCTGGCATCACCCGGGACAAGACCCTCGCCAACATGACCCCGGAATTCTGGGACGCCGTGTTGGCCGTCAACCTCAACGCCCCGCAAGTGCTGACCAAGGCCCTGCTCGACAGCGGCACCCTGCGCGACAATGGCCGGGTCGTTCTGCTGGCCTCCATCAGCGGCATTGCCGGCAACCGTGGGCAGACCAACTATGCGGCGAGCAAGGCCGGGCTGATCGGCTTGGCCCAGGCCTGGGCCCCGTTGTTGCAACCACGGGGCATCAGCATCAACGCCGTGGCGCCGGGTTTCATTGAAACGCGCATGACCGCCGAGATTCCCTTCGCGCTACGCGAAGCCGGGCGGCGCATGAGTTCCCTGGGCCAGGGCGGCCTGCCCCAGGATGTCGCCGAAGCCGTTGCATGGCTGGCGCAACCGGGCACGGGTGCCGTGACCGGCCAGGCCCTGCGGGTATGTGGGCAAAGCCTTCTGGGAGCGTGACCATGACAATCCAATGGCATGAAGTCAGCAGCCCGCCCTCCATGTCCGGGCTTTATTCGAAAGCGGCGACACGGCGCAAGGTCACCGGAACGACCCTGCCCGAGGAAGGGCTGCGTCAAGTGCTTCAGGTCGACCCGCAACGCCTGGCGGCCTATCGCAAAGTCTGCGGGTTCGTCGATAACGGACTGCTGCCGCCGACCTATCCCCACGTCTTGGCGTTTGCCCTGCAAATGCAATTGCTCACCGCGCGGAATTTTCCATTCCCACTGCTGGGGCTGATCCACTTGAGCAACCGCATTCGTGTATTGCGGCCCATGGGCGCGGTTGGCCAAGTGCGGGCCAGCGTCCATGTCGAGAACCTGCAAGCCCATCCCAAGGGTGCGGTGTTCAATCTCGTGACCCACATCGATGACCAGTTGGGCCCTTTATGGGAGGCTGAGAGCCAGATGCTGTGCAAGGGGGTCCAGCTTGACGGCGCGCTGGTGGAAGACCGGCCGGACATCAGCCTGCCCTTGATGGAGGTGGCGCACTGGACCGCGCCGGTCGACATTGGCCGGCAGTACGCCAAGGTGTCCGGCGACTACAACCCGATTCACCTGAGCGGTATCAGCGCCAGGCTGTTCGGCTTCCCCACCGCCATCGCCCACGGCTTGTGGAACAAGGCCAGGACCCTCGCGGCGCTGGATGACCACCTGCCCGAGGCCAACATCGAGATCGAGGTGACCTTCAAGAAACCGGTACGCCTGCCCAGCGAAGTGACGCTGCTGGCGAGTGCGGCGGGGTCCAGTGGGCAACTGCAACTGGTGGGGACCGGGGCGCTGGAGCATATGGTGGGAGAGTGGCGGCCGGTGACCTGAGCAGCCCCCCCTAATGTTGGAGCGAGCTTGCTCGCGATGGCAGTGGCTCAGCCTCCCCCCATCTTGAATTCGCCGTGCTCAGCGCGGCGGGTAGTTGGACAGGATCCGCCCAACCGTCTCGCGCACGGCGGTGTTGCGGTCAGCCGGGTTGGGGGAGTTGCTGAGCAGTTGTTCGTCACTGCCCCGCCACACCAGCTTGCCGTCCTTACCATCGAGCAGGTCGATCTGCACGGTGGCGACCTTGTAGCTGATGTTGCGGGTTTCGTTGTACATCGGCCCGCCCCAATAGCCATTCCAAGGGCCGCCCCACCCGCCGCCGTAGTGGGTGGTGACCTGCTGCTGGCGGTCCTCGACGATCAAATAGGCCTGGACCAGCACATCGCCACGCCCGCCAGCCGCCGGACGCAAGCCGCGCTGGTCGAGTTGATCGGCAACCGCCTGGCGGATCCGCTGTTCGGTCAGGTCGCTCTTGATGCGAGGGTCATCGGGGCGATATTGCAGCGCCGGGTCTTTCCAGCTCCAACTGCGATACGCCGCGAAATCGCGGCTGGTGTCGAAATCATGGTTGACCTGATTAGAGGCACAAGCGCCCAACAACAGGGTGAAGGCCAGTAGAGCAAGACGGCGAAACATGGTTTTTCTCCGTTGCGTAATCAACTTGGAGGATATGCCGACATGGCTTTTTCCACCGCCGCACGAATGGCATCGGTGCGCTCGCTTTGACTGCCCCGCTGGCCGGTCTCGGCGCTGGCGCTCCATACCGGTTGCCCCGTGCGGGCATCGAACAGATCCACCCGCACCACCACGACCTGCTCCTGATACGTGCGCACCATCGGCACCGGATGGTACATCCCATAACCCGGGCCATAGCGGTCATAACGGTTATAGCCGCCGTAGTAACCGGCATCATAGTCGTCCCGAACCTGGCGCACGCGGGTTTCCAGACGCAGGTCGGCGCTGACGAACAGGTCGGCGGGCCGGTTGTCATGCAGCGGGCGCAGGCCACGCTGGTCCAGGGCATTGCTCACCGCTTCGGCCACTTGGGCCGAATCCGCCCAGGCGGAACCCGACGGCAGGCGCCCGTCGCGCCAGGCCCAACTGCGATAGCGTCCATAGTCACGGGGCGGCGCAGGGTAAGCGCTGCGGTCGAATACCGTGGCGGCCTCGGCCGGTGCCGGCGGCAGTGGATTGGACGTGGCGACATAGGGGTTGCTGCCCTGGCAGGCCGCCAGTCCCAGGCACAGCATCAACAACCCTGAACGACCTTTCATTTCGCTCTCCGGTCACACTGGACGGCAGATCCAGTGCAGATAACGTCCCAACCCGGCAAACGCCGGATGGCGACGGTGGGCCAGTTCCATTTCCAGCAACTGCGCAAGCTCCACGCGGCCCTGGAACTCTACCGGCATATAGTCATGGAAAACCCGCACGCCACTCTGGTTTTCGACCTGCCACAGGCCTTCAAGTTGCGCCGCCAACTCTCGTGGATCAAGAGGCTGTTGCGGCGTCAGGCTCTGTTTTTCGCCGGCCATGTCATTTTTGCGCAACTTGCGAAAATGCCCCTTGAGCAGGTTGCGATAGACCAGCGCGTCGCGGTTGTAGAACGCCAGGGACAGCCAGCCGCCAGGGACCGTGAGTTGATGCAGCACCGGCAGGATCGCGTGAGGTTCGGCCAGCCATTCCAGCACCGCGTGACACAACACCAGGTCGTAAGGTTCGGTGAGCTGGCCGAGCAGGTCCTGCCACGGCGCCTGGATGAACGTGGCGCTCTGGCCCGCCTCGGCAAAGCGCTGGCGGGCGCCTTCGAGCATGGGCTCGGCCGGCTCGGCCAGGGTCACCTGGTGACCGCGTTCGGCCAGCCACAACGACATGTGGCCCAGGCCGGCACCGATGTCCAGCACGCGCAGCGGGCGCTGTGGCAAGGCTTCCAGCAGATCGGCCTGAAGCACCGCCAGGCGGATCGCGCCCTTGGCTCCACCGTAGATTTTTTCGGCAAAACGCGTGGCGAGCTGATCGAAATGACGGTCGCTCATTGGCCGAACCGCCGTTCGCTGTCAGCCAGTTTGCTGCGCACCACGGCGTCCATGTCCAGGCCCAGTTCGCTGCAAAGCAGCAACAGGTACAACACGATGTCACCGACCTCCTGCCCAGCGTGGGCCAGTTTGTCTGCCGGCAACTGGCGCGACTGGTCCTCGGTCAGCCACTGGAAAATCTCCACCAGTTCGGCCATTTCCACACTGGCGGCCATGACGAGGTTTTTCGGGCTGTGGAATTGCCGCCAGTCGTTACGGTCACGAATGGCATGCAGGCGTTCGGTCAGTTCAACAAGGTTCATCGGGTTCTCCTGAATGCGCATAGCTTCAGGGGGATGACCAGGGAAGGCAAGAGTCTCGGTACGAAGCGACAGTTTGCCCCATAATCGAACCAACTCGGCCGCTACAGCTCCTACAATCAGGAGCCAACGGCTCAGCTCAGATCCCCTCCCATCAGGATGCACACATGCAGGCAGAAAGCTTTTTCGAATGGCTCGGCCAGGCGCTCGGTTCGGTGATCCGTTTCATCGTCGACCTGCTCAGCGGTCTCTTCAACACCCTGGCCAATGCCGGCGGCAATTTTGTCGATGGGCTGTCACGTACCCTGGGCATGGACACCTCGATCATCAGCATCATCGCGCTGATCCTCGGGCTGATGCTGCTTTACTCGGCGATCCGCGCCTTCATGCGGGCCTCGATCGTCATGGGCATCATCTGGCTGGTGCTGGGGTTGTGGTTGCTGAGTTGGATCATTCACTAAAGCACCCAGCGATCCCAAGCCGAACACAACCTTGTGGCGAGGGGATTTATCCCCTCGCCACAATGAATCCAAGTTCCGCAGGGAACGATCAGGCGAGAACCCGCTACAATCGCGCTCCATCAAGGAGCCCGCATGTCCAACCTGACCACCGACTGGCGCGACCGCCTTACCCATCGCCGGGTCTGGGCGCTGGCTGCGCCAATGATTCTCTCGAACATTTCCGTACCGCTGGTGGCCTTGGTGGACAGCACCGTCATCGGCCATTTGCCCCATGCCCATCAGTTGGGCGCGGTAGCGGTCGGGGCGAGCTTGTATACGGTGTTGGCGTGGGCCATGGGTTTCCTGCGCATGGGCACCACCGGGTTCGCCGCCCAGGCTGCCGGGCGCGGTGATGGGGCGGCGTTGCGACAAGTGCTGCTGCAAGGGCTGTTGTTGGCGATGGGGTTGGCGGTACTGCTCGGTGCCGTCGGCGTGCCATTGAGCGACGTGGCGCTGCACTTCATGCAGCCGTCCGCCGAGCTCAACCAGTTGACCCGTGACTTCTTCCACACCCGGCTCTTCGGCTTGCCGGCGGCGCTGGCCAGTTATGCGCTGGTGGGCTGGTTCCTCGGTGCCCAGAATGCCCGGGCCCCGCTGGCGATCCTGTTGGTAACCAACCTGATCAACATCGTCCTGAACCTGTGGTTCGTGATCGGCCTGGACTGGGGCGTGACCGGTTCGGCCCGGGCGTCGGTCATTGCCGAGTGGACCGGTGCGCTGGTCGGCCTGGCCCTGGCTCGTCACACACTCCGCGCCTGGCCTGGACAGATTGCCTGGGCCGCCCTGGGGTTATGGCAGAGCTGGCGCCCGCTGCTGGCGGTGAACCGGGACATTTTCATCCGCAGCCTGGCGCTGCAAGCGGTGTTTTTCCTGATCACCGTGCAAGGCGCACGCCTGGGGGATGCGACCGTGGCGGCCAATGCCCTGCTGCTCAACGGCCTGTTGCTGACAGCCCACGCCCTGGACGGCCTGGCCCATGCCGTCGAAGCGCTGTGCGGCCATGCCATTGGCGCGCGAGACCGCCTGGCACTGCGTCGCTCGCTGGTGGTGGCGTGTGGCTGGTCGTTGATCGCAAGCCTGGGCTTTGCACTGCTGTTCCTGCTCGCCGGCCACCTGTTCATCGACATGCAGACCGACATTCCTGACGTGCGCGCCACCGCTTATCACTACCTGCCTTACCTGGCCGCCTTGCCGCTGATTGCGGTCTGGAGTTACTTGCTCGACGGGCTGTTCATTGGCGCCACCCGTGCCCGGGAAATGCGCAACGGCATGCTGTTGACCCTGCTGCTGGTGTTGCCCATCGCCTGGGCGCTGCAAGGGCTGGGCAACCATGGGCTATGGATAACCTTCCTGCTGTTCATGGCCTTGCGCAGCCTGACCCTCGGCGCTTTCGCCTGGCACTTGCAGCGGCACGACCGCTGGCTCGGCGCATCAACCCACTAACGCTCAATCCTGGCCGCCCTGCCAGCGCCGGCGCAGATGCTCGAACCGCTCGCGCTGCGAACCACCCACCAGGCCAGGCCCTGGCCGGGCATCGGGGTATTGCAGGCGCAGCCACAACCAGTCATCGAGCACCGCCCGCTCGGTAAACCCCAGCGTCAGGCCCTGCTGCAAATCCCCCCAGAGCCGCTGGTAATTACATCCGGTGGAGCGGCACCATTGCCAGGCGTGACGCTCCAGCAGGCATCGTTGCAACTGGTCCTGCTGCCGGTCGCTGAGCCCGTGCTCTTTCTCCAGCGCCGCCACTGGCAACCCAGGGTTGGACAGTTGTTGCCAACCCTGGCTGCCGATCGCCCGGTCGGCCCAGGTGCCACCAAACCAACGCAACAAACTGATCGGGCCCAGCCAACAACTGAGTTCTTGAGGGTCGCAACCGTCGAAGAAATAGCTGGCGATGTACGGGTTGTAATAGCTCAACAAAGCTTTGTGGTGCAGACCCAGGGTCACCGTCAGCATGCGCCGCAGATGCGCCAGCAATTGCGCAGCGGGCGATGGGCTGACCAACAACAGCCCCGGCCAGGAACCTGGGTCCAGGTGACAGAGGCTGGCCAGCGCAGGCGAATGGCGCAGATCCACCAACAGCGGACCGTGCTCTCGCAGCCCATGCAGCTCGGTGTTTTCAAACAAGGCAAAGCACCGGGCCTTGGCGAACTGCGCGCGCACAAGCCGCGCAGCGCCAGGCGCACTCGGTACGTCGAGCAGCAGCCATTGCGGCGGTGATCCAGACAGGGCTGCGGCGTTCATCGAGCAACACTCGCGCCGCGCCGCATGAGCATACGGCAGGTGCACAGTGGCTGGGAGCAGGGGCTGAAAGGCCCGCCTTCGGGCAACAAGCACAACAAGACCAGCGGCTCGGCATCCCGGATTGCAGACAGCAGGAGCGGATCGGCAACCGACGGCCCACGCGTTTCGCCTGTGGATGACTCATCCACAATCTCTACTGAGGCAGGCGCATCCAGAAATGCACTGATCATTGGCCGATCCGGATCGCCTTCGATAAAGCTCACCAGCACCTCGGTGCCGTCACTCAAGGCGCCCGTCACGCCTGGGGCCAGTTCGGGCGCCAAAGGCAGCCAGCAATGACTGGGGCTCGCGCCTTCGCCCTGGTAGAGCCAGTCAAACTGCACCGCCACGCGCCCCGCTCCCAGCTCCGACGGCTCGTCCACCGCCACGACCCAGCCACGTTGCCGGCTCACCATGCGCGGTTTTGCCGGGACCTCGCCCGGCACGAACAGCACGCCCCGGGGAATGGCCTTGAAATGATTGCCGTACACCCCCGCCTGTGCGCGGTGCTCGACCTTCGTCAGCAGCCAGCGCCGGTTCCAGTCGGCAAACGGATGGCCCGTCAGCTTCAGCACCTGACCACCGTGCAGGTTCATCACGTCGCTGCGCCCCTGGGCGACCCGCTCCCCCGACACATCGGTTTGCACACTGAAGGACCGCACTGAGGCAATCGGGTCGTCGTCCGCGTAGACCGCCTTACCGGCAGGGGGAAAACTGTGTGGATTATCAGCGAACACCAGGCAATGCCCGTCCCGGGTGTGTTCGAAATGAAAGTGGATACCCGCCTGGGCGCATACGCGCTGCAGGAACTGCAAGTCCGACTCTCGATACTGGGTACAGAAATCCTGCAGTGGATAATCGCCACTCAAATCCAGGCACAGGCTGCGGCCAATGATGTCATGGGCCTTGAGCACCTGGCGAATGATCTGCGGCACCGAGCGGGCGCTGAAAACCCGCTGGCTGAATCGCTGCGCCAGACAGGCCAGCTTCGGCCCGATACGCACCCGGCAGCCGGCGCCATGACTGTGTTGGACCAACTCATGAAGCTGCCCATGAACACCTCGGCCCGGGGCCCCGAAACTCAACCAGACGCTGCGGTACAACAGGCCCGCCAGGTCCAGGTTCGCGTCGCGCAACGACAGTTGCGCTTCATAGACGAAGGGTTCGCTGATCGCTTCGCTACCCGTGAAGGCCACGACGTCAACAGGCTCGGGCAGACCGGCTATCTCCAGACGAAAGGCTGGCTCGCTGGCTGGATCGGACATCGGCGTTTCTCTACAGGAGGGGCGGTCGGGGATTCTCGCCGAGAGCCATGGCCGAGTAGAGGGGCCAAGTACAAGTTAGGAAAGGGACTACACGAAATAAGGACATCGCCGGTTAAATGCACCGACGCGCAGAAATAACGACGGCACAAATGAAAACGCCCTCCGGGACTGTCCGAAAAAACCCGCAGCGCGCGGTGTATTTTCTGACAGCCCTGGAGGGCATTGCCGATCAGTGAAAAAGGTGAGCCCCGCTGTAATCTTGTGGCGAGGGGAGTTATCCCCGCTGGGCTGCGCAGCAGCCCCTAAGCAGCCAACTCAATCTGCCTGACACACCGGTTGTCGGCATTTAGGGCCGCTTCGCGACCCAGCGGGGATGAAGCCCCTCGCCACAAAGGGAGTTCTTTGCTTAGCGAATACTCATGACCCATCAGGAAGACAGATAGGACGAACGCGTCAGCCCCAGGCGCAAGGCATCGAGGAACTGGGTACGTTCGGCGGCGCTGATACGGGCGCTGGCGCACTTGTCGCGGTAGTGAGTCATCAACTCCTCCGGCGACAGGTGCACGTAGCGCAGCATGTCCTCGATAGTATCGTGGGTTTCGATACCGGCGTGGTACACGCTGCCATCGGCGTTCTGGTAGATGTTCACCGAGTCGGTGTCACCGAACAGGTTGTGCATGTCACCAAGGATTTCCTGGTAGGCGCCCACCAGGAAAATGCCCAGCAGATAGTCTTCATCCGGCTTGAGAGCGTGAACCGGCAGGCTGGTCTCGATGCTCTGCTCGTCGACGTACTGCTTGATCTTGCCGTCCGAGTCGCAGGTCAGGTCTTGCAGCACGGCGCGGCGCAGCGGCTCTTCGTCCAGGCGATGCAGCGGCAGGATCGGCAACACCTGGCCGATGGCCCAGGTGTCCGGCAGGCTCTGGAACACCGAGAAGTTGCAGATGTATTTGTCGGCCAACTTGTCGTTGAGCTCATCCAACACCTGGCGGTGCGAGCGCTGGCGCGCCTTCAACGAGTTGTGCAGGCGACGGCACACCGCGAAGTAACACTGCTCGGCCAAGGCTTTTTCCGCCAGGGTCAGCTTGCCGTCGGCATATTGGGTCGCCACGTCGCTCATGTAGTGGGTGGCGCGCCAGTAAGTCTCGGTGACCATCTCGATATCGGTCGGGCCCAGCAGGTCAACCAGCCATTGCACGGTTTCCGGCAGTTCCTGCTTGTTGTCGATCACCGGCACGTCGTCGTTGTGTTTCTCGACGTCGGTCACTTGCACCACCAGCATGGCGTGGTGAGCGGTCAGCGAGCGGCCGCTTTCGGAGAAGATGTTCGGATGCGGCAGGCTCTGGGCATCGCAGAACTCCTTGAGCATGCCGACCACGACACCGGCGTAATCGTCCATGTCGTAGTTGATCGAGCTGGCATTGCGCGAGTGCGTGCCGTCGTAGTCCACGCCCAGGCCACCGCCGACGTCGATGTGATCCACCGGCAGGCCGAGGTTGCGCAGCTCACCGTAGTAACGGATCGCTTCCTTGAAGCCATGCTGGTAGTCCGCCAGGTTGGCGATCTGCGAACCCATGTGGAAGTGCAGCAGGCGAATGCCCTGGTCCAGGCCGGCAGCACGGAAACGCTCGACCACCGACAGCAGTTGCGCGGCCGACAAACCGAACTTGGACTTCTCGCCACCGGTATCGGCCCACTTGCTCGACGCCAGGGACGACAGGCGCACGCGCAAGCCGACCTGCGGCTTGACCTTGAGCGTTGCGGCCTCTTCGATCACCAGGCCGACTTCGGACTCTTTCTCGATGACGATGAAGACGTTGTGACCGAGCTTCTGGCCCATCAGCGCCAGACGGATGAATTCGCGGTCCTTGTAGCCGTTGCAGACGATGGTCCCGCCCTTCGGCGCCAGGGCCAGGACCGCCAGCAGCTCCGGCTTGGAACCGGCTTCCAGGCCGATGGAAACGTTCTGGGTGGCGATGATGTTCTCGATCACCGCTTCCTGCTGGTTGACCTTGATCGGATAGAGCGCGGTGTACTTGCTCTGGTATTCCAGGCGCGCGATGTTGCTGTCGAAGGCGCCGGTGAGCTGGCGCACACGGTCTTGCAGGATGTCGGGGAAGCGCACCAGCAAGGGCAGTGACAGGCCGCTCTGGCGCAACTGGTCGACTTGCTCGAACAGGTCGATGGGCGAGCTGTCGGGACCGTTCGGACGGACTTCGACGCGACCGGCTTCATTGATCGCGAAATACCCGGCCCCCCAATGGCGAATCCCGTAAACACTGCGGCTGTCCGCAACTGTCCATTGGCTGCCATCGTCTTTGCGTGTGCGTCGTACGGACATCGAAGTCCCCTATAAAGAAGTCAAAATGCACCATCCGGTCGGAGGCTGGGGCAGTCTAGAGAGTGAAAATGACGAATTGCCTGTTAGCAAGGTAGACCCTGCTCCCAGCGATGAGTTTAGAAACCCGTTCAGAACAGGCTCTGTGAAAACCATGCGGGCGACCTCGAACGTTGGATTCGGGTCAAGCCGAGGGTGGTTTTCACAGAGGCTGCTAGCCGCCGGATTTCTTTGCCTTGAAGCCGTGCTTGACCAGTTCCGCCAGCAGCAGCTCGACGTGATCGCCCTGGATCTCGATGATGCCGTCTTTCAACGCACCACCGGTGCCACAGCGTTTCTTCAACGTGGTGGCCAGCTCCTTGAGCGCGTCTTCGGCCAACGGCACGCCAGTGATCGTGGTCACCGTCTTGCCGCCGCGCCCTTTGCTTTCACGGCGCACGCGCGCTATGCCGTCACCGGCAGGGATGGCGGTCTGTTTGCAGATGCAGGCATCCACCGGCTGACGGCAATCAGGACAATGACGACCGGCGTCGGTAGAAAATACCAGGCCGCCCAGGGCGGCGAAGGATGCGGCTTTTTTGGCCACCGGCAATCCTCTCGGGAGGACAAAGACTGGTCGAGGGGGAATGTGCCTCGACCGCGAAACCCCACTCAGGCAGGGGCAGCGCTACTGGACCGCAGACGCGGTTCAGCTTGAAAAGTCGCGCAGTGTAACGGCAAAAAGCCGACTTGCTAAGGGCCAATCAGCGCCAATTTATAGCTTCTTTGCGACGCTGCCGCCATGGACCCGCAAATAGCGTTCAAGCGCCGCCAGAGAGTCCGGGCAGTAAGGCTTGCGCTGGATTTCATCAAGCACCTGCTCGAGGGGCAGGAAACGCGCTTCGAGGACTTCTTCGGGCTGCAGGACCAACGGGCCGTCCCATACCGCCGAGAACGCCGAGCACCACAGGCGACTGCCAGGGTCTTCGAAATAAAAATGGTCGTGTGCGGTCAGTTCCACGCCGCTCACGCCCAGCTCTTCCGCCAGTTCACGGGCAGCCGATTCGGCGTAGGTCTCATCGGCCTGCACCATGCCGCCCGCCGCCACGTCCCAGAAACCAGGGTAGATGGCCTTGCTCAGGGTGCGCCGATGAACACACAGCTCACCGGACGAATTGAACAGCATGATGTAGGTGCCGCGTCCGATCAGGCCACGCTCGCGCAGCTCTGAACGCACCAGGCTGCCGAGCAGGTTGTCCTGCTCATCGACCCACGCAATCAGCTCGGCATCCGAGGCCACTCGATGGGCGACCTCCCGGGGGCTTTCGCTCATGAATCAACCCTGGTTCAGCAGTTGCCGCAAGTCGATGACCGCTGCGTTGGCCCGGGAAATGTAGTTGGCCATGACCAGCGAGTGGTTCGCCAATACACCGAAGCCGCTGCCGTTGAGGATCATCGGGCTCCAGACCGGTTCCTGGGACGCTTCCAGTTCACGGATGATCTGCCGCACGCTGACCGTGGCGTTCTTTTTCGCCAGGACATCGGCGAAGTCCACTTCGATGGCGCGCAGCAGGTGCGACAACGCCCATGCCTGGCCACGGGCCTCATAGAACACGTTATCGATTTGCAGCCACGGGGTCTCGACCACCTCTTCATCCACCTGCGGCACCTGGCCCGGGGCCGGGACTTCGGTTTTCAGCGAGGTGTTGAGCTTGACCCGGCCAACGCTGGCCGACAGACGCTGGGACAACGAACCCAGGCGAGTGCCGACATCCCCGAGCCAGTTGTTCAGGTTGTCGGCGCGGGCGTAGAACAGTGCGCTTTTCTGGTTTGGGTCGGACAGACGCGCCTGATAGCGGCTCAGGGAATTGATGCCTTCCTGGTATTCAGATTCGCTGGAGGGCAGTACCCAACTGCGGTTGTCGAAGTTGAAGCGCGGTTCGGCCTTGGCCAGGTCGGCGTCCTCGGCGGACTGGGACTGGGAACGGGCGAAGTCCTTGCGCAGGGCACGGCTCAGGTCGCGGACCTGCACCAGCACGCCGTATTCCCAGCTCGGCATGTTGTCCATCCACAGGCCAGGTGGGAAGCGGTCGTTGGAGATGTAGCCACCCGGCTTGCTCAGCAGGGTCCCGGCCACCGTCTTGAGCGTCTCGACCGTGGTGTAGCCCACCACCATCTGCCGGCCATCTTTCTCGGCCGCGGCCTGGGCGTTCTGCTGCACAGGGAACAGCGCGGGCTCCTGGCTCCAATACCAGCCGACGGCAATGGTCACCAGCAGGTAAAGGCCGATCAGCGTCGCCAGTGCGCGGCTGAAAAAAAGCCCACCCAGGTAGCTGCGGGTGTCCGACTTCGGCTCGGCGGCACGTTCAGGCGCGCTGCCCGCGCGGTTTTTCCAGTCCAGCATGGTGATATCCCTTCAATCACTTGAGTTCTCGGTTCGACCACAACCCTACGCCATCGTGCCTGATTTGAAACGCAATAATGCGGCGCCCATCATGCCGGGCGCGACAGGGCAATCGAACAGCACTATAAAGGAAGCGTTGCCATCGGCCTACGAGACCGGTCAGTCACAAACTGAATTTCGCGACTGGACAGAATATTGACGTATGACACTCATGCAGAGGAAAAGAGGTGCTAGCATAGAGCCACCAGTCGATCTCAGCATGCACCCTAACTAGTAGTCAGGATATGACCGAGCCAGAAGACCCCAGCCGTGAGCGCCTCAAGCACCACTTTGCCCAGCGGGTAATTCATCAGGCTCGTCAGATCCTGGAGATTTGGCAGCGCCTGCAACGCAGTGAGTGGTCAAGCACCGACCTGTCGGAGCTCAGCGAAGCCAACCTGCGCCTGCTGCGCTTTGCCGAGCGCTTCGAACAGCCCGAACACTCCCAGTTGGCCCAAGGCATCAGCCAGTCGCTGCAAGCGGTGGACGCCAATCGTGGGCGCCTGAGCAGCCACCTGATCACCGAAATCAACCGCTTGATGCAGCGCTTGTCGCGTACCGGCCTGCGCCATGGCGACCAACTCGAACAAACCTTCCTGCCGCCGCTGCGCAAACCCATCTACGTGTTGCTGCAAGACCATGACCGCGCCGAGCGCCTGGCCAAGCAGTTGGAGTTCTTCGGCCTCGGCGCCCAGGCGCTGGACAGCGTCGCGGGGTTCCGCGCCTCCATGCTCGAGCGCCTGCCGGCGGCGATTGTCATGGATGTGGATTTCAGCGGACCCGGCGCGGGCCTGAAACTGGCCGCCGAAGCCCAGGAAGGCCTGGAGCAACCGCTGCCGCTGTTGTTCTTCAGTTTGTTGGAAACCGACACGCCGACACGCCTGGCCGCGGTGCGCGCTGGTGGGCAGGAGTTTCTCACCGGCACCCTCGAAGCCTCGAGCCTGCTGGAAAAGATCGAAGTGCTGACCTGCGTTGCCCAGTACGATCCGTACAAAGTGCTGATCATCGATGACTCCCGTGCCCAGGCCATGCATACCGAACGCTTGCTCAATAGCGCCGGCATCATCACCCGCACGCTGATCGAGCCGATCCAGGCCATGGCCGAACTCGCGGACTTCCAGCCCGACCTGATCATTCTCGACATGTACATGCCGGCCTGCACCGGCACGGAACTGGCCAAGGTGATACGTCACAACGACCGCTACGTCAGCGTGCCGATCATCTACCTGTCCGCCGAAGACGACCTGGACAAGCAACTCGATGCCATGAGCGAAGGTGGCGACGACTTCCTGACCAAACCGATCAAGCCCCGGCACCTGATCACCACGGTGCGCAACCGTGCCGCCCGGGCGCGCAACCTCAAGGCGCGGATGGTGCGCGACAGCCTCACCGGCCTGTACAACCACACCCATATCCTGCAACTGCTCGAGGATTGCAGCTTTCGCGCTCGTCGCGAAGGCAAGCCCCTGAGCTTTGCCATGCTCGATATCGACCATTTCAAACGGGTCAATGACAGCCACGGCCACCCCATGGGCGACCGGGTGATCAAGAGCCTGGCGCTGTTTCTCAAGCAACGCCTGCGCAAGACCGACTTCATCGGCCGTTACGGCGGCGAAGAGTTCGCCATCGTCATGCCCGACACCGACATCGACGCCGCCTGCAAAGTGCTGGATGAAATTCGCCAGCGCTTTGCCGAAATCCACTATCCGGCCCAGCCCAAAGATTTGTGGTGCACCTTCAGCGCCGGCGTGGTGGAGATGAGCGAGGACTCCGACAGCCTGATGATGGCCAGCCAGGCGGACGAAGCGCTGTATCGCGCCAAGCATGCCGGGCGCAACCGGATACAGAGCGCCCGCCAATCAAAGCAAAGTGCCACCTTTTCATCGGAATCGACCGATTCGGTCATAAACCTGTAACGCAAACGCAATAACTTCAGGCACTTACGATTCTGCCCCTGGTAGACACTTGATGCGCCTGAAGCTGCTGACCAATCTCAATACCCTTCTTTTAGTTGCCGTGTGCCTCGGCCTCGGCGCCACGCTGTGGTGGTCGCAGATTGCCCTGGAGCGCCCCTATCTGCTGATGGAGCGCTACCTGGGCCTGTCGCGACAATTCCAGGGCGAAGTGGCGCGCAACATCGAGGACTATCTGGCCAGCGGCGATGCCCTGCGCTTGAGCACCGCCACCCAGGCGCTGGAAACCCTGCAAAAAGACCTGGATCAATTTCCCCCGGAACTGGCCAAGGCCCTGCGCCCGAGCCTGGCGAACCTCGACAGCTTTAGCAAGACCGATCTGCTGGCCGCCGGCAAACTGGCCGGTGATCCACAGGCCTTGCTGCTACAGGCCGAACGAGAGTTGAGCGCCAGCCTCGATCAACTGGCCCAATACGCCAATGGCGCCCCGGCCTACTTGCCCCCGCTGTTTGCCGCGTCGCAGCACCTGGGCCGCCTATCCCTCACGCGGGACAAACTGGTCAGCAGTGGCCGCAGCGAATTGGCCGCCGACGTCGAGCGGGAACTGGCCAGCATCCGTGTGGAGGCCGAACGCCTCGACAGCCTGCCGCTGCTGGGCGTCACCGCCAGCAGCGAATCAGGCAGCGATGATTTCGCCGCGCTGATGGGTTTGCAAACCCAGGAAAAAACCGCCGCCGACGACGCTGGCATCGCCCTCAAACGCGAACTCAACAGCCTGCTCGGTCGTTACCCGGCAGAATTGGCCCGCACCCGTGAACTGATCCAGAAACGCACCGAACTGAGCAGCGCCACGCACCTGAAGATCGCCGATGTGCAACAGGCGATCGATACCATGGAGCCTGCGGTTCGCGCCCAGCATGGGCAGATTCAAGGAGAGGTTCGCGTGATCCAGGGCGTGATGATTGGCCTGATCCTGCTGATCGCCCTGCTCATCGACACCTTGCAGCGACGCCTGGCGCGGACCTTGACGCACCTGGCGCCAGCCCTGTCGACCTGGGCCGAAGGCGACTTCAGCCGGGACATCCGCGTGGGCGCCAGCAACCGCGAACTGCAAGACATCGAAGCGTCGCTCAATCGCCTGCGGGCTTATCTGGTGGATCTGGTGGGCACCATTCGCCTGAATGCCGAACAGGTCGCCGGCAGCAGCCGTGCCCTGGCCGAGTTGAGTGGCGAGCTACACGGCGGCGCCGAGGATCAGGCCAGCGACACGGCGCTGATCCGCGACTCCCTCAGCGAACTGGAAGCGACCATCCAGCAGGTGGCCGGCGATGCCAGCCAGGCCGCAGACGCCAGCCGCAGCGCCGGGCATGCCGTGGAGCAGGGGCAGAAGGTCATTGGCCTGAGCCTCACCGGCCTGCATGCGCTGGTGGGCGAAGTGCAAGGCAACGCGCAGATGATCGAACAACTGGCCGAGGAATCGGCCACCATCGGCGGTGTGCTGACGGTGATTCGCTCGATTGCCGACCAGACCAACCTGCTGGCCCTCAACGCCGCCATCGAAGCGGCCCGCGCCGGGGAAATGGGCCGGGGTTTTGCCGTGGTGGCCGAGGAAGTCCGCTCCCTGGCCCAACGCACGGCCGGTGCCACCGCCGAAATCCAGACACTGATCGCCCGTCTGCAACAGGCCGCACGCCAATCGGTGGACGGCATGCGCGCCCAGGTCGAACACGCCGAAGCCACCGCCAACCAGGCACAAGCCGCCGACGGCGCGCTGGATGAGATTGTCGGCGCCATCCAGACCATCGCCGACACGGCGGTACGCATCGCCGATGTCACCGCCCAACAAAGCGGCGCCGTCAGCGAAATCCGCGACCACAGCGAGCGGATTCACCAACTGGGCGGCGACAACCTGCTGCGCATCGGCCAGGGCCGGGAACAGGGTGACAACCTGCTGGTGCTGGGCGGACGTTTGCACACCGCCGTGCAGGCATTTCGGGTTTAGCGCCACAGACTGCATGAAACACTGTGGGCGAGCTTGCTCGCGATAGCGGTGGGTCAACTTGCGTCGATGCTGGATGTGCCGCCCGCCATCGCGAGCAAGCTCGCTCCCACATTGATTCGAGGGGACCCTGGAATTGATGCTCCCACGGGGTGCGGTTTACAACCGTATGACCGGATCAGAGACCTGGGTCACAAATTTCGCGCAAACATCGGTCATCGTGCTGGCTATTGCAGAGAACTGGACAGTCACAAAGGCTTTGCGGCATAGTCGCCAGGTTCTGATACCTGCTCACAGATAACAAGGAACAGCAGATGGCGACCCTATTGGTCCTGCACGGACCCAACCTGAACCTGCTGGGCACCCGTGAACCGGGCGTCTATGGCGCCGTGACACTGGCCCAGATCAACCAGGACCTCGAACAGCGGGCCCGCGCCGCCGGCCATCATTTGCTCTATCTGCAAAGCAACGCCGAATATGAATTGATCGACCGTATCCATGCCGCGCGTGGCGAAGGCGTGGACTTCATTTTGATCAATCCAGCAGCTTTTACACACACAAGCGTCGCATTACGTGACGCGCTGCTGGCGGTGAGCATCCCATTCATCGAAGTGCATTTGTCTAACGTGCACAAACGCGAACCTTTCCGCCATCACTCTTACTTCTCCGATGTAGCGGTGGGAGTGATCTGCGGCCTTGGCGCCAGCGGTTACCGACTGGCCCTGGAGGCCGCTCTAGAGCAGCTTGAAAGACAGGCGACAGCTTGAAAACAAGCGTTAAACGCCCCTGACCGACCCTTGGGAGTTGATGATTCATGGATATCCGTAAAGTTAAGAAATTGATCGAATTGCTGGAAGAGTCCGGCATCGACGAGCTTGAGATCAAGGAAGGCGAAGAGTCCGTACGCATCAGCCGCCACAGCAAGACCCCGGCCCAGCAGTTCTATGCACCGGCACCGATGCATGCGCCAGCCGCCGCGCCTGCTCCAGCAGCAGCGCCGGTTGCCGCAGCCGCGCCCGCCGCACCGGCTGCGCCAGCGCTCAACGGCACTGTTGCCCGTTCGCCAATGGTGGGCACGTTCTATCGCAAGTCTTCGCCATCCTCGCCGTCCTTCGTTGAAGTCGGCCAGACCGTGAAGAAAGGCGACACCCTGTGCATCGTCGAAGCCATGAAGATGATGAACCACATCGAAGCTGAAACCAGCGGTGTGATCGAGTCCATCCTCGTCGAAGACGGCCAGCCGGTTGAGTACGACCAACCGCTGTTCACCATCGTTTGAACCGCGGAGAGCCTTTGATGACTGCGAAGTTGGAAAAAGTTCTGATCGCTAACCGCGGTGAGATCGCCCTGCGGATTCTGCGTGCCTGCAAAGAGATGGGCATCAAGACCGTCGCCGTTTACTCCAAGGCCGACAAAGAACTGATGCACCTGGGCCTGGCAGACGAATCCGTCTGCATCGGTCCGGCGTCGGCTGCGCACTCCTACCTGCACATCCCGGCGATCATCGCCGCTGCCGAGGTGACCGGCGCCACCGCCATACACCCTGGCTACGGCTTCCTGGCGGAAAACGCCGACTTCGCCGAACAGGTCGAAAATTCCGGTTTTGCCTTCATTGGCCCGAAAGCCGACACCATCCGCCTGATGGGCGACAAGGTCTCGGCCAAGCACGCCATGATCGCTGCGGGCGTGCCAACCGTTCCGGGTTCCGACGGCCCGCTGCCTGAAGATGAAGAAACCGCTTTGCGCATCGGTCGCGAAGTTGGTTATCCGGTGATCATCAAGGCCGCTGGCGGCGGCGGTGGTCGTGGCATGCGCGTGGTACACAAGGAAGAAGACCTGATTTCCTCGGCGAAACTGACCCGCTCCGAAGCGGGCGCAGCGTTTGGCAACCCGATGGTCTACCTGGAAAAATTCCTGACCAACCCACGCCACGTCGAAGTCCAGGTGCTGTCCGACGGGCAGGGCCATGCGATCCATCTGGGCGACCGCGATTGCTCGCTGCAACGTCGTCACCAGAAAGTCCTCGAAGAAGCGCCGGCACCGGGCATCGACGAGCAGGCTCGCGAGGAAGTCCTGGCGCGTTGCGTCAAGGCCTGCATTGACATCGGCTATCGCGGCGCCGGTACCTTCGAGTTCCTGTACGAGAACGGTCGTTTCTACTTCATCGAAATGAACACCCGTGTTCAGGTGGAGCACCCGGTTTCGGAAATGGTCACGGGTATCGACATCGTCAAGGAGATGCTCAGCATCGCCGCCGGCAACAAGCTGTCGTTTACCCAGGATGACGTGGTCATCCGCGGTCACGCACTGGAATGCCGGATCAACGCCGAAGACCCGAAAACCTTCATGCCAAGCCCAGGCACGGTCAAGCATTTCCATGCCCCGGGCGGCAATGGCGTTCGCGTCGATTCGCACCTGTACAGCGGTTATGCCGTTCCGCCGAACTACGATTCGTTGATCGGCAAGCTGATCACCTACGGGGCGACCCGCGAAGAAGCCATGGCGCGCATGCGCAATGCGCTGGACGAAATCGTCGTGGACGGGATCAAGACCAACATCCCGCTGCACCGCGACCTGGTCCGTGACGAAGGCTTCTGCAAAGGCGGCGTCAACATCCATTACCTGGAACACAAGCTGGGCAACCAGCACTGATGTTTCAAGTGATGTAAAAGAGACCCCGGTCATTGGCCGGGGTCTTTTTTTGCCAGTCTTTCAGACACGCGAATGAATCAACTCAGCGCCACGGTAGGGAACGCGTGGGCTTCGATCTGCGCCGCAGTCGCTGGCCTGCCCTGCGGGGTGAGGACGGTACCGTAAGCATTGGCTACCAGCATTTCGCTTTTCAAGCGCGTCATGAAGCCGCGTGCGCGCACCGACACTGGGTCAGAGCCTTGTTTCGCCCTCGCCAGCACCGGTATGTAGTAGCGTTCGACCTGACTGCGCGATGTCTTGAACACCGAGGTAACACCACTGCGTATATCCAGTGCGACACCAAAAATATTCCCGAAGCAGGAAGAATACGACCAATGGTCCCAGGTGGGCCGCATGCCCTGGCGTCTCATCACAGACCTGACAGGCCCGCCGATATCGGAGCCTGTCAGCCAGTCCCCCCCCACCAGGGTGACGCGAATATCCTTGGCTGGTCCACCCAGGCGCCGCGTCACGTCCCGGAGACTGCGCTCGATAAGCGCACGGATATTGTGATCGAAATGAATGACCGCCCCCACCTTGGTCGTCGGGTTGTACAACGAAGCGATTACGCATGCTTGTGCGTTCATCGAGAACAGATAATTGTCCGCCGCAGCCTCGCTGAACCTCGCCACCACGGCCTCGCCCTGCAACGCCCCCCTTGATACATCTGGGAAAACATGACCGGGAAACGCCTCCCGCAGGTCACTCACTCGCCCAAGGACACGTACTTGATCATTTCCCCCTCTCAAGCCCACCTCGTTGTGTACCCACTTGCCCTTCCCCACCCTGCGGATAGGCAGGTTGTACAAGGCACCGGGGCGACTGGCATCCACCAGGCACAAACCGCCAAAGTGAGGATCCTCCTTCACCTGGTAGTACTTGCCTTTACTGCGGATGTAATAAGTAGTGTGTGGCTGCGATGCGCTGGACGGGCTGCGATAGGTGCCCTGGAAGATACTTTCCCCGGTTACCAGCTCCAGATTCTCAGGCGCTTTGCCAACTGCCTGTTTCGGCTTGAAACGTATGGGCTGGATGACTGGCCCAGTCTCTTTGGCAATCAGCGGCGTCACGCGTCTCAAGCGCTGCTCGGACAGTGACACAGGCTTCACGACAAGCTTCAGGCTCCTGGCTGCCCGCCCCAGCAGCGGAGCAAGGGTCCCGCCCCCCAAGGCTGCGAACAATAGGCCCCAGGAAGCCATCAGCCAGTGGCCCAACGCACGATCCGTGTCGCCCTGCCCATGCGCCTCGGCAGCCTGTTTGACGCTGACGGCAATGAAGGCGACATCCAGCAGCAAGGCGAAGGGCGGATAAACCAGGCACACGGGGGCCGATGCAAACAGCAGCCCCTTGATGACCTGCCGCCTGATCACCTCGGCGCGACTTTTGGTGACGTCTTCCACATCGCTGATGGCGCGCTCGATGTAGGCATCGAACTCCGCCTGGATATCGTTCACTCGATTGAACTCGCGCAATGTGTCGACGCCAATGCTCGTCGCCGCCAGCGCCACCAACGAACGCCGGACCGCCGCACGGGCGCCGAGGGCAACCCGTTCCAGCACATAGTCATGCAAGCGCGTGGCGACCGCCCCGGAAAAGTCCTGGTACCGGCGAAACGTGACACCGTCCGGAGCGTCCGGCGTGTACAGCCAATAGGCGCCCTTCGGGTCGAAGTAGGCAAAGACATAGGCGCCCATCACGATATGGCCGCCGATGGAAAACCTGATCACCCCTTCGCGCTGCACGACGCTCCCCGAATACACCGGACCGGACACCGGCACCGACTCACCCAGAAGGGTGACTTGCCGGGTGAGCCACCAGAACTCACTGGCACCCAACTGGGATTTGCCCGTTGCGACACGCAGGTCACGGTCCATTCGGGTTAACAGCAGGTTGCGGTAGGCATTGCGCCGCTGGGTGTATTCAGGGGCACGGGCATCGAGAAACCTGCCGCGGACCTGTCGCGCATATTGCTCGCCCAGGTATGCCCGCCGGATATAGGACGCAAGCTCCGCACTGCGGACCTGCCCCAAGTCCTGCCCCACCGATGAGCGCACACCTTTTCTGGGATTGTCGATACCCGAGTTATCGTCATACCCATGGATGACGAGCTCCAGCAGGCTGGCGACCTTCGTCTTGCCGTCCGCCAACCCTGGGTTGTAGTCGATGAGCACCGTTGCGGGATCGACCGGTTCCCGCACACCCTTGCTGCGCATGTAAGGAGCAATCGCTTGCGTGACGATACGCTTGGCGAAATCCACGAAGACTTCGTAACCCACCAACTGCTGATTGAACACCTGCTGATGGACCATAAGCTCCTGGCTCAAGGTGCTGATGTTTCGCCGCGCATCGAGCGGCAGGGCGGCGTACCAGCGGGGCGATTCGTCCAGTTCCACTTGCGCCAGGTTGTTGTCCAGGCCCATTGCAACAATGTCTTCAAGGCACGCCCTGAAACCTTCCACCGCGCCTCTGGGATCCTGGCTTGAATCCCATGTCGCCGGCTTGTCTGCCACGCGGGCAAAGTACGCCCGGGCCACGCTTCGGTCCGCTGGAGAAATCCGTTGCAGCAGGTACTCGCGGCCGGCTTCGCTGCGAGTCCAGGCACCTATCTCCACACTCACGGCCCAAAGCGAAGGCAACTCGATCCACTCCTGGCCATCCGGCTTGTCGGGGGCGTACAGCAGCAGGTCGCCTTGCAGGTCCTGGCGATAGAACAGGAGAAAATCGGCACACTTCAACGCGTTTGGAAGCACCAGGCAACTGACCCGTAGAACGCCGACGGACGGTGCCGAAGCCTCGCCCTCCCATAGCGCCTTGACGGCCTCATGGTTGGCCACCGTCAAGTGACCCGCACAGCGGGCAATGAACGCACTTTGCTGCAAACGTGCCGTGAACCAATCGAGCATGGCGTCTTTCAGATCCCCTCGGCCATACCGCTCGACCAATGCCTGCCGGTACCCGGCCGGGGCATCGACCTCTGCCAGCATTTGGCTGATGAACGCCGGGGAAAGCGGCTGGTTACGCAGCATGGCGCCGTTTTCCACCAGAAACACCGACACGGCGTCCTGCCTGACTGGACCGGCCGCCAGCAGCTCGCTCAGGCTGCGGGTTTGCACCGGCTGCCCCATGACACTTCGCCATTGCAACTGCACTCGAATGCTGTCCGGCTCGACCTCCATGTCCCGTTCACGTCGGACATAGTCCTTGGCCAGGCGCTGGGCAAAAGCCTGCAGCGAAGCCAGGCCATCGAGCCGCCCATCCAGCAACGCCTGGGCCTGGGTAGTCTGGTCCTGGAAAGCCTCCAGCTTTTTACGATCAACTTCGCCTAGCCCTCGCAACCAATCAGGCAACTGCAAACGCGCGATGGCCTCGAGGTCTTGACGCTCCTGCGTCGTCGCCAATGCAGTCAATTGACTCATCTGCCGCCAGCGGTGCTGGAGCGCTTCGATTTTCTCCCTGAGCTCATCGCCCCCCTGGCCCTCCAGCGGACCAGGCTGGAACAGCAGTTCGACTGCAGCCATGTGCTCATCGAGCTTGTGCCCGAGCAGCGCTTCAAGCGAGGCGTCGCGCTCCGCCATTCGCCAATGACGTCGCAAATAGTCTTTGTAGTGATAAATAAAACCCGAGGCGACACTCTCCACCGCCTGGACGATAACCGCCTGGCGCTCAATCGGGAAACCCAGGTCAGCCCCGTCCGGCCAGCGGTAGGGCGCATCCTGCTCTTCATCGCTAACCAGTGGTTTCTGATCGATCATGCGCTGCAACACCGTGTCGAGCAGGGTGTCAATGAAGTGAGGATCGATGTTGCCTTGGTGATAATGGGTGCGCAGCTCGACCAGCAGGTACTCCTCCAGTACCTCCAGCAAGCTCATCTGGGTTTGCAGTCGCGCGTCGATAGCCACCTGCCAACGCGTCAATCTCTCCAGAGTCATTTGTACAGTCGCCGCCTGCGGGGAAGAGACCGACCCCGTGCGCGCCATGTTGCTTTGCCGTTCGGCAGTGATGTCCATACACATTCCTCCCTACTGTGTGGACCGGCACCTTATCCGCCCGGCGATACGCCCATGGCATACATATATATATCGAAACACCCACCCGGATGGCGCGAGACTCGCTTATCCACTTTGGCGGCGACCTGGCGTACACTGCGCGCCTTTGCAGCCCTGCGCTGCCCCCTGTAGATTTTTTCCAAAGGTGCCCGCCATGCCTTGGCTGCAAGTACGTCTGGCCATCAGCCCGGAACAAGCCGAAACCTACGAAGACGCGTTTCTTGAAGTAGGCGCCGTATCGGTAACCTTCATGGACGCCGAAGACCAGCCGATCTTCGAGCCGGAGCTCAACACCACCCCGCTGTGGTCCCACACCCACCTGCTGGCCCTGTTCGAAGGCGGCACCGAGGCGGCCAGCGTGCTGGCCCACCTCGAGCTGCTGACCGGCAGCCCGCTGCCCGAGCATCACAGCGAAGTGATCGAAGACCAGGACTGGGAACGCAGCTGGATGGACAATTTCCAGCCGATGCGTTTCGGCCAGCGCCTGTGGATCGTCCCGAGCTGGCACGCCGCGCCAGAGCCGGACGCAGTCAACCTGCTGCTGGATCCGGGCCTGGCGTTCGGCACCGGCACCCACCCGACCACCGCACTGTGCCTGGAATGGCTCGACGGCCAGGACCTGAAGGACTGCAACGTACTCGACTTCGGCTGCGGGTCGGGGATCCTGGCGATTGCCGCGCTGCTGTTGGGCGCCAGGGAAGCGGTCGGCACCGACATCGACGTCCAGGCCCTGGAAGCGTCCCGCGACAACGCCGGGCGAAACAACATTGCCGAAGCATCGTTCCCGCTGTACTTGCCGCAGGACTTGCCACAGGTCCAGGCCGACGTCCTGGTGGCCAACATCCTCGCCGGCCCTCTGGTGTCCCTGGCGCCGCAACTGTCGAGCCTGGTCAAGCCGGGCGGACGCCTGGCGCTGTCGGGCATCTTGGCCGAACAGGGTGAAGAAGTCGCCGCCGCTTATGCCGCGGACTTTGACCTGGACCCGATCGCCAATCGCGATGGCTGGGTGCGCATCACCGGACGTCGGCGCTAGAATGACCGCCTGTATCCACCGGATTGCCGCATGACTGACAGCTTCGTCACCCAGTGCCCGCATTGCCATACCCGTTTTCGCGTCAGCCATGCTCAATTGAGCGTGGCCCGCGGGGTGGTTCGTTGCGGCTCGTGCCTGCAAGTGTTCAATGCCGCACGACAGTTGCTGGAACAACGCACTGCCAAACAAGCGGCGCCTGCCGTCGTGCCGGCCTCCAAGCCGGCGGTCGAAGCCCCGCCCCGGGCGATCAGCCAGAAACAATGGAGCGCTGCCGAGCTGGATCTGGATGACCTGGACAAGGAACTGGCGCGCCTGGAGCGGCGCGACAATCGCGCGCCAGGAAATACCGGCCGGCGCCGGGAAGACAACCTCAGCGCGCAACGCGACTCGCTCTCCAGCGAACAGCAAGCCTGGCCCGACAGCCTGTACAGTGAATCTTCCAGCGAGCGCGCCGAAGCCGTCCTCCAGGACACCATCGAACCGTTCGAACCCCACGAGCCGGCCCGACCACCGCGCACCGAACCGTCGCTATCCCTGGCCCTTGAACCACTGGAACCGGACGACGAGCCTGCCGCCCCTCTCCACCTGGCCCCGGACGACGAGCCCGACGAACACCTCGAGCGCCTGTCTGCCACCGACGACCACGACGACGAACCC
The DNA here is from genome assembly GCF_900119205.1 of Pseudomonas sp. NFACC16-2. NCBI lineage: Bacteria > Pseudomonadati > Pseudomonadota > Gammaproteobacteria > Pseudomonadales > Pseudomonadaceae > Pseudomonas > Pseudomonas sp. NFACC16-2. The sequence goes on along the minus strand of NZ_FPIX01000002.1, from coordinate 237,179 downwards.
GAGCAGTTGGCACCGTTGCGCAAGTCACGGGAACGCCAGGAGCCGGGGATACGCGCCGAAGCCCTCCACGACCTGGACGACGACCCGTTGCAACTGGACTGGCGCAAACGCCGCTCGCCCTGGGGCCGACGCTTGTTGTGGGGCCTGTTGATACTGCTCGCCAGCGCGGCCCTGGGCGGCCAGTACATCGCCTACCATTTCGAAGAACTGGCCCGCCAGGACCAGTACCGACCGTGGTTCCTGCAAATCTGTCCGACCATCGGTTGCGACGTACCGTCCAAGGTCGACATCGCCAAGATCAAAAGCAGCAACCTGGTGGTGCGCAGCCATCCGGAGTTCAGCGGCGCCCTGGTGGTGGACGCGATCATCTACAACCGTGCGCCCTTCTCCCAACCTTTTCCATTGCTGGAACTGCGCTTTGCCGACCTCAACGGCCACCTGATCGCCAGCCGTCGCTTCAAACCCGGAGAGTACTTGGGTGGCGACCTCGAGGACCGCGGCGAAATGCCGCCCCAGACGCCCATTCACATCGCGCTGGATATCCTGGACCCTGGCCCCAAAGCGGTGAACTACAGTCTGAGCTTCCATTCCCCGGAATGAAGCCGGCCAGGGTCGGCCAATTGACGGCAACTTTCTGACTGACCCTACCCAGACCAAACCGCTGGCGATAACAAAATAGCTGTTCAGATTTTATCCAATTCGATCTTTATCCAGTCATCGAGAGCGGGTATCATGCCAACCCTTTTTCGAAGTCTCATGATCCGACCCCACTTCAGGGAAGTCCTATGTCGGCGGTACGCATCGGCCCATATACATTGCAGAACGGCCTGATTCTCGCCCCTATGGCGGGGGTCACCGACCAGCCCTTTCGTCAGCTGTGCAAGCGCTTGGGCGCAGGATTGGTGGTTTCGGAAATGGTCACCAGCGACATGAGTTTGTGGAACACCCGCAAATCGCGTCTGCGCATGATCCACGAAGGTGATCCCGAGCCCCGCTCGGTACAGATCGCCGGTGGCGACGCACAGATGCTGGCGGAAGCGGCCCGGGCGAACGTCGAGCTGGGGGCGCAGATCATCGACATCAACATGGGTTGCCCGGCAAAAAAAGTCTGCAACAAGGCTGCAGGCTCGGCACTGTTGAAAGATGAAGCGCTGGTCACCGAGATCCTGCAGGCCGTAGTGGCCGCGGTCGATGTGCCGGTGACCCTGAAGATCCGCACCGGCTGGGACCGGGAGAACAAGAATGGCCTGGTGGTGGCGAAGATCGCCGAACAGGCGGGCATCACGGCGCTGGCGGTCCACGGCCGCACCCGAGCCGACCTGTACATCGGCGACGCCGAGTACGACACCATCGCCGCGATCAAGCAGGCGGTGTCGATTCCGGTGTTTGCCAATGGCGACATCGATTCGCCCGAGAAGGCCCGGTTCGTGCTCGACGCGACCGGTGCCGATGGCCTGTTGATCGGCCGGGCCGCCCAGGGGCGGCCATGGATTTTTCGTGAGATCGAACACTTCCTGCGCACGGGCCAAAAGCTCGCGGCGCCGCAGTTGTCCGAGGTGGAACGTATTCTGCTAGAGCATCTGGCCGCGCTACATGCCTTCTACGGAGAAGTCATGGGCGTACGCATCGCTCGCAAGCATGTGGGCTGGTATCTCGCAACCCTGCCGGGCGCCAGGGAGTTTCGCGCCCGTTTCAATCGTTTGGATGGTACGCAAGCACAATGCGCCGACGTTCAGGCGTTCTTCGCTGAGCGTTACAAGAGCCTGACAGGGGACGAAGGGGTGGCCGCATGACGATGATGACCGAGACTTTAGTGAGTGGAACAACACCCGTGAGCGACAACGTGAATTTGAAACAGCACCTCAATACGCCCAGCGAAGAAGGCCAGACCCTTCGCGGGAGTGTCGAGAAGGCGCTGCACAATTATTTCGCCCACCTTGAGGGCGCTGCCGTCACGGATGTGTACAACCTGGTGCTTTCCGAAGTCGAGGCGCCTCTGCTCGAAAGCGTGATGAACTACGTCAAGGGCAACCAGACCAAAGCCAGTGAGCTGCTGGGCCTGAACCGCGGCACCCTGCGCAAGAAACTCAAGCAGTACGATCTGCTGTAAGCATTCAATCAAACCAGAAAGGCGCCCGCGTAAAAAACGGTCGCCTTTTTTGCTGACTTCCCTTGCTTTTGATGGAAATTGAAATGACCGACCAGACCACCCGCCTGCCGATCCGCCGCGCCTTGATCAGCGTCTCCGACAAGACCGGGATCCTCGAATTCGCCCGCGAGCTGCAACAGCTGGGCGTCGAGATTCTCTCCACCGGCGGGACCTTCAAGCTGCTGCAGGACAACGGCGTCGCCGCAGTGGAAGTCGCGGACTACACCGGTTTTGCAGAAATGATGGACGGTCGGGTCAAAACCCTGCACCCGAAAATCCACGGCGGGATCCTGGGCCGTCGCGGCATCGACGACGCCATCATGAACGAACACGGCATCAAGCCGATCGACCTGGTAGCGGTCAACCTCTACCCGTTCGAAGCCACCATCAACAAGCCCGGCTGCGACCTGCCGACGGCCATCGAGAACATCGACATCGGCGGCCCGACCATGGTCCGCTCGGCGGCCAAGAACCACAAGGACGTGGCCATCGTGGTCAACGCCAGCGACTACGCCAGCGTGCTGGAAAACCTCAAGGCCGGCGGCCTGACCTACGCTCAGCGTTTCGACCTGATGCTCAAGGCCTTCGAACACACCGCCGCCTACGACGGCATGATCGCCAACTACATGGGCACCGTGAACCAGGCCGCTGAAACCCTGTCGACCGAAGGCCGCAGCGAATTCCCGCGCACCTTCAACACCCAGTTCGTCAAGGCCCAGGAAATGCGCTACGGCGAGAACCCGCACCAGAGCGCGGCGTTCTACGTGGAAGCCAAGCCTGCCGAAGTCGGCATTGCCACCGCCACCCAATTGCAAGGCAAGGAACTGTCGTTCAACAACGTGGCCGACACCGACGCCGCGCTGGAATGCGTGAAGAGCTTCGTCAAGCCCGCCTGCGTGATCGTCAAGCACGCCAACCCGTGCGGCGTGGCGGTGAGCCCGGACGCCGAGGGCGGCATCCGCCAGGCCTACGAACTGGCCTACGCCACCGACACCGAATCGGCCTTCGGCGGCATCATCGCCTTCAACCGTGAGCTGGACGCCGAGACCGCCAAGGCCATCGTCGAGCGCCAGTTCGTCGAAGTGATCATCGCCCCTTCGGTCACTGAAGAAGCCCGCGCCATCGTTGCCGCCAAGGCCAACGTTCGCCTGCTGGCCTGCGGCCAATGGTCGGCCGACCGCGTGCCGGCCTGGGACTACAAGCGCGTCAATGGCGGCCTGCTGGTCCAGAGCCGCGACATTGGCCTGATCGGCAGCGAAGACCTGAAAGTGGTGACCAAGCGCGCCCCGAGCGAGCAGGAAATCAACGACCTGATCTTCGCCTGGAAAGTCGCCAAGTACGTAAAATCCAACGCCATCGTCTACGCCAAGAACCGTCAGACCATCGGTGTCGGCGCCGGCCAGATGAGCCGCGTGAACTCGGCCCGCATCGCCGCCATCAAGGCTGAGCACGCCGGCTTGCAGGTACAAGGCGCGGTCATGGCCTCCGATGCGTTCTTCCCGTTCCGCGACGGCATCGACAACGCGGCCAAGGTCGGCATCACCGCCGTGATCCAGCCGGGTGGTTCGATGCGTGACAACGAAGTGATCGCCGCTGCTGATGAGGCAGGGATTGCGATGGTGTTCACCGGCATGCGCCACTTCCGTCACTAATTTGCTTGATCGTACCCACGCTCTGCGTGGGCACGCAGCCCGGGACGCTCTGCGTCCCTGGACGCAGAGCGTCCGTAGAGGCATTCCCACGCAGAGCGTGGGAACGATCAGCCCCATCAGCGTCATCCGAGGTTTTTGAAATGAATGTTTTGATCATTGGCAGCGGTGGCCGCGAACACGCCCTGGCCTGGAAAGTGGCCCAGGATCCACGCGTGCAGAAGGTTTTCGTGGCACCGGGCAATGCCGGCACCGCCATCGAAGCCAAATGCGAAAACGTTGCCATCGACGTGCTGGCCCTGGAACAACTGGCCGACTTCGCCGAGAAGAACGTCTCGCTGACCATCGTCGGCCCGGAAGTGCCGCTGGTCGCCGGCGTGGTCGATCTGTTCCGCTCCCGTGGCCTGGACTGCTTCGGCCCGACCGCCGGTGCCGCGCAGTTGGAAGGCTCGAAAGCGTTCACCAAGGATTTCCTGGCGCGTCACAAGATCCCGACCGCCGACTACCAGAACTTCACCGAAATCGAACCGGCCCTGGCGTACCTGCGCGAGAAAGGCGCACCGATCGTGATCAAGGCCGACGGCCTGGCTGCCGGTAAAGGCGTGATCGTTGCCATGACCCTGGCCGAAGCCGAAGACGCCGTGCGCGACATGCTCGCCGGCAACGCCTTCGGTGACGCCGGCTCCCGCGTGGTGATCGAAGAGTTCCTCGACGGCGAGGAAGCCAGCTTCATCGTTATGGTCGATGGCAAGAACGTCCTGCCAATGGCCACCAGCCAGGACCACAAGCGTGTCGGCGACGGCGACAGCGGCCCGAACACCGGCGGCATGGGTGCCTACTCCCCGGCCCCGGTGGTGACCGCCCAAGTACACCAGCGCGTCATGGACCTGGTGATCTGGCCGACCGTGCGCGGCATGGCCGAGGAAGGCAACGTCTACACCGGTTTCCTCTATGCCGGCCTGATGATCGACAAGGCTGGTAACCCAAAAGTCATCGAATTCAACTGCCGTTTCGGCGATCCTGAGACCCAACCGGTGATGCTGCGCCTGCAATCGAGCCTGGTCCTGCTGGTCGAGGCCGCACTGGCCCAGGCCCTGGACAAGGTCGAAGCCCAATGGGATCCGCGCCCAAGCGTCGGTGTCGTATTGGCGGCCGGCGGTTACCCGGGCGACTACGCCAAAGGTAGCGCAATCCGGGGCCTGGACGCCGCAGCCCGGCTGGAAGGCAAAGTCTTCCATGCAGGTACTGCATTGAAGGATGGGCAAGTGGTCACCGCCGGCGGTCGTGTGCTTTGCGCCACCGCCATGGGCGCCAGTGTCGACGACGCTCAGCAGCAGGCCTACAAGCTTGCCGCCGAGATCGACTGGGAAGGTTGCTTCTACCGCAAGGACATTGGCTACCGCGCCATTGCCCGCGAGCGTGGCGAAAATCTGGAATAACCCAGCCATTCAGCCAGGCAAGGGTCTGTGGCCCTTGCCTGACTGTTCCGGCGCCGCGCATAGTTATAATCTGGCATCAACCTACGAAGGGATTTCGCCGTGCGCTGGCTCAGGATTGCCATAGGCCTTACCGTCACCTTGCTGACGTTGCTCTGCATGCTCCCGGCCCAGGCCGCGCCAGGCAGTGGCTGGGCCGTATTGCTCGACGAACAGGGCGACCTGACGCTGAGCGACATCCGTTCTGCCCGCTACACCAATCAATTCAGCCCCATCGACCTGGACCGTCTCCAGGCCGCCGAGCCCGGCGGGGCATTGTGGTTGCGTTTCCGCCTGGCCCCCGACCGGCATGAACAGATCCTGCGCATCTTCGCGCCCGACCTGTCGCGCCTGAACCTCTACGTGCTGGACGGCGATACCCTGGTAGACCAGCAAGTCAGCGGCAATGCCACGCCGCACACCGAACCTGCGGTCCCCAGCAACGATTTGATGCTGCCCCTGCCACGCAGCGACAAATCGCTGGACGTCTACCTGCGATTGTCCTCGCGCCATGAGCTGCGCCCCTACATCACCTTGCAATCGGCAGTCGTGGCCGCGGCCGATCAGAACCAGACACTGATCTATGGGTTGCTGTTCGGCTGCATCGCCATGCTGGTGCTGCACAACCTTACCCGCTACGCCTACACCCGTTCACGCAGTTGCCTGTGGCTGGCAGCCTGTGAAGGACTGCTGATGCTCAGCCTGGCGCTGTTGCTGAATCTGGCCGGAGCCTGGCTGCCCGACTGGCCAGCCGTCCAGACGCCCGGAGCCTACCTGGCCTTGTTGCTGACGGCGCCCTGCGGCCTGATGTTCGCCTACCGTTTCTTCGCGCCCCTGGGGCCGCACCCGTTGAATCGGCTGCTGCTGGGGGACATCGTGCTCGTCATGCTGTGCAGCCTGTTGCTGTTGTTCGTCAACACGCTGCCGCTCAATATCATGACCTACGCCATCGTGGCCCTGGCCGGCCTGAGCATGCTGCTCGTCAGCGCCTGGCACTGGCAAAAGGGCTACCGCCCAGCCCGGCTGTTCGTCGCGGCCATGGTGGTCTTCAACCTGGGCACGCTGATCATCCTTCCGGCACTGCAAGGGCTCACGGAGGTTCCTCCCCAGGGCTTGATCATCACCCTGCTGATCTTCATCTGCATCAGCGGCCTGTTGATGAGTGTCGCCCTGGGCGAGCGCCAGCGCTCGATCAACGAAAGCCGGTTCAGCATCAGCCGCGACCTGGCGGCGAGCAATGCCGAGATCAATGCCAAGGCCGAGTTCCTGGCCAAGATCAGCCATGAGATCCGTACCCCGATGAACGGCGTGCTGGGCATGACCGAACTGCTGCTGGGCACGCCGTTGTCGGTCAAGCAACGCGACTACGTGCAGACGATCCACAGCGCCGGCAATGAGCTGCTGACCCTGATCAACGAGATCCTCGACATCTCCCGGCTCGAATCCGGGCAGATCGAACTGGACGACGTGCAGTTCGACCTCAATGCGCTGATCGAGGATTGCCTGAGTATCTTCCGCGCCAAGGCCGAACAGCAGAATGTCGAGCTGATCAGTTTCATCCAGCCCCAGGTGCCGCGAGTGATCAGCGGTGACCCGACGCGACTGCGCCAGGCGCTGCTGAGCCTGTTGGAAAACGCCCTGAAGAAAACCGACGAGGGCGAAGTGCTGATCGTCGTCGCCCTCGACGAGCGCAGCAATCAGCCGCGCCTGCGCATCGCCGTGCAGGACAGCGGGACGCCGATGGACGCCGAAGAGCGCGACACGCTGATGCACGCCGAGCTGCACAGCAAGAATTTCCTGTCGGCCACGCGCCTGGGGGGCAACCTGGGCCTGGTCATCGCCCGTCAGTTGATCATCCTGATGCACGGGGAATTCGGTATCAAAAGCGGCAGCAACCAGGGCAGTACCTTGTGGCTGACCTTGCCGCTGGACCCGGATCGCCTCGAACATCCGACTGCCGATCTCGATGGCCCGCTGCAAGGGGCGCGGGTATTGATCGTCGACGACAACGACACCTGCCGCAAAGTACTGGTGCAACAGTGCAGCGCCTGGGGCCTGAACGTCAGTGCCGTGCCGTCGGGCAAGGAAGCCCTGGCGCTGCTGCGCACCAAGGCGCACCTGCGCGATTATTTCGACGTGGTGTTGCTGGACCAGAACATGCCAGGCATGACCGGCATGCAACTGGCGGCCAAGATCAAGGAAGACCCGAGCCTGAACCACGACATCCTGTTGATCATGCTCACCGGTATCAGCAATGCGCCGAGCAAGATCGTGGCACGCAACAGCGGGGTCAAGCGCATCCTCGCCAAACCGGTGGCCGGCTATACCCTCAAGACCACCCTGGCGGACGAGCTGAACCAGCGCAACCGGGGCCAGGCGACGAATGTACAGGTGAACGCCGGCCCTCCCCTCCCGGTGAAGGTGCCGAGCGATTTCCGCATCCTGGTGGCCGAGGACAACAGCATCTCCACCAAGGTCATCCGCGGCATGCTCGGCAAGCTCAACCTGCAACCCGACACCGCCAGCAACGGCGAAGAAGCCCTCAAGGCCATGAAGGAGCAGCGTTACGACCTGGTCCTGATGGACTGCGAAATGCCGATCCTCGACGGGTTTTCCGCCACCCAGCAATTGCGCGCCTGGGAAATGGGCAACCAGCGGACCCGCACTCCCGTGGTGGCGCTCACCGCCCACATCCTGGCCGAGCACAAGGAACGCGCCCGCCAGGCCGGGATGGACGGGCACATGGCCAAGCCGGTGGAGCTGTCGCAGCTACGCGAGCTGATCGAGCATTGGGTGGCCCAGCGTGACCAGCAGAACCAGACCGTCGCGCATTCGTCCGAGGGCGTCCGCTGACGCCCGGAGCCCTGTTCAACATTTCAACGCATGAATATTACGGGTCGTCTCGGCGATAACGGCGCGCAGGACTTTTTCCCGGAACATTGAGTAATGCAGCGTGTTGAACGTCACGACCGCCATTTCTTCATGGCTGGTTTGCACAACCTCCTCTATCGGCCAAAAAAGGAAGGTCGAGAGCGTTTTACGAATGCTGAATTGCTTGTGGTAAAGCGCGACCTCTATTCGCCCAGGCGATTTCGGCAGGCAGGGAACCACCTGGAAGAACGCCGAATCATGCTGCAGGCTTGCCCGTTCGAATGCCTCAAGGGCATTGGGGTGGCGCTTCAGGGCGCCAATCGAATCAGTCGCCGAGCGCGCAAAGCGTTCATCGAATGACTGGGAGATTTGCCGGGCAACACTCTCGGCCATTGACCCCTCGCCCGTCTGTCCAGGCCTGAGGGGACGCGCCGAATCCCACCCCAGGTACCTGAGCGTGTTCCTGTAGTAGCTGAACCAACTGCCCACCAAACCGTCCTGATAAGCCGACCGCGTTGCCAACTGGGCATACAGGTTGCTCAGACAGATGTCTTCGCGATCCTGGGGAGACAGCCCCTGGCCGAACGACACGAGGCTTGCCCCCACGACAGCAGCCGGCGCGGGATCGCTGCTGTGAAACAGGCGCTCGCCGGCCTGTAGGCGTTCGCTATTCATCGCGCGCCCCCCCGTTCAACGTCGTCGGAAATATCAAAGACATGCTTCGTTGGCTTATCGCCCAGCTTCCGTACGATCGCACCGCGCAGGGGAGCGTAAAGCTCTTTCGATAAGTTGGCCTGAAAACATCTGGACTGAAGATTACCGACCACATTGGCGACGGACAGGCACTGACCGAGGGGGTTGGAGATAGCTCGTTGCGTGGTCTCATAGCTCAGGGAAACGCTGCTCAGCAAGGGGGTTCGCCGGGCCAGAATCACTTGCAGGCAGACCCTGCCAACGGCTTCATCGGTCTCTGACGGTGGCACGGGCTCCTTGCGCTTGCAGGTCTGCTCGCGCAGTTGCCCGATGGCCGGCAGGGTACCGGGCAACTGCGCGACACGGTTCAACAGGCGAGTGACTTCATCGGCCACTGTAGGATCGACATACTCCCCCAGTCGACGCCCTAGCCAGTGCGCCGCATTGAAGTTGGATTGCTCATCGAGGGTGAAGTTGTCCCATGTTGCAGTCTTTTGCAACCAACCGTTCTTCAAGACGTCACGGTACTCGTCATACCATATTTGTGCCTGGGTATAAGCCGGATACTTCTTGTTGGCGACCAACTGCGCGAACAATACCGAATCCAACACATCGCTTTTTTCCTGCCCGGCCATATCCGGAGACACTATCACGACAGCGCCGGCATTAATAAAAACCGAATAACCATCATTCATTGCAATCACCTGGTTATTTTTATGATTGGCGACTACGGCGTAGTCGCCAGGTGGATACACAAGATCAGAGTTCGTATGCTTCGATTTTCTTCTGTGCGCGATCGCCGAGTCTTTCGATAATGGTCGCACGTGTACGGTTAATAACGGACGGCACCATGGTCATGTGGCTTTCACCGCGATACAAGTCAACCGAACTGCTGTCCCAATTAACGAACAAGACCTGGGTCTGGTTCGTGCGCTTGATGAAACGCACGGCTCCCAGTGCCATGATGACTTCGCCATGCGGCGTCTCATGGCAGGCGGCGACGCCAAACCCTCCCGCACCAGACTCCTGGATGTTCTGGTCAAACACCCGGAGCGGCCTGTCACGGGTTTGCAAGGCCGCGATGGCATCGCTGGCGACCTTGAGCATCAGCAGTGACGCCGGCCCGGGCACCGCGGCGGCCGTCACCGCCGACCCCAGGATCTTCAGCACCAGTTGGTCCATCTTGAAGCTCTTGCCCGAGGCGGCAACCGCGTCATAGTACTTCTGCAGGACCGTCCAGCCGCAATCCTGCATCACTTGCAGGAAAAGTTGATACCACTCCTTACCCTGCTCATCACGTGGGTAGCGCCTATTAGCCACTAACGAAGCAAACAGATAAGAGTGCTGGATATCCGCCTGGTTTTGTTCGGACATTCCCGAAACAAAAGCCAGGATACCGTCACCCACAATCGAAGCGCGATCCGGTTTTTCCGGATAGTCAGCCGTCTCGCCAGGACGCACAATAAAAGCACGCGTCGACAACTCAAACGCCTCCGGCTCAACATCATAAGCGCTCAAGCGCTCCAGACGATCAGCCAGGGTTACAACAGAATCATATTTAACGTTCATACTATTTCCTTATTTAATCAAGATCATCCTTGGATCCGAGAGTTGAACTTACGCAACCCACCTCATCACAACAAGCGCGCAACTGTAACCGTAAATAATCAAATTCAACGGCGTACAATCACCTGTAATGAAGTGGCATTTTCCTGGACTTGCATCTCGCCCTTGCCACGAGCCGACAGACATCCCGACGCCTGATAGACTCCACGTCAAATTCATTCGTCGCGAGCCTCAACCATGCTCCATGTGCTGTTCAGCGTTTACCTGAAGATGCTGGTGCTCTATAGCCCGTTCTTCGTGCTGTCGTGTTTTATCGGACTGACTCGCGGCTATTCGCGCAAGGAACAACGCCGCCTGGCCTGGAAGGTCGCGACCGCGACGCTGGTCTCCAGTGTGTTGCTGTATTTGTTCGGGCGGGTGATTTTCAGCGTGTTCGGCATCACCGTGGACGCCTTCCGTATCGGCGCCGGCAGTGTGCTGTTCATTTCGGCCCTGGGCATGGCCCAGGGCAAGTCGGCCGTACAGACCGACAACGTGCAGCAGGACGTGACCATCGTCCCACTGACCATACCGTTGACCGTCGGCCCCGGCACCATCGGTGCCCTGCTGGTGATGGGCGTGAGCCAGCCGCACTGGGACGACAAACTCATGGCCATCATCAGCATCGCCCTGGCCAGTTTCACCGTCGGCGTGGTGCTCTACCTGTCCAGCCGCATCGAGCGGATCCTGGGTGACCAGGGCTTGCAGATCGTCAGCCGGCTGATGGGTTTGTTTGTCTGTGCGCTGGCGGCGCAGATCATCTTTACCGGGGTTAGAGGCTACCTGGTACCGTAGGTATCATGAAGCGCACCTTGGGCTTGCGACGACTGAACCTCCTGCTCAGTACTTCCCTGCGATGTACGCCCAGATACTCTTCGATATCCTGCCTGAACTCTTCATAACGAGCAGGGTTGAAGGTCACGAACGATTTACCGCGGAAGATTTCCCGCGCCGAAGATTGCCAGTTCACGAAAAGCACACCGCCATTACTCGAAGTACCGGACTGTTTGATCGAGGTGGACGAGGCGATCAGGATTCCGTTGGCCAACTGCTCGCACGGAATGACCGACAAACGCGCGCCTTCGGCCACCTTGACCTGGCTGTTGAACAGACGCATGGTCTCCTCATCCCGCTTCAAACCGTCAATCGTGGTGCTCACCACGGTACCCAGCACCGTCGCCGCCGGAACGCTGGCCTTCACGCCATCGATGATCCCCTTGACGATATCGCTGATCACGAAGTCCATGTCCACCCGCCGGGAACTCTCGGAGTAACGGGTGTAACCGTCATCGGCAACGAAACACCCGAGGTCTTGCAGGCATTGGATAAACGCGTCGTACCACGCCCGCGTATTTTTGCCGCCAGGAACTTCAAAGTTGGCCTCCATCATCGCCATGGTCATCAGGTTCTCCATGATCGCCATATTGTTGAGCGACATGTTGTTGCCATAACCGACAAGCGCATCACCCAACATGAGCGCATCCATGTCCTTGGTCGGGCTGTCCTGCTGTACCAGAGATCGGCGTACACGCCGGCCCGTCACGGCCAGAGCCTTACGCTTGTTGATACGTGCCTGGATCAACTCGACACTCTGCGCCACGCTTATTACACTTTCGAACTGCTCCATAAAAACCTCCTTGGTTATATATAAGCCCGCTCCTGCAGGGCCACTTCAATCTAGATTATTCTCTTCAAAAATAACAACACCGACTGGTTGCAGCATATGTAACTCCATCCCACCTTCAAATATTCAGATTTACATTAACCACCCACTCACTTAAAACCAACGTTCATCATTGCACTTCCAAAAAACCAAACACCCTCACTTACTTTAACGGAGAGCACTCGTGAACAATGAACCATTAACCGGACTGGTCACCGGCCCCAACCTCTTTTCATATATCGGCGCACCCTCCCTGCAAGACCACGACGACATCGCCGACTGCAACAACATCGCCACCCGATCCGCCGATCTCGGCCATCACCGTTATGCAAATCCCAAAGGCTGGTTCGAAGAGTATGCCCGCACCTTGAGCTTCCTCGGTTGGTCGCTGTATGACGACTCCATCCATACACGCACACAACATCTCCTTACGGGCTCCGTGGCGGATTTCCTGGTGGAGAGCGCCCACACCATGAAGGATACGCGGCAAGCCAACGCGATGATCGATACCCTCGACACGCTGAAAGCCGATCACCCGGCCATCCTCTCCTTCGACAACGAAACCCAGGAAGGCGAGACCTTTCAAATTGTCCCGGCCCGCTACGACTCACAAGGCAACCTTCATATCGCCCTGTTTAAACTCGAACTGAGTGTCGATATAAAGCGGCGCAGCTTTCTGTTCTGGAACTGGGAAAGGCGTTCAGCCAGGATTGTCCAACGCAGAGCGTTCCTGAAACTGGACAGGCGCGAACTCGACAGCAGAAGGGCACTTATCAATAAAGTATTGAATGAGCACTTGATGAGACGTTTTCCCTTGAGGAAGGCGCGCCTCGTGAAGTATTGATACTTCAAAACCTGGCGTGGCGGCGCAACATTTTTTGCGGGATGACGATTCAATAAAAAAAGGGTTGCCGGTGATAACACCGGCAACCCTTTTTTACTTAAAGCCTAACCGTGGCCGACGGTCTTGGCTCAGCCCACCGTATTGCTCTCCTCCGTAGACGATTCATTCGACAACGCTCCCAGGGTGATGCCGTTCTGGGCGTCCTGCAAGGCGTCCAAGCGCTGCACCAGTGTGGAAACGGCATAGTGTCGATGCCCACCGAAACTGAGCAACACGTCTCCACGTAAATTGACATCGGCCGCATACACCTCACGAAAAATCACACTGTGCCCGCTGTTCGGATCAATGATCACCAGGTGCTCATGAACCTTGCTCAGCCATAACTGATCCGGCTCATCCAGCTCCCAGATCAACTTGCCGGGGATGGTCACCGCGTTGCCCAGGGGATGTCGGCAGTCGAGGACCACCGACTTGACTCTCAACCAGGCTGCTTTTGACAACCGGTAACTCACCGCGCCCTGCCCCATGCGCAGGATCAGGATCTTGACGTCATCCGGCATCAACGGCAGCAGATCATCGATCTTCGCTTCGTGCCCCTCGACGACCATCACCTCGCCTTCACGTTGGACATAACTGAGCGGCCCACCATGGCCCATGCCAGGCAAGGACAACAGCGTTCCGTTCCTGCTTTCGCGCAACAGGACGTTGGTCTGCCGCTGGGTCCCCAGTACCTCGAAAGATTCAGGGATGGCGGCCTTGGGAACCCGGATGACACGTTCAGTCCCGGTGACATACCACTTCAGGTCATCGGGATCGCCCACCGACAGCAGTGGGCTGGAGAACGCACGGGCGGTCAATTGCCTGAGCCCCTCGACCTCCCGCCCCCCTTGAGTGACGACCCATTTCTGAGTGACACCGGTCACCAGCGCCGGCGCCTGGTCACGCAGCAGGAGCTCCACGCCTTCGAATGTCACGCCGCGCAGGCCCACGCCATCGACCGCCAACTCGACAAACTGCCAGGGCGACCACTCACGCTGGGGGTGGGGCAGCACATCAGCCTCCAACAATTGCGAACCCTGGCCAAAGGCAGCGTCCAGCTCCTGCGGATCGATAAAGGCCTGGCGATAGAGCTCGCCGCTCGCCACGTCGAGCACCCAGGCGGCCTCGCCGTCCGGGGTTGCGCCCAGCAACCGCAGCTCCTTGGTGCTGCCCAGGTCAGCCAGCAGCAACCGGTTGCCGACGTACCAGGCGCACAACCGCTCGTCACCACTGAAGTTGGTCAAACCGATCAGGGCAAGCGTTTTGTTCCTGTGCTGCAGGACCAGCGCATCCAGGGCCGTCCACCATTGTGCCCGGTCCTTGAACCACCGCTCCCTGACGCCGCCCAGTGCCAGGTCGCCTCGGCCACTCAGGTTGTAGAACACGCCACCCGAGGTCAGCGCCACGTAGCCACCGTCAACGGCGATGACATCCTCCAGGCCGGGGGCACGCGCCCACCGGTTGGCCCAATGTCCCCGGCCCTCTACCAGCGTACGCCGCCTGCCGCACAGTTCCTGTTTGAGCCGGTCATAGATGACAAACACATCGCTGTCGTCCGGCGGTGCGAGCAACGTCAGGTCGGTCATGTTCTTGATCGAGTCGGGCCATCCACGCGGCTGGTCTCGTCGTGGCGAAGGACGAATGATCAAGCGGTCACTGCGGCGAACCCAGGCCATGTCCCGCCACTGCGCATCGGACTTCCAGCAGATCGAAACGAAGGGGGCCGGTTGCCAATTGACGGTGACGAACGAGTCCTCAGGATGGGTACTCGGTGTGAAGGGCGGGCTGTCACCCAGTACCTGCGACCAGTCGGCCAGCGTCTCGCTGGCACTCAAGACCAGTTCCATCGCCAGATCCAGCTCTCGTGTGATCGAACTGAGCAGCAGTTGCCCGTCATGGATCAGATACACAAGCACATCGACACTCTGGTCCGCGCGGGTGTTTTGCTGGACGACATGAATCACCCCCTGCGCGTCCGCCTCGACGCTCTTGATGGTGCTTGCCAGGTTGCTCGTACTGCGCAACCAGTAACGATGGCTCACCAACCCAGTGACTGCATCGACTTGCCAGATGATCACGTTCTGCGGGTCGTAGAAATAGCAGGAGTCGCCGACCACTGCCCTCAGCACCGCGTCCTCGACACCCAGCAGATCGTCGCGAATGTAAAGAAAGCGGTCCTCCTTCGCGTCATACCAGGCCGTGACGTAGCGAGGCTCGTCCGGGTCCTCAAACGGAATGAGGTGGTGGTGAATCGGTGTGTACGCCATCGCTAGACGGTGGTCTCGAGCCAGGGCCTTGAAATGATCCTGCAGCGTTTGCTGATCCATGTCGGGCGGTGCGTCCAGTTCCAAAAGCACGAGCGTGCGGTTGGCCACATCAACCTTGAATACTTGATTATCGGCAAGCCGGAGTAAAATTTCGTGACGCCACCCTCCAACGATCGTTACCTGAACGTCGTCGATAAAGAACTGATCGTGACGCTCAATCCTGATCTCTTTCTCCGATGCCCAAGAGGCGTCCATAAACCAAGTGGACACCTGCAGGCTCGTCGACTCCAGGCTCAGCTTCACGCCGGGATGAACGACCAATGCGCATCGCTTGCCGGCCCCCTGGATTTTATAAGCGATCATGTTGTGCCAAATCGGGGGAATGAGAGGCACCACCAGTGAACGGTCAGCACTGTCGAGCAACACGTCGATCACCGTTGGCCGATAATCGGGAACCATGCGACGGACGATGTATTCACTGGGAAACGAATAAAAGGAAAACTGAAATTGCCAGCTGCCGTCCGCTTTTCTTTTTTCCAGGCGCCGTGCCGTGTCGAACCCGGTGTCATGACGCGATGTCGCGAATGGCAGGGCAATGTACTCATAGCGGTAACAGGTTTGCGGTGTGCAGGGCAGTACGATGACTTGGCCGGCAGGTGGCTTGAATGCAACCTGACCCGGCAGACCTAGATCTCGACGGATGTTAATGGCCCGATCGTAATCGAGTTCTATCGTCGGCACCCCAAAGTGATCGCGTTGCGGATAGAGCTTGGGGCTGTCCAGCATCAATGCGCCACGAGTCAGATCCAGCGCCTGGACGATCAACGAGGAGCGCGGTAGCCATGCACCCTGCCTGGCATCAAAGTGGTACGCCTGCCGATGAACCTTGGCGATTTCATCGAATAACAACCCGACCTCTTTGGCCTCCTCGGCAATGGTGGCAAAGCCCCGGGCCAATGCCGCGACCCCCACCGCCAACCCACCGAGCATCACCGCGGCGCCGCCCAGCATTGCGCCGGCTGTCGTGGCGCCAACCGCATAGGCGCTCACCGACAACACCAGGCTGGCGGAGTCGAAAGCCAGCTGGGTACCGAACTGAGCTCGCTCGACCTCGTTGTGTGCCGTCGACAATTGGTAGATATCGAACCCGACATTGGCCAACTGCAATAAGCCCCCGGTCGCTTCGCTCACGCTGGAACCCACCGCTGCCTTGACCACTGGCGCGACGGTACGGGCAATCAGTTTCTCTTCGGCCAGTGCCTGCCGAACCAGGCCGACCAGGCCGGCGATATCCGCCACGACGCCATGCACCAACTGCGCGTAGTTGACATAGGCGTGCAAGCGCACCGCCAGGGTCAGGGGCCGACCCGATCCTTCCTGGCCGCACAACGCGCTCATCAGCGCTTGTATGGCGAAACCGGCGTTCAGCGTGTGGACGCTCCCCACCTCGGTGGGGTCGCTCGGCACGAAGGGTTTGTTGGCCAAGGCTGAAAACTGTTCCGAGAGGTAGCTTTTTATCCGCAGGAGCCGATGGTCATCCGTGACCACCCGTACCAGTTGCTCAGGATTGGCCGGATCGATCAGGCTCACCCGGTACGCCCCGTCCGGCGAGACCTCCAGCGTATCGAACAACGGCACAAGGTGCGCCGCCAGCTGGTTTTCCTGCTGGAGGCGGCTCGTCGCTTGCTCGATCTGCTGGCTCCACCAATGGCCATCCAGCGCCAGCAGACAGCTGCCCAGTCGAGGATTGTTTTGCAGCGAATGTCCACGGGCGCTGGCCAACCGCTGCCTCACAGGGCGTTGCGACTGCCCAGGCAAGGCGCCGGGTTGCAGCAGTTTCGAAACCTCAATGGCGCCTGGCAATACCTGCCTCGACACCCGTGCACCTTCCAGCTCGACCAGGTCGAAAGTCGGTCGGGCCGCATCGCCATAGGCCGCGTAATGGCTGGCCATGTCCTGTTGGAGAAAAAACCGCTCCAGCGCCTGCCTGAACAGGGTCGAATGCTCGAACTCAAACACACCAAAATTCGGATCGTAGAAGTGATAGGTGCTGCGCTCACCCTCCACGGTCTTGGCCACCAGCATGGCGTGGTTATCGGAGTTGAGCATCAGCGTGCTGGTGGTTGTCCTGGCTTGCAGGATATCCACGACCTCACTCAGGTCCGAGCGCGCCAGCGCACTGCCCACATCGCCGAGCTGCACATCGCGCAACGCCTCCACGCTGTTGAGGAAGGCCACTGAATCGCTTGCCCCCGGCTCAAGCACCGCGAGATAGAAACGCTCGCGCAGAGTGTTGACCGCGGCCTTGCCTTGCGACACGGCCGCCGCCATGGCGAGTGCCAGGGGATAGCAACGTCCGCCGACCCTGTCACCCTCCCCCTGGAGCAGCAGATCCTGCGGTACAAGCTTGTTCGTGGCGGCCTCGAAACCGTTCAGGACAGTACCAAGGCGTTCGATGATCCGGACGCGGTACTCAAGCTGCGCCACCTGACGAATCCGGGCCACGTGCTGGCCCCATTGGCGCAACGTCAACGGCTGCTCCAACGCGGCTTTCTTCAAGCCCAGGGCGGTTTCGCCATGCCTCGGTAACGCATCGGTGGCGCTGGTGAGCCCGGCCAGGAAGGCCGGCGCCTGACGCTGGAACAACGCTTGTTCGATCGCCGCATAACGGCCAGCGGTTCCGTGCGTGGCGAGGTTGTTGGCCAGGTTGTCCAATGACGGCCGAGCCGCGTCGAAGCTGCGGTTATCCAACGCCTTCGCGCCACTCAGGCCTCCCAGCAGCAGACGCTGCAAGGGGCTCAGCCGAGCGACTTCGAAACGGTCGCTGGCCAGGCGCTCCAGCAGTTCAGCGATTGACAGCTCTCGCGTCTGCGAATCGCTCACCGACGCGGGCGGCAACACATAGGCGCTTTGATCGCGGATCGACTGACGTTCATCAAAACTCAGCGGGATGGGTTTATCGAAGATCACCTCACCGTTATGGCGCTGGCTCATCATCTGCATGAACGGCTCACCCAGCTCATCGGCCAGATGCTGCAACAGCTCGGTAGACAGTACATGCCGCCCCTCGATCAGCGGCCAGCCTTCATCGAACTGGAGGGCGCGGTATTTGAGCAGCTCTGCCATATCACCCGCATAACGGGCCTTGAACTGCCCCTCCTGCCAGCGTTTTTTTTCGTCGATCACCCATTGCGCGGTGTCACGCGTGTTCTCTTTCCAGGAGTGATCCAGCTCCTCCTCCGTCGCCCGGTTGACCGTGGCGACGGCCGTGATCGCCACCTCCGCCTGCCACTGTTCGGCGGTTTGAGGGGTGAAGTGGGTGCGTTGGTAGTCCGCCATCCCCTGGCGCATGGCGGCGGGACCGGTGAGATAGATCGTGCCTTCGCTCTGGGGGCGGATGCCATCGCTGTAGTAGGCGGCGGCCGCCTCCACCAGAAAAGCCGCGGCCAGTTCAATGTCCGGTGGCAGCTCATGCAATGCACCGAATACCTGCGTCGCGGCCTGGCGCGCCAGATCACTCATGGCCTCGACATCGACCAGGCTGACGTTTTGCTCATCGGCCAGGCGCGCGGTGGCATCGACGATTTCATAATTGAGCCGTAAACGCTCGATGACGCTCTTGAGCATCGCCGCCCCGGGGTGGGCCATCAGGAAGGCATTGCCCACCACGTGCTGTTCGACGACAGCACGCAATTCGTCCGGTCGGGCCATGCGCTCCGCCGGGGGGCGAAAGACGCGGTTCAACGCCGGTCCGCTTTTAGCGAAACGCTCTAGCGCCTCGCGATGCTCGGCTGGAATCTCGTTGGCGTAGTCCGTGTATTTATTGCGCTGGGCCTGGCGGCCGGGCATCCATTCGGGGTTTCGATCCAGCAGCAGCTGCAGCACGCCCAGCCGCGCATCCGTCTGGAACGCCCGGATGTCCACCTCACCCAGCTTTTCCGCCAAGGGCGGCAGGCCATCGACATCAGCGTAGCTGCCACCCTCGGCGAACAAGGCTTCGAAACGCACGATATCGGAGCCCCCGGCAAGCATGCCACGCAGACTGATCTCGCGTTCGTAGGCATCCTGCAGATGCAGTGGCAATTCACCGCTGGCCAGATCGCGCAGTGCCAGGCTGCCCTCGGCCAACGCTTCGAGGCTGAGCCGGTTATCGCGCCTCAGGGCCACCAGTCGTGCCTTGTCCTGGCCGTACGCCCGAACCAGCAGATCGATTCTCGCGTCATCGGCGCTGCCGCCGTTGTTCACCGCCTCGGTGATATGGGCGTACATCTGCTGCTTCAGGACGATCGCGCGTTCTTCATAACGGTCGCCCAACGCCAAGGCATCGACACTGTTTTCTGCGCCATTGAGCATGGCGTCAGCCTTGGCCGCTTCGACAATGATCCGGTTGGTTTCATAGGCCAGCAGTGCATCGCTGTCATACCAGAGACTGATGCGATAGCCCTCCGGGCCCAGCACCTGTTTCCAGACATTGATGTAGTCACGCTGGATCGCTCCGACGCCGCCACCCAGCCAGACCAAATGCAGTTTTTTGGGCACCTCGGTGGCGGGCACTTTCAATTGTTCGACGCTATTGCGCAGGCGCGTTTCGAACCCCTCTATCTTGTTGTAGGCGTGCGCCAGATCCGTAGCCTCGGCACCCTCCGGCAACTCAGGCGTACGACGCCGCCTGCGGTTTCCCCGCAAGGCCCCCACGGCCTGCTTGAGCAAACCTAACGGCTCTAACATTTGTGGAGAATCGAGCAAGGCGATACAACCGAAGTAATAGCGCAACACCGCTTCATATTCATCGGTGCCCTTGTGGGTTATTAATGCCTGCTCAAGATCCTTGAGCCTCAACAACCCCACAAAATCGACGTAGCTGCCCGTCGATGAAATTCCAGATTCACTCATGAACAACACTTCCATTTATTGTATGTAAATAGCCAGGACAGCCCTCAGGCGCCTGAACAACAACAAGTTGAACGACACGCATCCATGCGCTGACAACCCATGAATCAGTGGTCTGATTAATTAACTGACCTTATCCAGGGCCGTGACGGCCCACAAAGTCAAACGAACATAACCCTCATCAAGACCGCGCTCAACCACTAAGGAATTCAATAAATGTCCAATGACGAACTTTCATCTTATTTCCTCACAACTTGGCATTCGAAACATTAGAACGTTCGACCTGCAGCCAATAAATCAGCCAACTAACGTCAGGGTTTATTACATTCCGAAAAAAACGGATACAGGCACGCAGACCGATACCCGGATGCAGTCAGGGAGGGAATCAGGAAGCGGTGGCCCAGGCAGGCCACCGGAGTTCATCAGAGCGGTTTACTGCCGTACCAGCGCGGTGTGTACACCCAGTCGCCGCCTTCGGCACGAGGGAAGACACAGGTCGTGGAAGAACCGATCAGCACCATGGTGCGCATGTCCACCTGATCCGGGGTCAACTGCCCCAGCGTCGTGACGCGCAGTGTCTGGCCCGGGCGTCCGATGTCGCGTCCCAACACCACCGGCGTCTGCGCGGTACGATGGTGCGCGACGATTTCCAGCGCCCGCCCTAATTGCCAGGGTCGAGAGCGCGAGATCGGGTTGTAGAACGCCAGGGCCAGATCCGCCTCGGCGGCCAGGTCCAGGCGTTTCTCGATGATCGACCAGGGCTTGAGGTTGTCCGACAGCGACATCACGCAAAAGTCATGGCCCAGCGGCGCCCCAGCCTGGGCGGCGGTGGCCAGGGAGGCCGAGACGCCGGGAAGGATTTGCAGGTCGACGGCGTGCCATTGGGCATCCGTCGATTCGTGCAACGCTTCGAGCACGGCGGCGGCCATGGCGAACACGCCCGGGTCACCGGATGACACCACCACCACGGAGCGGCCCTGGGCCGCCAGTTCGAAGGCATGGCGGGCGCGCTGCATTTCTTCGCGGTTGTCGGTGCAGTGCTGCACCTGATCGCCCCGGAACGGCCCGGCCATACGCACGTAGGTTTCGTAGCCCAGCACATCGGTGGCGCGGTCGAGTTCGGCGCGTACCGCCGGCACCATCAGCTCGGCAGCGCCGGGGCCAAGACCGATCACCGCCAGGCGCCCGCGCAGGCGACCGACCTGTCGAGGGTCGAGGGGCTGCTCGGTCACAGCGACGGCATGCGCGCCCAACGTGCGAATTGACCTGGGTTGGACGAGGGCTTCGTTCAGCCATTGGCCGACGTCACCAACGACCGGCGCGAAACGCAGCGGCACGTTCAAGGCCGATGCGGCTTCATGCAACTCTGCCCGGGCCATGTCGCTGTCCGCCGCCAACAGGCATGCCAGCGACTGCACGGCGAGGCCGGCTTCACGCAGAGTCTCGCCAATGGCCGGCGTCGCCCCCGCGCTGATCGCCACGACGACATTGCGCGGATAAATACGCAGCTCATCCGCCGCAGGCGTGCCCGCGGCGCTGTCGATGCGGATCGCCAACCGGGCCTGTTCATCCTCGGGCAACTGCGCCTGGTCCAGCCACGGCGCGGCCCCCTCGATGCGTACCGATTCGCCAGCGAGCAGATCGGAGACGAAACGCTTGCCCTGCTCCAGATCGCCAAGGCTGTAGCCGCTCGGCGGATTGAGCAGGCAAGTACCAAACCGCAATTCACCGCTGGTGGTGATCGCCGGCGCGACGTGCAGCGTCTGCGCAATCTCGCGGGCCATGACATTGACCCCGCCCAGGCCGCCCAACAGCGGCACCACGGCACTGCCGTCCTCGGCCACCGCCAGCACCGGCGGCTCGGCGCCTTTCTCCAGTAATAGCGGCGCCAGGGTACGGATGACAATACCCGCCGCGCACAAGGCAATGATCGGTGTGTCCTGTTGGTAGAGTTCACGCATCGTCGCGCCAAACTCAAGGTATTGCCGATCACCCTCGACCCGTCCGGCCAGGCCATGGATCAGGGCGTCGGGGTAACGCTGCTGAATCCGTCGGGCGGTTGCCAGGCTGCCGGGGCCGAGGATGACAATGGCCGGCGTCTTGGCGGCCATCAACCCTGCCACCGTTCGCCCGGCACGATGATCAACGAGAAGTACGGCGAAGACATCGGCTCGACTTCATCCAACGGCACGATTTTCTGGTTGGCCATGGTCGCTCGCTCGACGTACAGCGCTCGCCCGTCCATGCCCAGTTCCTGAAGCACCTGGCGAACCTTGGGGAAATTGCGCCCCAACTTCATGATCACCGCCGCGTCGGCGTCGGCCAGGCGGCGCTTGAGATCGTCGTGGGGCAAGACACCGGAGAGCACCGACAGGCTCTGGTTGCGATAGACCAGCGGCGCGCCGAGCACCGAAGCGCCGCCGAGCATCGAGCAGACGCCGGGAATGACTTGGGCCTCATAGCGCTCGGCCAGGCGATCATGCAGGTACATGTAGGAGCCGTAGAAGAACGGGTCGCCCTCACAGATCACCGCCACGTCGCGACCGGCATCCAGGTGCACGGCCAGCTGCTCGGCGGCGGTGTCGTAGAAATCGGCGATCACCTGTTCATAGGACAGCGGCGCAGGCAGCACCTCGGTGGTGACCGGGTAGACCAATGGCAGCAATGTCTGCGCGTCCTGCAAATGGGCCTCGATGATGCCGAAGGCGTTGCCCTTCTTGCCCTTGGCCACGAAGTACGCCACCACGGGCGATTCGCGCAGCAGGCGCAGGGCCTTGACCGTAATCAGTTCCGGGTCACCGGGGCCCACGCCAAGGCCGATCAGACGTCCAGGCTGCTGCATCATTCAATCTCCGTGGCGAGGGCATTGACGGCCGCGGCGGCCATGGCGCTGCCGCCGAGACGGCCTTGCATGATCACGAACGGCACACCACGGCTGTCGGCCGCCAGCATCGCCTTGGACTCGGCGGCACCGACGAAGCCCACCGGAAAGCCGAGGATCAATGCCGGTTTCGGTGCGCCGGCATCGAGCATTTCCAGCAGATAGAACAGCGCGGTCGGTGCGTTGCCGATAACCACGACGCTGCCTTCCAGGTGCGGGCGCCACAACTCCAGCGCCGCCGCCGAACGGGTGTTGCCCAGCTCCAGGGCCAAGGCCGGCACGGCCTCGTCGCGCAAGGTGCAGATCACCGGATTGTTGGCTGGCAGGCGAGCCCGGGTCACG
Organism: Pseudomonas sp. NFACC16-2; assembly: GCF_900119205.1. Classification (NCBI taxonomy): domain Bacteria; kingdom Pseudomonadati; phylum Pseudomonadota; class Gammaproteobacteria; order Pseudomonadales; family Pseudomonadaceae; genus Pseudomonas; species Pseudomonas sp. NFACC16-2. The sequence goes on along the minus strand of NZ_FPIX01000002.1, from coordinate 213,811 downwards.
CCTTCGGAGACCATCCGCGCATCGCACAGGATCGGCGCACCGGCGGCCAGCGCCTGGCGCCCGGCCGTGCCTGCGCCCTCGGAAAACTGCAAGCCATCGATGGCCTCGACCATGCCGCAGGCATGGATCACCCGCACCGCGAGTTTTTCCAGGTCGGCCGGAATGCGCGCCAGGTTGGCTTCGGCGCGGATGATCGCGAAGGAGTTGCGATAGATCTCCTGACCGTCGCGGATGTAATCAAGCATCAAGGGGGCTCCGGGAGCGAGCGTCGAGCCAGTGGCCGAGCGCTTCAATAGTTAGATTGTGTGCCTGCAACGCGCCGAAACCCGGCAGCGTGACATCGCGAAAATACAGGTCATAACGACCGGGGGCGACCGCCAGCAAGGTGGCAGGCGCGACATGGGCTGCCGCGCAGGAACGCGGGCAGCCCGACAGATGGACCTTCAGGGCGTGGCCCTGGCGTTGCAGCAGCTCGGCCAGTTGGCGGGCATCGGCCTTGGTGTCGGCCAGGGCTTTACCGCAGCCACTGGAGCCGGTGCAGGCGTTGAGTTGTGCCAGGGGCTGATCGAGCGAGCACAACAGGCCCAATCCTTCGAGCCGCGCGAGCACTTCGTCGGCGTCCTCGCAGCGCACGTTGGGCAGCAGCAGGCTCTGCCAAGGGGTGAAACGAAGGCTTTCGTCGCCCTTCTCCCGCGCCAATTGCGCGGCCCCCCGCAGCATGACCGCATCGAGCCGCCCCAGGGGCGCCGCCGCGCCGACGTAGACACGGTCGTCGTGCTGGGGATGAACGCCGATGTGCAGTCCGTCGACGGACGCATCCCGCTGCCAATCCAGGCACGCTTGGAGGGGCACACGACGGGCCAGCCGGGTCATGAACTCATCCACAGAGACTTCAGCCAGCAAGTGGCGCATGCGGATCTGGTCCGGGCGGGCCAGGTCGAGGAACAGTTCCAGCACCGCCACCACCAAGGCATGCCCCTGGGTCAGGGGCACCTTGCCCGCCGGTTTATCCAGCGGGGTGCCGGCCAAGCCGAAGGCCAGCCAGGGCTCGCCGTTACGGACAAGGGCCGAGAGCCACAAGTCGTGGTGATGTTCGAGCATCGCCAGCGCTTCCCCACCGTCCAGTTGCACGGCGAACTTGGCCGACAGCTGATGGAAACGCTCATGAGTTTGCAGGGTGAAAAGGAACTGCGCGGCCAATGGGCGGGTGTCGAAGCGCATCTGCCGGTCGATCCCGGCCGAGGGGCTGAGCATCAGGTTGCGCACGTCATCGCCAGCCGGGGTTCGGGGCCCAAGCCCGGCGGCCAGCAATTGTTCGATCAGCGCGCCGTGCTCAGGATCGATGCCGCGGATTTGCAGGTTGCCGCGGTTGGTCGCCTCGATTACGCCAGCGGCGAACCGCTCGGCCGCGGCCGCCACGGCGTCGGCCTGGTCCGCCCGGATGGAACCGCCATCGAGCTTGATCCGGCAGATCCCACCGTCCAACGCCTGGACGACACGCAACAAACCCGGACAACCCGAGGGGCGTATGACGTTGGTTGATGGGCGTTCGTTCAAGGAGTAACCGGTACGTAGGACACGCCGCAACGGCGAAGGACCGCCATTATGCCTGCTTTGTTGGGGGGCATGAAAAGCTCGCCGGTCGAATTCAGGACTGTGCGCTCACAGGGGCACTGTGGCAGGCGTAAGCGCGTGAGTTTTCGCTTTCTTTTTCGTAAGAATTTTTACTTTAAAAAACAGCTACATACCTTGAAATCATGGCTCATTTGAAAAAATCAGGAAATACCGATTTATTCAAAGAGCAGTCAATCACGCCACCGCATCTTCGATAAGGACATCAAGATATGCCACCAGCCTCGACTTACCCTTACACCCCAGAGCAGGTCACGAACGCCTTCACTGAAATCACCGCAACGTTATTCAATGGCATCAAGGCCGAGACCGTTCCCAAAATGCTGATCACCGCGGGATCTCAAGGCTCGGGTAAAACCTATCTGCTGGAAAACACACTCCTGCCCTCCGGACGCTACGGCAACTACGTGCGCCTGTACCTGCCCGAGTACCGGGAAAAACACCCTCAATATGCAGAGATGATCAAACGCGGTGTCCTGCACGCCTATGAGCATACCGAGGCATTTGTTCGGGAAGTCAGTTCGAAAATCTTCGAGCAGGCATTCAAACGCAAATACAACATCATCATGGAATGTGCGTTCGACAGCATCGATTTCGCTGCCTTTCCACCCATGGCGACGGCAGCCGGCTATCAGTTCGAAACCCATATCATCGCGTGCAAGAAAGGCTTTGCTCATCTGTCGGGCATCAAACGCGCACTCAAAAGCCTGGAAAAACAGGAAATGGAGAGGTTTGTCTCGCTATCGGCACTCAATGCCAGCCTGGGTAACGCTCAGGCGACCATCCTGGCTTTCGAGGCGGCGGCCAAGGCGATCAGCGGCTCGCAGATTTTCTTGTACGAGCGCGGGTTCGGTCCATTGAAAGATCGGATCCTGCGTGTTCAAAGCACCTATACCAAAGACTCGGACGGGACCGTGGTCATCACTGGACCAAAGATAGTCTATGCCAGTGCCTTTGAAACCATCATCAACAACCGCCTCCATCTCATAGGCGATCGCGAAGAAATGGTAAAGGAATGCCACCTGGCGCTGCTCAAGACCCAAGCCCACGCTGGACACGTGCCTGACTCTGTCTACAACGATCTGTATGCCTATATCCTCAGGTACGTAGCTCGGTAGCGGTCTGCCTGGGCCCGTGATTTCAAATGCTCCAGCGCCATCGCGAACAGGTTCGCTCCACAGGTTCACGCCTAAATTGAAGGGGCGCGGTATGATGGCGGCCCGGTTCGTGGGTACACCAGCCCGTCGATAAAACACATCCATTCGAGGAATACAGATGAGCCCCTGGCTGACCGTAGTGGGCATCGGCGAAGACGGCTTCAAGGGCCTGGGCCGGACGGCCCGCCATGCCTTGCTGGGGGCGTCACGCATTGTCGGCAGCGACCGGCAATTGGCGCTGTTGCCGGTGTGCATCCGGGGTGAACGGGAATTGTGGCCCAGCCCGTTTTCCCTGGAGCCGCTGCTGGCGCGACGGGGCGAGTCGGTGTGTGTGCTGGCCAGCGGCGATCCGATGTTCTATGGCGTGGGCGCGAGCCTGGCGAAACAGCTACCTGGCGACCAGATGCTGGTGATACCGGCGCCATCCTCCTGTTCACTGGCGGCGGCGCGCCTGGGCTGGCCGTTGCAGGAGGTGGTCACGCTGTCGCTGGTGGCGCGTCCCCTGGCGGCACTCAGCGCTCATTTATCCACAGGCGTCAGGCTGTTGCTGCTGAGCAATGACCGTCACAGCCCTGCCGCCGTGGCGACGTTGCTGCGCGAGCGGGGGTTTGGCCCGAGCGTCATGACCGTGCTGGAACATTTGGGCGGTGCGGCAGAACGACGGATCGACGGTTGCGCCGCGCAATGGTCCGATGACACCGTCGCCGACCTGAACCTGATCGCTATCGAATGCCGGGCCGAACCTTCAACGTTACGCCTGTCTCGTCTGGCCGGTTTGCCGGATAGCGCGTTCGAACATGACGGCCAGTTGACCAAACGCGACGTGCGCGCCATCACCCTCGCCCGTCTTGCGCCAACCCCTGGCGAGCTGCTCTGGGATGTCGGCGCCGGCAGCGGCTCCATCGGCATCGAATGGATGCGCACCCACCCCAGTTGCCGAGCCCTGGCCATCGAAGCCGACGAAGGTCGCCAGGCCTTGATCGAACGTAACCGCGACAGCCTCGGCGTGCCCGGCCTGCAACTGGTTCGCGGGAAAGCCCCGCAGGCACTGGAAGGCCTGGAGCGACCGGACGCGGTGTTCATCGGCGGCGGTGTCACCCGTGAAGGTGTGCTTGAGGCTTGCTGGGCCCAACTCAAGCCCGGCGGCCGGCTCGTCGCCAACGCCGTGACTCTGCAAAGCGAAACGACCCTGATGCACTGGCGCGAACGTCACGGCGGTGAACTGACCCGCATCCACATCGCCCAGGCCCAGCCCTTGGGCGAGTTCGACACCTGGCGCCAGGCCTTGCCGATTACCTTGCTGGACCTGACGAAGCCTCTCGATGCGTGACGAAACCGCCGAACAACCCGCCCCCTTGCGCAGCGGCCTGACCACCGGCAGTTGCGCCACGGCCACGAGCCTGGCGGCCGCTCGACTGCTACTGCGCGGCACCGAAGCCGATGCCGTGGAAATCGTACTGCCCAAGGGCAAGCACGTGCAGATGCGCCTGGAGTTCTGCCGGCTGACCGAACAAGGTGCCGAAGCCGGGACGATCAAAGACGCGGGCGACGACCCGGACGTGACCCACGGCGCCCTGTTGTTTTCCCAGGTGCGCTTGATCGCCGAGCCCGGTGTACGTTTCGTCGCTGGTCGTGGCGTCGGTACGGTGACGCGCCCCGGCCTGGTGCTGGAGGTCGGTGAGCCGGCGATCAACCCGGTGCCGCGCAAGATGATCAACGATCACCTGGCCCGTCTGGCGCAAGACAGCGGATATGCTGGCGGCTTCGAGGTCACGGTCAATGTCGAGGGCGGCGAAGCCCTGGCGTTGAAAACCATGAATCCGCGCCTGGGTATTCTGGGCGGCCTGTCGATCCTCGGCACCAGCGGCATCGTCCGGCCGTTCTCCTGCGCGGCCTACATTGCCTCGATCCACCAAGGTATCGACGTGGCAAAAACCAACGGCTATCTGCACATCGCCGCCTGCACCGGCAACGCCAGCGAAGACACCATGCGTCGGGTCTACAACCTGCCGGAAATCGCCCTGATCGAAATGGGCGACTTCGTCGGTGCCGTGCTCAAGCATGTACGCAAGGTCCCGGTGGAAAAACTCAGCCTGTGCGGCGGCTTTGGCAAAATCAGCAAACTCGCCGCCGGCCACATGGACTTGCACAGCCGTCACTCGAGCATCGACCTGCCACAACTGGCCGAGTGGGCCGCCGCCATCGGTGCCGATGAGGCATTGCAGCAAGGCATCCGCGCGGCCAACACCAGCCAGCAAGCCCTGGCCATGGCCAGCGCCGCCGGCATCGCCCTCGGCGACGCGGTGTGCGAACACGCGTTGGCCTTCGCTCGCAGTGTGGTGCCGGCCCAGGTCCAGGTCGAAGTCTTCGCCATCGATCGCCAGGGCGGGATCGTTGGCCACGCTGGAGACTTTCAATGAAACGCATCCTGCTGCTGGGCGGCGTCACCGAAGCCCTGGCCATCGCCCGCACCCTCGGCCCCCAACACATCTACAGCCTGGCGGGCATCGGTCGCGTTCCCACGGACCTGACCTGCCAGGTGCGCGTCGGCGGCTACGGCGGCGCCGAAGGCCTGGCGCAATTCATTCGCGAGCAAGGCATCGACCTGCTGCTGGACGCCACCCACCCCTACGCCGCACAAATCAGCCACAACGCCGCCCACGCCGCCCGCGCCTGCGCCATCCCCTGCTGGGCCCTGCGCCGCCCGGCCTGGCAACCCCAGGCCGGGGATGACTGGCGCGAAGTGGCCGATTGGGCCGAACTGATCCAAGCCCTGAAACCCTTCCGCCGCCCGCTGTTCACCCTCGGCCGCGAACCACTGCAACACCTGCACGAAATTCCGCCAGAGCAATTCTGGACCCTGCGCGCCCTGGACATTTATCCCGGCAATGAACGCTGCGAAGTCATCGGCGCCCGCGGGCCGTTCCACATCGAAGGCGAGCGCGAGCTGTTCGAGCGTCGGCGGATCGATGTGTTGGTCAGCAAGAACAGCGGCAGCACGGCGACTGAGCCGAAGCTGGAGGTGGCGCGGGAGCGGGGGGTGCCGGTGTTGATTTTGCAGCGGCCGGTGTTGGCGGAGGTGGATCGGGAGTTTGGGACCGTGGATGAGGTATTGCAGGGCTTGCGACATCTGGTCTGACAGTCTTTTTCGCTGCAACGCTGAAAGCCTACATATCCCTACAGCCCTGTCCCGTAGGAACTACGACAGCAGGCTACATCGTTTTGCGCCGCAGCCTACAACTGCGCCAGAATCCGCCGGCTTGTGCGCCTTGGAGGCCGTCGGTAACTTGATCCCCGTCACCGCCCTTCAGTGATCGGGTTTCGTCGCCCGGTGGTTTTCAGCAGGTTCACAAGCTTCGTCCAGTCAGGTATCCACTCCTGCACTAGATGGTGGTTGTGCGCAGGGCGCCTTCGGGCGCGCCGGTAATGCTGGACTCCCCGGTCGATTAACCTGCGTACAGCCGCCGCCCGTGGCGAGGGGATTTATCCCCGTTGGGCTGCATAGCAGCCCCTGAACGACAGCACGGGGTTAGGCTGATGCTGCGAGGTGCCGGCTTTTGGGACTGCTTCGCAGCCCAGCGGGGATAAATCCCCTCGCCACAAAAACTACGCACGCCATTAGATTCAGGGTAAAGAAATGGTCCTTACACGAAGCTATAAACATACGATTGTGGAACGAACCAAACGTGACCCTGAGTTCGCCAAAATTCTGCGGGATGAAGCCGCTACGCGCTTCGATGCTGCTACCTACATCAAAACGCCTGAGGAAATAGAGGCCTATCTAGACGCTTGTCTCGAAGAGGATGCGGGTGACGGTGTATTGGTTCAAGCAGCCCTTAATGATATCGCCCGGGCAAAAGATGTAACTCGGATTGACCACGATACAGATTGGAAACGACCGGATATCGACTGATCAACAACATCCCCCGTGGCGAGGGAGCTTGCTCCCGCTGGGCTGCGCAGCAGCCCCAAAAAGGATCGCCGCCATTCTCCTGACACACCTCGCAACTTGATATTCAGGGCCGCTTCGCGCCCCAGCGGGAGCAAGCTCCCTCGCCACGAAAGCATCCACTTACAAAAACTGTTGCTACTGTTAGTGCAAACCCTGCGACCCTATACCGCATGCGCCTTTTTTACTTCTCAACCCCGATCAGGCTAAATACCGCCACTTGATCACCCAACCGAGCGGATTCGCCCATGTCCCGACAACGGCTTGCATTTGCCTGGATCGCCTGCTTCGCAGTGCTGTTCAACATGCTTGCCATGCCGCTTTCCAACAGCGGTGGCGCGGCTGCCAATTCGCCAGCCGAGCAACTGCTGTGGGGCAGCTTCTGCTCGTCCAGCGGCACGAAAATGGTCGCGGTGTCCCTGGGCAAGCTCGAACAGGGCACGCCGCAGAAGGACACTCACTCGACGATGCAGCATTGCTGGTGCTGCGCCGGCTCCGCGTCGCTGGTGGCACTCACCGGCCATGCTCCGCAGTTGTATCTGGATGCTCGGCCCAACCATCGCGGCATTGCCCATTCGAAGCTCGACAGCCCCACGCCACGCCAGCAATGGCCCAGCCTCAACCCCCGCGCCTCGCCTCTGGCCTGATTCTTTCCGCACAAGACTGCGCCTCGAATCGTTCTGGAGAATCACCCATGTTGAACAGACTTATCCTGCTGGCTGCCCTGCTGCTTCCCGTCGGCTTTGCCCAAGCGCACCAATACAAGGTGGGCGAGCTTGAGATCGCCCATCCGTGGTCCCAGGAGTTGCCGCCCAACGCACCGACCGTGGCCGCGTATTTCGTGATTCACAACGGCGGCACGACCGCCGACAAGCTGCTCAGCGTCGACTCGCCGATTGCTGGCAAGGCCGAGCTCCATGAACATGTGATGCAAAACGACCTGATGAAAATGCAACCGGTGCCCGTCGTGGATATCGCCCCCGGTGCGACCGTCACCTTCGCGCCGATGGCGTATCACGTGATGCTGCTGGACCTGAAGGACCGTAGCCTGCTCAGCGATGGCAAGCGCTTTGCCATGACCCTGCATTTCGAAAAAGCCGGGGATGTCACGGTCGACGTTGCGGTGCAGAAAAAAGCCCCCGACGGCAGCAAAACCCAAATGCACATGCACTGATAGCCCCTGCCCATGGGTCTTCCTCGCAACAGGTCCCCCATGCCCCGCCGCCAGCCCTTGAGCCTGGCACGCGGCAGTTGGCTCAGCCTGTTCGCCATGTTGATGATCTTTATCGGTCCACTGATTTCTCAGTCGATGCCGATGGATCAGCGCATGCCTGTGAGCATGAACATGTCGATGGACATGAGCATGGACATGCCGGCGGGAGCCCACGCCGAACATGAGGCATCAGCCGACGAACACCGCCCGCCCCAGAGCGAACACCACGCACTGTGGGAAAAGTGCGGCTATTGCAGCCTGCTGTTCAATTGCCCCGCGCTGCCTGGCGGTCACACGTTCGCGGTCTTCGACACACCCCACACCAACACCTACACCAGTCCTTCCCCACGCCTGGGCCATGCCCGGCCCGCGTTTTTCCCGGGTGCCCGTACCCGCGCACCGCCCCTCGACGCGTAACCCCCGACACTTACCCAACCCGGTCGCACAAGACAGCGTCAGTGGCATGTGTAGCTAGTTGTGTTAGTCAACTTCGGGCGCCAGAAGCCCATATCCTGCGTTGCTGTTCCTCGCCATAGCGGGCTATGACTCGTCACAGCGCCTTGGCTATGGACTTCTGGCATCCGAATTTGAGCTAACAAACTAGCCACACATGCCACTAGGCTGCCCGACCGTGTCGTCTACGTCTGTTCGATGGAATCATCATGTCCAGGTTTTCTGCTGGCACCGCTTTGGGCACTGCCCAGGTTCGCTGCCCCCTGAACGAACCACGGGTTCGTTTACGCCAAACCATTGCCGCACTGTGCGGCCTGCTGCTCACGCCTCTCGCGCTGGCCGACGAGCACGAGCATCACGACCATCAGGTCGAAGAACTGAGCCCGACGGTCATCACCGCCATCGCCCCCAGTTCACCCCTGACGGTCGTCACCAACCCCAAGGACCCGCGTCAACCAGTGCCGGCCAGTGACGGCGGCGACTACCTCAAGACCATCCCCGGCTTCGCCCAGGTGCGCAACGGCGGCACCAATGGCGACCCGGTGTTGCGCGGCATGTTCGGCTCGCGGCTGAACATCCTCACCAACGGCAGCATGCTGTTGGGTGCTTGCCCTGGCCGGATGGACGCGCCGACGTCCTATATATCGCCGGAAACCTACGACAAGCTCACCGTCATCAAAGGCCCGCAGACCGTGCTCTGGGGCCCCGGCGCATCGGCCGGGACCGTGCTGTTCGAGCGCGAGCCGGAACAGTTCGGCGAATTGGGCGCCCGGGTCAACGCCAGTGTGCTGGCCGGCTCCAACGGCCGTTTCGACAAAGTGGTGGATGCCGCCGCCGGTGGGCCGCTGGGGTATGTACGAGTGATCGGCAACACCGCCCACTCGGACGATTACCGCGACGGCAACAACGACAGCGTGCCGTCACGCTACGACAAGTGGAACGGCGACGTGACCCTCGGCTGGACCCCGGACGCCGACACCTTGCTGGAATTGACGGCCGGCAAGGGCGACGGTGAAGCGCGCTACGCCGGGCGTGGCATGGACGGCTCGCAGTTCAAGCGTGAAAGCCTCGGGCTGCGTTTCGAGCGCTCGAACATCGGCGAGGTGCTGGACAAGGTCGAGGCCCAGGTCTACTACAACTACGCCGACCATGTGATGGACAACTACACCCTGCGCACGCCATCCGGCACCGGGATGATGGCCGGGCCCATGGCCTCCAACGTCGACCGCCGCACCCTCGGCGCCCGCATCAAGGCCACCTGGCGCTGGGCCGATGTGCAGTTGATCAGCGGCCTGGACGCCCAGACCAATGAGCATCGCCAACGCAGCAGCATGGGTGTGGATACCTACAAGGACCTGCCGTACACCAAGGACGCCGACTTCCACAATTACGGAGTATTCGGCGAGCTGACCTGGTACGCCGCCGACCGCGACAGGGTGATCACCGGCGCCCGACTCGACCGTGCCTCGGCCAAGGACTACCGCCAGAGCCTCGGTTCCGGTATGTCGGCCCGCCCCAATCCCACCGCCGATGACACCCGTGCCGACACGCTGCCCAGCGGTTTCGTCCGCTACGAACACGACCTGGACGACAGCCCCACTACCCTCTATGCAGGCGTGGGTCACGCACAACGCTTCCCGGACTACTGGGAGCTGTTCTCGGCGAACGTCGGCCCCAGCGGCTCGCTGAATGCCTTCGACGCGATCAAGCCGGAGAAAACCACCCAGCTCGACTTCGGCCTGCAGTACAAGACCGAAACCCTCGAAGCCTGGGCGTCGGGTTATGTCGGGCAGGTACGCGACTACATCCTGTTCGACTACACCCCCGGGATGATGGGCACCACCTCACGGGCCGAGAACATCGATGCGCGGATCATGGGCGGTGAATTGGGTGCGGCCTACAAGCTGAGCGAGCGCTGGAAAGCCGATGCGACCCTGGCTTATGCCTGGGGCAAGAACAGCAGCGACGGTAGCGCCCTGGCGCAGATGCCGCCGCTGGACGCACGCCTGGGCCTGACCTACAGCGAAGATCGCTGGAGCGCCGGCGCCCTGTGGCGTGTGGTGGCAGCGCAGCACCGGGTCGACGAGAACAAAGGCAACGTGGTCGGCAAAGACTACGGCAAGAGTTCGGGCTTCGGCGTGTTCTCACTCAACGGCGCCTACCGCATCAACAAGCACTGGAAGGTCAGCAGCGGCGTCGACAACCTGTTCGGCAAAGCCTACGCCGAGCACTTGAACCTGGCCGGCAACGCCGGGTTCGGCTACCCGGCGAGCGACCCGCAAGCCATCAACGAACCGGGGCGCACGCTCTGGACCAAGGTGGACATGAGTTTCTAACACCATCACACGAAAAACTTTATGACCAGTCAGTCAAGCAATCAGCGGCCGAGCAAATAATCTGTGGCGAGGGGATTTATCCCCGCTGGGTTGCGAAGCAACCTTCAGCCTGACAACTCGGCTTACCAGATGAGATGAGTTGTCAGTGTGGGGCTGCTACGCAGCCCAGCGGGAATAAATCCCCTCGCCACAGGGACCGGGTTCGACGCCACTTACTGACTAAAGGCCAAAAGCTCAATCGCAAAAAACATAACGATCACATTTGCCCTGCGGAGCGCTTTCTGATGAGCCAACCGAAACCCAATTTCTACAACCTGGCCTGGCGCTGGCATTTCTATGCCGGGCTGTTCGTGGCGCCGTTCATGGTGATGCTGGCACTGACCGGCATCATTTATCTGTTCAAGCCACAGCTCGATCCCCTGATGTACGGCAGCCTGCTGAATGTACCGGCCGGGCATCACACCCTGGCGGCGGACGACTTGCTCAAGCAGGTCCACCAGGCCTACCCCCAAGGCCAGGTCAAACAGTACCTGCCACCGGCCAATGCCGAGCGCAGCGCGCAATTCGTGGTGATCGACCAGGGCCGGGAACTGAACGTGTTCATCGACCCGTACCATGGTGATGTCCTCGGCGAGCAGGATGCGAAGAACAACCTGCAAGCCATGGCCCGGGCCATCCACGGCGAGCTGCTGATCGGCACCGTCGGTGACCGTCTGGTGGAAATGGCCGCCGGTTGGGGCGTGGTGCTAGTGGTCTCCGGGCTGTACCTGTGGTGGCCCCGTGGGCAATCGTCAGCCGGTGTGCTGTGGCCGCGCTGGAGCGCCCGCGGTCGGCTGTTCTGGCGTGACCTGCACGTGGTCGTCGGTTTCTGGGGCGCAGCCTTGCTGCTGGTGATGCTGCTCAGCGGCATGACCTGGACCGGTTTCTGGGGCAAGCAATACGCCAACCTCTGGAACCGCTTCCCGGCGGCGATGTGGAATGACGTGCCCAAGTCCGACGTGGAGGCAGGCAGTCTCAACAACGCCCACCGCCAGACCGTACCCTGGGCCGTGGAAAACACGCCGATGCCAATGTCCGGCGACCATGCCGAACACATGGGCCACGGCGGCATGCACGACGGCCCCGCCGCCCCGACCGTCAGCCTGCAAGCGGTGCAGGACATCGCCACCGCACGCCAGGTCACGCCCGGCTACAGCATCACCCTGCCGACCACGTCCACCGGCGTGTTCACCGTCGCCGTGTTTGCCGACGACCCGCGCAACGATGCCACCCTGCACGTGGACCAATACACCGGCAAGGTCCTGGCCGATGTGCGCTGGGAGCATTACAGCGTCGTGGCTCGCGCCACCGAAACCGGGGTGATGCTGCACGAAGGCAAAATGTTCGGCCCGCTGAACCAGATCATCGTGCTGCTGATTTGCCTGATGATCCTGCTCAGCGCCGTGAGTGGCCTGGTGATCTGGTGGAAGCGCCGGCCAGAGGGCAAGTTCGGCGTACCGCCGCTGCGTCACGACTTGCCGACGTGGAAGACCGGGGTGTTCATCATGCTGGCCCTGGCGGTGGTGTTTCCGTTGGTGGGCGCTTCGCTGGTGGTGGTGTGGTTGCTGGATCGGCTCGTCACCCGTTTCAATCAGCAGCCTGAGGTGGCTTCATCTTCAAATTGAAGAGCGCGCGTTAACGGAAGACGGCGCGAAACCTCTACAATCGCGCCCGCCTTTCAAACGGTGAACACCATCCCTTGTGGGAACGAGCTTGCTCGCGATTGCAGTCGGTCAGTCACATCTCTATCGGCTGACACACCGCTATCGCGAGCAAGCTCGCTCCCACAGGGCCTATGTGTCGATCCAATAACTTGAGTAAATGCATGACCTCCCTGTCCCTCACCCACCTCGCCTGGACACCCCTGGGCCATGGCCATTGTCATCACCAGTTCCAACTGCGTGACGTGACGTTGCAGGTGGCGGCCGGGGAGTTCGTCGGGTTGATCGGCCCCAACGGCAGTGGCAAGACCAGCCTGTTGCGCTGCGCCTATCGCTTCAGCCGGCCGGAACAGGGCGAGGTGAAGCTTGCCCATCACAACGTCTGGCAACAGTCCTCGCGCTGGAGCGCCCAACGCATCGCCGTGGTCCTGCAAGAGTTTCCCGACGCCTTCGGCCTGACGGTGGAAGAAGTGGTCGCCATGGGCCGCACACCGCATAAAGGCCTGTTCGACGGCGACAATCACGAGGATCGACGGCTTGTGCGCCAAGCCCTGGCATCGGCAGGCCTTGAAGGCTTTGGCGATCATGCATTCGCGACCCTCTCGGGTGGTGAGAAGCAACGGGTGATCCTCGCCCGGGCCCTGGCCCAGCAACCGCAGTTGTTGATCCTCGATGAACCGACCAACCACCTCGATCCCCACTATCAATTGCAATTGCTGCAACTGATCAAGGGCCTGGGCATCGGCACCCTTGCCAGCCTTCACGACCTGAACCTCGCCGCCGCCTTCTGCGACCGCCTGTACGTGATCGAACACGGGCGCATTGTCGCCAGCGGCACGCCCAGGGACGTCCTGACCGTCGAGCTGTTGCGCGAGGTGTTCGGCATCGAAGCGCTGGTGGATGAACACCCGCTGTCCGGCTACCCACGAATCACCTGGATAACCCAACCATGACCTTGCGTTCCCTGCTGTTGCTGCCCCTGCTGCTGGGCAGCGCCCATGCCTTGGCCGAAGCCACCCACTATCCGTTGACGATCCAGAGCTGCAACCGCCAGGTGGTGTTCAACGAGGCACCTCGGCACGCTGTCAGCCATGACATCAACATGACCCAGATGATGCTCGCCCTGGGCCTCAAGCCGCGCATGGTCGGCTACAGCGGCATCAGTGGCTGGAAATCGGTGACGCCCGAGATGGCGAAGATCCTTGATGGCCTGCCGGAACTGGCCGCCAAGTACCCGTCGGTGGAAACCCTGCTCGATGCCAACGTGGATTTCTTCTTCGCCGGTTGGGACTACGGCATGCGCGTGGGCGGCGACCTGACGCCGCAGACCCTGCAACCGCTGGGCATCAATGTCTACGAACTGACCGAATCCTGCGCGTTCGTGATGAAGCGTCCAGCGGCCTCACTGGAGGATACCTACAACGACCTGCGCAACCTCGGGAAGATCTTCGACGTGCAGGATCGTGCCAACGCACTGATCGTCCAGATGCAGGCCCAAGTGGCGCAAGTGCGCAAGCACCTGCCGCCCGGTCAACCCCGCGTATTCCTCTACGACAGCGGCGAAGACCGCGCCATGACCTCCGGCCGTCTTGGCATGCCCCAGGCGCTGATCGACGCGGCCGGCGGACGCAATATTCTCGATGACCTGGAAACCAGCTGGACGCGGGTGAACTGGGAGAACGTAGTGGAGCGCAACCCCGAGGTGATCGTGATCGTCGACTACGGTGAAGTCAGCGCCGAGCAGAAGCAACAATTCCTGCTGAACAACCCGGCCCTGCAATCGGTGGCGGCGATCAAGCATCGGCGCTTCATCGTGATCCCCTACGTCCAGGCCACGCCGGGCATCGATAACGTGCTGGCGGTGCAAACCCTGGCGCAGGGTTTTCACGGCCAATGAACGGTCGTCGCTACGGCGCCCTGCTGATGTTCCTCGGTGCACTGCTGCTGGTGTCGTGCGTGGTGTCCCTGGGCTTCGGGCCGGCGCGGGTGCCGGTGGCCGTGGTCTGGGACATCCTGTTGAACAAGGCCTTCGGTGTCGGCAGCGCCTATTGGTCGCCTGGCCAGGAACACATCGTGTGGCTGATCCGCGTGCCGCGCCTGCTGCTCGGTGCCCTGGTGGGCGCCGGGCTGGCGTTGATCGGTGCGGTGCTGCAAGCAGTCACGCGCAACCCGTTGGCGGACCCGCACCTGCTGGGCGTCACCTCTGGCGCGACGCTAGGGGCGGTCATCGTGGTGCTGCATGTCGGCGAGATTGTCGGCCTGCTGACCCTGCCGCTGGCGGCGTTCATCGGTGCGCTGCTGAGCATGCTGTTGGTGCTGACCATCGCTGCCCGCCAGGGTCGTCTGGAAAGTGATCGCCTGTTGTTGTGCGGCGTGGCGGTGTCCTTCGTGATGATGGCGGCGGCCAACCTATTGTTGTTCCTCGGTGACCATCGCGCCAGTTCGGCGGTGATGTTCTGGATGCTCGGCGGCCTGGGCCTGGCCCGTTGGGAGCTGCTGGCGGTGCCGGCGGTGAGCGTATTGCTGGGGCTGGTGTTGCTGCTGGGCATGGCCCGTCCGCTGAACGCGCTGATGGCCGGCGAACAGACCGCCGTGACCCTGGGCCTGAACGCGGCGAAGGTGCGCTTGTGGATCTTCCTGATCGCCTCGCTGATGACCGGTGTGCTGGTGTCCATCAGCGGTTCGATTGGTTTTGTCGGGCTGATGGTGCCGCACATTGCCCGGCGCCTGGTGGGTGCAGAGCATCGTCGGTTGCTGCCGGTTTGTGTGCTGCTGGGCAGCCTGTTCCTGGTGTGGGTGGATGTGGCCGCCCGGACCTTGATCGCGCCGGAGGACTTGCCTATTGGTGTGGCGACAGCCGCCATCGGCGGGTTGTTCTTCATCGGCCTGATGCGCCGCCGCTGATATTTATTAACCACCGACTCACCCTGTGGCGAGGGGATTTATCCCCGCTGGGCTGCGAAGCAGCCCCAAGAGCAGAGAATGCAGTTCACAAGACAGACAGCGATGTCAGGTTTTTGGGGCTGCTGCGCAGCCCAACGGGGATAAATCCCCTCGCCACAGAGGACCTGCTCCCAGAGGGCACTCCAACCCCGCGCTCCAATGTGGCGCATCCCTCGCACCAAACCCCATGACGCGATCGCTCATGGTGCACCAGGCTTTTCCCTCCCCCCACCAACTCCCTGTTTCCGGGCCTTTTTTCCGACCGGGCACACCCCTTGCAAAAGCGCTTTCAGCGTTTGCATCTGCCCTCAAAAAAATTCATAAGTCCACGGAGATCGCACAATGAAGCGTCGTAGCTTGATCAAGGCTTTTACACTCTCGGCAAGCATTGCCGCGATGGGCATGGCCTGGACCGTCCAGGCCGCCGAGACCATCAAGGTCGGCATCCTGCATTCGCTGTCCGGCACCATGGCGATCTCCGAGACGTCCCTCAAGGACATGGCGCTGATGACCATTGATGAGATCAACGCCAAGGGCGGTGTGAACGGCAAGAAGCTTGAAGCGGTGGTCGTGGACCCAGCGTCGAATTGGCCGCTGTTCGCCGAAAAAGGTCGGCAGTTGCTGACCCAGGACAAAGTCGCGGTGGTGTTCGGCTGCTGGACGTCGGTGTCGCGTAAATCCGTGCTACCGGTGTTCGAAGAGCTCAATGGGCTGCTGTTCTACCCCGTGCAGTACGAAGGTGAAGAGATGTCGCCAAACGTGTTCTACACCGGCGCGGCGCCGAACCAGCAGGCGATTCCGGCGGTGGAATACCTGATGAGCGAAGAAGGCGGCAGCGCCAAGCGCTACTTCCTGCTGGGCACCGACTACGTCTACCCGCGCACCACCAACAAGATCCTGCGCTCGTTCCTGCACTCCAAAGGCGTGGCAGACAAAGACATCGAAGAGGTCTACACCCCGTTCGGCCACAGCGACTACCAGACCATCGTGGCCAACATCAAAAAGTTCTCGGCCGGCGGCAAGACTGCGGTCATCTCCACGGTCAACGGCGACTCCAACGTGCCGTTCTATAAAGAACTGGCGAACCAGGGCCTGAAAGCCACCGACGTGCCGGTCGTGGCGTTCTCGGTGGGCGAGGAAGAACTGCGCGGCATCGACACCAAGCCACTGGTAGGCAACCTGGCGGCGTGGAACTACTTCGAGTCCGTGGATAACCCGGCGAACAAGAAATTCGTCGAGTCCTGGAAAGCCTACGCCAAGGCCAAGAACCTGCCAGGCGCCGACAAAGCGGTGACCAACGACCCGATGGAAGCCACCTACGTCGGCATTCACATGTGGGCGCAAGCCGTGGAAAAAGCCAAGTCCACCGACGTTGATAAAGTCCGCGAAGCCCTGGCCGGCCAGACCTTCGCCGCACCGTCGGGCTACACCCTGACCATGGACAAGACCAACCATCACCTGCACAAGCCAGTGATGATCGGCGAGATCCAGGCCGACGGTCAGTTCAACGTGGTCTGGCAGACCGAAGGTCCGATCCGCGCCCAACCGTGGAGCCCCTTCATCGCCGGCAACGACAAGAAGCCTGACTATGCGGTGAAGAGCAACTGAGCCCATGGGTGTCGGCCCAATCCCCGGGCCGACACACAACCCCTGTGGGAGCGAGCTTGCTCGCGATAGTGGTGGATCAGCCAGAAGAACAGTGACTGACACACCGCTATCGCGAGCAAGCTCGCTCCCACAAAAAGCACTGCGCAAGGCCTAGCATATGCCCACCGCCCTCTACCGCCTTATCCTCGCCCTGGTGCTGCTGTTGCCACTGGAGGCCCACGCCGGTGACGCCGAAGACTTCGTCGCCGCCAACCCGACCCAGCAAGCCAAGCTCCTGGAAACCTGGGCCGCGCAGCCGGAGCCTGAGCGCGTCGAACTGATCAATGCCCTGCAACAGGGCCAGTTGACCGTCGACGGCCAACCCAAGACCCTGCGTCTGAACAACCGCTTGCGCGGGCTGATCGAAACCGCCCTCGCCAGCCATCAACTGCTCGCCGTCGATGCCCGCGTACGCCTGGGCGCCGCGCAGCAACTGCAAAAAAACGCGCGCCCGGCGCAACTGGCGTTTCTCGATCGGCAACTGGCCGGCGAGCAGGACGAAGATGTGCATGCCGCCCTGAGCCTGGCCCTGGCGAACCTGCAACTGGTGGATACCAACCCGAACGTGCGCCTGGCCGCCGTCCGCCTGCTGGGGGAAACCGGCGATCCGCTGGCCCGTACACGCCTGGAAGGTTTGCTTGAGCCCGGCGTTGAAACCGATGCCAACGTGCGCACCGCCGCCGAAACCAGCCTCGCCCAAGTCAAACGCAAACTCCTGGTGGGCGAGCTGCTGGGCCAGGCCTTCAGCGGCATGTCCCTGGGTTCGATCCTGCTGCTCGCCGCCCTCGGCCTGGCCATCACGTTTGGCTTGCTGGGGGTGATCAACATGGCCCACGGCGAAATGCTCATGCTCGGCGCCTATTCCACGTATGTGGTGCAGATACTGTTCCAGCGCTTCGCCCCGAACGCCATCGAGTTCTACCCGCTGATCGCCCTGCCGGTGGCCTTCTTCATTACCGCCGCCATCGGCATGGCCCTGGAACGCACGGTGATTCGCCACCTCTATGGGCGCCCGCTGGAAACCCTGCTCGCCACCTGGGGCATCAGCCTGATGCTGATCCAACTGGTGCGCCTGGTGTTCGGCGCGCAGAACGTCGAAGTCGCCAACCCAGCCTGGCTCTCAGGCGGGATTCAGGTATTGCCGAACCTGGTGCTCCCATACAACCGCATCGTGATCATTGCCTTCGCACTGTTCGTGGTGGTGCTGACCTGGCTGCTGCTGAACAAGACCCGCCTGGGCCTGAACGTGCGCGCGGTGACCCAGAACCGCAACATGGCCGCCTGCTGCGGTGTGCCCACCGGGCGGGTGGACATGCTCGCCTTCGGCCTCGGCTCGGGCATCGCCGGGTTGGGTGGCGTGGCCCTGAGCCAGATCGGCAACGTCGGCCCGGACCTGGGCCAGAGCTACATCATCGACTCGTTCCTGGTGGTGGTGCTCGGTGGCGTCGGCCAGTTGGCCGGTAGCGTGTTCGCCGCGTTCGGCCTGGGCATCGCCAACAAGATCCTCGAACCGCAGATCGGCGCCGTGCTTGGCAAGATCCTGATCCTCGCGCTGATCATTCTGTTCATCCAGAAGCGTCCGCAAGGCCTCTTCGCGCTCAAAGGACGGGTAATCGACTGATGAACCAGCCCCTGATGCTCACGGCCACGCAAAAGGCTGGCCCCAAACTCACCCTCGCCGTCGGCGCGCTGATCCTGGCGGTGCTGCTGAGCCTGCCGCTGCTGTCGCTGTTGGCGGCGGACCATCCACTGCACGTTTCAGCCTATACCTTGACCCTGGTGGGCAAGATCCTCTGCTACGCCATCGTCGCCCTGGCGTTGGACCTGGTCTGGGGCTACGCCGGCTTGCTCTCCCTGGGTCACGGCCTGTTCTTCGCCCTGGGCGGCTACGCCATGGGCATGTACCTGATGCGCCAGGCCGCCGGTGATGGCTTGCCGGCGTTCATGACGTTCCTGTCGTGGACCGAATTGCCCTGGTACTGGGCCGGCACCGACAGTTTTCTCTGGGCCCTGTGCCTGGTGGTGCTCGCGCCGGGGCTGCTGGCGCTGGTGTTCGGCTTCTTCGCCTTCCGTTCGCGGATCAAGGGCGTGTATTTCTCGATCATGACCCAGGCCCTGACCTTCGCCGGGATGCTCCTTTTTTTCCGCAACGAAACCGGGTTCGGCGGCAACAACGGCTTCACCAATTTCCGTTCGATCCTGGGCTTTGGCATCACCGAGCCGGGCACCCGGGCGGTGCTGTTTTTCGCCACGGTGTTGCTGCTGGTGGCGAGCCTGTTCATCGGCTGGCGCTTGGCTCGCAGCAAGTTCGGTCGGGTGTTGACGGCCCTGCGCGATGCGGAGAACCGCCTGATGTTCTGCGGCTACGATCCCCGTGGCTTCAAGCTGTTCGTCTGGGTGTTGAGTGCAGTGCTGTGTGGCCTGGCCGGGGCCTTGTACGTGCCGCAGGTGGGCATCATCAACCCCAGCGAAATGTCGCCGACCAACTCCATCGAAGCCGCCGTGTGGGTCGCCCTTGGCGGGCGCGGCACGCTGATCGGACCGCTACTGGGTGCCGGCGTAGTCAATGGCATGAAGAGCTGGTTCACCGTGGCGTTTCCTGAGTACTGGCTGTTCTTCCTCGGTGCGCTGTTCATCGTCGTGACCCTGTACTTGCCCAAGGGCGTGATCGGGCTGCTGAAGAAACGAGGTGAACAATGAGAATCACAGCGAGTGCCGAATTCATGCTCGAACCTGCTTTCTTTCCGCCGGAACCCAACCAGGACGCCGGCAGCAGCCGCGACGCCATCGGCCTCGGCCAGGCGGCAGGCGTTGGCCTGAATACCCGCCACGGCACCATCCTGACCCTGGAAGACATCAGCGTCAGCTTCGATGGTTTCAAGGCCTTGAACGCTTTGAACCTGTACATCGGCGTCGGCGAATTGCGCTGCATCATCGGCCCCAACGGCGCGGGCAAGACCACGTTGATGGACGTGATCACCGGCAAGACCCGCCCCAGCCATGGCAAGGCCTGGTTCGGCGAAACCCTGGACCTGACCAGCATGAGCGAAGTGGCGATCGCCCAGGCCGGCATCGGGCGCAAGTTCCAGAAACCCACGGTATTCGAAGCGTTGAGCGTGTTCGAAAACCTCGAGCTGGCGCTCAAGACCGACAAATCGGTGTGGGCCAGCCTGCGGGCAAAACTCACTGGCGAGCAGCACGATCGCATCAGCGAAGTGCTCGAGACCATCCGCCTCACCCTCTCGGTCAACCGCACCGCCGGGTTACTGTCCCATGGGCAAAAGCAATTCCTGGAGATTGGCATGCTGCTGGTGCAAGACCCGCAATTGCTGCTGCTCGACGAACCGGTGGCGGGCATGACCGACGCCGAGACAGAGTTCACCGCCGAGCTGTTCAAGTCCCTGGCGGGCAAGCATTCACTGATGGTGGTGGAGCACGACATGGGCTTCGTCGGCGCGATTGCCGACCACGTCACCGTGCTGCACCAGGGCAGCGTGCTGGCCGAAGGGTCGCTGGAACAGGTGCAGGACAATGAGCGGGTGATCGAGGTGTACCTCGGTCGCTAGGGCGACAAATGCTGTTCCCTGTGGGAGCGAGCAAGCTCGCTCCCACAGGGAACTTGAGGAGAATCTGGAAGATGCTGCAAGTCGACAAGCTGCACCAGTACTACGGCGGTAGCCACATCCTGCGGGGCCTGTCGTTCGACGTGAAGGTCGGCGAAGTGACCTGCCTGCTGGGTCGCAACGGCGTGGGCAAGACCACCCTGCTCAAATGCCTGATGGGCCTGTTGCCGGCCAAGGAAGGTGCGGTGAATTGGGAAGGCAAAGCCATCACCACGTTCAAGCCACACCAACGGGTGCATGCCGGCATCGCCTACGTGCCCCAGGGTCGGGAGATTTTCGGGCGGCTGACGGTGGAAGAAAACCTGCTGATGGGCCTGTCGCGGTTTCCCGGCTCCGAGGCCAAGGAGGTGCCGGCGTTTATCTACGAATTGTTCCCGGTGCTGCTGCAGATGAAGCAACGCCGAGGCGGTGACTTGTCCGGCGGCCAGCAACAGCAACTCGCCATCGGCCGGGCCCTGGCCAGCCGTCCGCGCCTGCTGATTCTCGACGAGCCCACCGAAGGCATCCAGCCGTCGGTGATCAAGGAGATCGGCGCGGTCATCAAGAAATTGGCGGCCCGGGGCGACATGGCGATTCTGCTGGTGGAGCAGTTCTACGACTTCGCCGCCGAACTGGCCGATCAATACCTGGTGATGTCCCGGGGCGAGATCGTGCAGCAAGGGCGTGGAGAAAATATGGAAGCCGAGGGTGTGCGCGGCCTGGTTACGATCTAGTCTGTAGCGTCCTGACGATAATCAGAAATCATGAATCTACCTGTCTGTTCATTGGCAACTTCGGCCCTCTTCACCCCCAGCTGGCATGCCGAGCTGGAACTGGGTTACGCCCGATTCGGCGATCGCACGCGCCCGGTACAGCGTCGCCATAAGGGCCCGCTGCGGGTGCAGAAGCACTTGTATGCCGAAGGCCCCGAGGTGTGCCAGCACATCATCGTCCACCCGCCCGGTGGGATAGCCGGCGGTGACCGGTTGGACATTTCGGCCCACGTCGGCCCGGACGCCTGGGCGCAGTTAACCAGCCCCGGCGCGGCCAAGTGGTACCGCGCCGCCGGCCCGGCGTACCAGCAGTTGACCCTGAGCGTGGCTCCCGGTGCGACCCTGGAATGGCTGCCCCAGGAAACCATCGTCTTCAGCGCGGCCCAGGCCCAACTCAGCACCTGCATCGACCTGCAGGGCGACGGACGCCTGTTCTACTGGGACATGGTTGCCCTCGGCCGACCGGCCAGCGGCGAGCGGTTCGACCTGGGGCATTTCCAGTCGCGGCTGGACATTCGTCGCGACGGCCAGTTGCTGTGGCATGAGCGCCAGCGCATTGTGGGCGGTGATGGGTTGCTGGACTCACCCATCGGGTTGGGCGGCGATCCGGTGTTTGCCACGTTATTGGTGACCGGCGAGATCGACAGCGAGCTGTTGGAACTGTGCCGATCCCTGGGCCATGCCGTGCGCGGTGACCTGACCCAGTTGCCCGGCCTGGTCGTGGCGCGGTGCCTGGCGAGCGAGGCGTTGCTGGCGCGGGGGTGGCTGATTGCATTGTGGCGGCTCCTGCGCCCGGCGCTGCTCGGTCGAGAGGCCGTCCCCCCGAGAATCTGGAGCACCTGAATTTGCTTTCCTGTGGGCGCGAGCAAGCTCGCTCCCACAGGGGAATGGGTTTACAGCGAAAACTATTTATCTGCCTTATGGATTGCACATGGACCTGACCCCACGCGAAAAAGACAAGCTGCTGATCTTCACCGCCGGCCTCGTTGCCGAGCGGCGGTTGGCTCGCGGTTTGAAACTCAATTACCCGGAGGCCATGGCCTATATCTCCGCGGCCCTGCTCGAAGGCGCCCGTGACGGCCAGACCGTGGCCGAGCTGATGCACTACGGCACTACGCTGCTGAGCCGCGAACAGGTGATGGAAGGCATCCCGGAAATGATCCCCGAGATCCAGGTCGAGGCGACGTTTCCCGACGGCACCAAACTGGTCACCGTCCACCAGCCGATCGCCTGAGGCCATGCCATGACCTATCTCGTGCGCGACGCCCAGCCGACCGACCTGCCAGCGATCCGCGACATCTACAACGACGCGGTGCTGAACACCACCGCGATCTGGAACGAACAGGCCGTGGACCTGGGTAATCGCCAGACGTGGTTCAGCGCCCGGCAATCCCAAGGCTACCCGGTGCTGGTGGTGGTCGACGCCGAGGAGAACGTGCTCGGCTACGCTTCATTCGGCGACTGGCGGCCTTTCGACGGTTTCCGACACACCGTGGAGCATTCGGTGTACGTACGCAGCGATCAGCGCGGCAACGGCCTCGGTCCGCGCCTGATGACCACGCTGGTCGAGCGCGCCAGGGCCTGCGGCAAACACGTCATGGTCGCCGCCATTGAAAGCGGTAACACTGCCTCGATTCGCTTGCACGAGCGAGCCGGTTTCATCACCACCGGGCAAATGCCCCAGGTGGGTACCAAGTTCGGTCGCTGGCTGGACCTGACTTTCATGCAGTTGGTCCTCGATCCCGGGGCACAACCGCCTGCCTTTGACAAGGAGTGATGCCTATGAACCCCGCCCAGTTGCGTCGAGTCCACGCTGAAAGCTTTGCGCATTATCGCCAGGGCCTGATCGATCTGTTGCTCGATGCCGTCGGCTATGGCGCCAGCGTGGGGTTCATGGCCGACCTCGATGCGGTCCAGGCCCGCGCCTACTTCGACGAGGTCCAGGCCAGCCTCAACCAGGGCCACCTGCTGCTGTGGGTGGTGGTCAAGGATGAACAGGTGCAGGCCAGCGTCCAGCTTGCCCTGTGCCAGAAGCCCAACGGCCTCAATCGCGCCGAAGTGCAGAAGCTGCTGGTCCGCGGCGAGGCGCGCCGCCGGGGCCTGGGCCAGCAATTGATGAATGCCCTGGAACTCGGTGCCCGTCAGCACAAGCGCGGCCTGCTGTACCTCGACACCGAGGCCGGTTCCGAGGCCGAGGCGTTCTACCGGGCCATGGGCTACACCCGCGTCGGTGAACTGCCGGACTACTGCCAGAGCCCGGACGGGACCTACACACCGACCGCCATCTACTACAAGACTTTGGGGCAACCGCAATGATTCCAGGGCAATACCAGGTCCAGCCTGGCGACATCGAACTCAACGTCGGCCGCCGCACCCTCACGCTGAACGTCGCCAACAGCGGCGATCGGCCGATCCAGGTCGGCTCGCACTATCACTTTTTCGAGACCAACGACGCCCTGACCTTCGACCGCGCCGCCAGCCGTGGCATGCGCCTGAACATCCCGGCTGGCACCGCGGTGCGCTTCGAGCCGGGCCAGAGCCGCGAGGTAGAGCTGGTGGACCTGGCCGGGCATCGCCGGGTGTTCGGGTTTGCCGGGCGGGTGATGGGCGACCTGGATTAAGAATCAGCTCGTTCCCACGCTCTGCGTGGGGATGCATCCCGTGACGCTCCGCGTCACACAGGCGGACGCAGAGCGTCCATGGCGGCATTCCCACGCAGAGCGTGGGAACGATCAGGAAAGCACATGAAAATTTCGAGACAAGCCTACGCCGACATGTTCGGCCCCACCGTCGGTGACAAGGTCCGCCTGGCCGACACCGAGCTGTGGATCGAAGTGGAAAAGGACTTCACCACCTACGGCGAAGAAGTGAAATTCGGCGGTGGCAAGGTGATTCGCGACGGGATGGGCCAGAGCCAGCTGCTGGCCGCCGAGGTCGTGGACACGCTGATCACCAACGCGCTGATCATCGACCACTGGGGCATCGTCAAGGCCGATGTCGGCCTCAAGGACGGACGCATCGCGGCCATCGGCAAGGCCGGCAACCCGGATATCCAACCCGACGTAACCATCGCCATCGGCGCCAGCACCGAGGTGATCGCTGGCGAAGGCATGATCCTCACCGCTGGCGGCATCGACACCCACATCCACTTCATCTGCCCCCAGCAGATCGAAGAAGCGCTGATGAGCGGCGTGACCACCATGATCGGCGGCGGCACAGGCCCGGCCACTGGGACCAACGCCACCACCTGCACCTCTGGCCCCTGGCACCTGGCGCGCATGCTCCAGGCCGCCGACGCGTTCCCGATGAACATCGGCTTCACCGGCAAGGGCAACGCCAGCCTGCCAGAACCATTGATAGAACAGGTCAAGGCCGGGGCCATCGGCCTGAAGCTGCACGAAGACTGGGGCACCACGCCCGCGGCCATCGACAACTGCCTGAGCGTGGCCGACCAGTACGATGTGCAGGTGGCGATTCACACCGACACCCTCAACGAGTCTGGCTTCGTCGAGACCACCCTCGCCGCGTTCAAGGGCCGCACTATCCACACCTACCACACCGAAGGCGCTGGCGGCGGTCATGCGCCGGACATCATCAAGGCCTGCGGCTTCGCCAACGTGCTGCCCAGCTCCACCAACCCGACCCGGCCGTTCACCCGCAACACCATCGACGAGCACTTGGACATGCTGATGGTCTGCCATCACCTGGACCCGAGCATCGCCGAAGACGTGGCCTTCGCCGAAAGCCGCATCCGCCGCGAGACCATCGCCGCCGAAGACATTCTCCATGACCTCGGTGCGTTCTCGATGATCAGCTCCGACAGCCAGGCCATGGGCCGCGTCGGCGAAGTCATCACGCGCACCTGGCAGACCGCCGACAAGATGAAGAAGCAACGCGGCGCCCTGCCCGGCGACGGCGAAGGCAACGACAATTTCCGCATCAAGCGCTACATCGCCAAGTACACCATCAACCCGGCGATCACCCACGGTATCAGCCATGAAGTGGGTTCCATCGAAGTGGGCAAATGGGCTGACCTGGTGCTGTGGCGACCGGCATTCTTCGGCGTCAAGCCAACCCTGATCCTCAAAGGCGGGGCCATCGCCGCCAGCCTGATGGGCGACGCCAACGCCTCGATCCCGACGCCACAACCGGTGCACTACCGACCGATGTTCGCAAGCTTTGGCGGCTCGCGGCACGCCACCAGCCTGACCTTCATCAGCCAGGCCGCCGCCGAGGCGGGGCTACCGGAGCAATTGGGCCTGAAGAAGAGAATCGCCGTGGTCAAGGGCTGTCGCGATGTGCAGAAGACCGACTTGATCCACAACGACTACCTGCCGAGCATCGACGTTGATCCACAGACGTACCAGGTCAAGGCCGATGGGGTGTTGCTGTGGTGTGAGCCGGCAGAGGTGCTGCCGATGGCGCAGCGGTATTTTCTGTTTTGATGGTCGACCTGATCGAATACATGACTTTGTGGTGAGAGGAGGGTATCTGTGGCAAGAGGGGGTATCTGTGGCGAGGGGATTTATCCCCGCTGGGCTGCGCAGCAGCCCCAAGACTCACAGCCTCGGTGTGTCAGACTGACTGTGCTTAGCCTTTTTGGGGCTGCTTTGCAGCCCAACGGGGATAAATCCCCTCGCCACAGATAAATCCCCTCGCCACAGGGTCTGCATTTGGCTTGAGGATCTGCATCACTCCACCAACCGCCCCAGCCGCTGCTTGAGCATGCGGTTTTCGCTGCGCAGTTGTTGCACTTCTTCCAGCAAGTCCAGCGCCAGGGCGACGCCTTCCCATTCCAGCTCCAGCTCGCGGCGCAACTTGGCCGCGCGGCGGGCCAGAACCAGTTCGTAATCGGTGAAACGCCAATCCGCCGGAGCCGCGCCATGGGGTTCGAGGATGCCGTGGGCGACGATTTCGATGACGTGGACATCCTGCAACGCGGCGGCCTCGCAGAACTCCGTCAGGGTCAGTTCAATGATCGGGTTGTTCATGGTCTGCTTCTCCCAATGCGTTAACTGTCGAGTCTAGCCGTGACTGCCCTTGTGGACACAAACACCTGTGGCGAGGGGATTTATCCCCGCTGGGCTGCGTAGCAGCCCCAAGACTCACCGCCTCGGTGTGTCAGGCTGATTGCGCTCAGCCTTTTTGGGGCTGCTTTGCAGCCCAACGGGGATAAATCCCCTCGCCACAGTTTCTTGCCTGGCCAATCAAATGAATGCATTAGCAACCAGCAACCATCAGAAATTCTCCCGCGGATCGAACGCGGCTTTCTTCGCCAGCTCTGCCCACAGTGCCTTGACCGCCTCATCGTTGGCCTTGGGCATCACGGCCTTGAGCTGCACGAACAGGTAGCCGCGCTCGCCGGCCTTGTTGCGCAGGCCATGGCCCTTGGCGCGCATGCGCTGGCCGTTCTGGCTGCCGGCCGGGACCTTGAGGTTGATCTTGCCGGTGAGGGTCGGGACCGCCACTTCGGTGCCCAGGGCCAATTCCCACGGGGCCAGGGGCAAGGTGATGATCAGGTCCTGGCCTTCGACGTCGAACTTGGGGTGCGGCGCGAAGCGAATGGTCAGGTACAGGTCGCCATTGGCACCGCCACCGATACCCGGCGCGCCCTGGCCCTTGAGGCGGATGCGTTCGCCGTCCGTCACACCGGCCGGGATCTTCACGTTCAGGCTTTTGCTGGTGTTGCTCACATGCTGGCCGGCCGCGTTGTACTGCGGCACCTGGAAGCTGACTTTCTTCGACTCGCTCGACAGGGTCTCTTCCAGGAAGATCGGTAGTTCCATTTCCACGTCTTGCCCTCGACGGCCGGCGCTGCGACCTGACTGCCCACCACCGAAACCCGACCCGCGATTACCGAAGATCGAACTGAAGAAGTCCGAGAAGTCGCCGCTGTCCTGGCCACCGCCAAAACCGCCACGGCTTTGCCAACCCGGCGGGCCCTGGAACGGCTGGCCGTGCTGGCCATAACGGCGCAGGTCGTCGTATTCGGCGCGCTTGTCGGCGCTTTTCAGCGCTTCATAGGCTTCGGAGACGTCCTTGAACTTGGTCTCGGCGTCTTTTTCCTTACTGACATCCGGGTGGTACTTGCGCGCCAATTTGCGATAGGCGGCCTTGATCGTGGCGTCGTCGGCCGTCGGCTCCACACCCAGAATCTTGTAATAGTCTTTGAAGTCCATTGAAGGATCACCATCCGTTATCGAATCGCACCACCACCCGCAGCATGCTCGTGATACAAGTCCTGGGGTTTGACCGATCTCAAGGTTTGTGACCGGGCGGTGCAGCAGAAGTTTATCGGCAGTCGGTGGCGGTTCTTGTGCCCGCCCTGTGGCTGCCAGGCTCATGCCAGCAAGTTTGGGGGGAATGTGCTGTCTTTCAAGGCCAGCGTTTGCAAATTAGCAGATAACCGGCCTTCGAATCCGCGCCACACTGGCATACACTGCGCGGCCGTTTTTTCAACTGGAACCCGAAAGACATGAAAAACGCATCCCCGGCCCGTGCCTGCGGCATCGACTTTGGCACGTCCAACTCCACTGTCGGCTGGCTGCGCCCCGGCATGGAAACGTTGATCGCGCTGGAGGACGACAAGATCACCCTGCCTTCGGTGGTCTTTTTCAATCTCGAGGAACGCCGCCCGGTGTATGGCCGCCTGGCCCTGCACGAATACCTGGAAGGCTACGAAGGCCGGCTGATGCGCTCGCTCAAGAGCCTGCTGGGCTCCAAGCTGATCAAGCACGACACCAGCGTGTTGGGCACGGCGATGCCGTTCAAGGATCTGCTGGGGCTGTTCATCGGCCAGTTGAAGAAACGCGCCGAAGCCACCGCCGGCCGGGAATTCGAAGAAGTGGTGCTGGGCCGCCCGGTGTTTTTCGTCGACGACGATGAAATGGCCGACCAGGAAGCGGAAAACACCTTGGTGGACGTCGCCCGCGCCATCGGTTTCAAGGAGGTTTCGTTCCAGTACGAGCCTATCGCGGCGGCATTCGACTATGAATCGACCATCGAGAAAGAAGAGCTGGTGCTGATCGTCGACATCGGCGGCGGTACCTCGGACTTCTCCCTGGTGCGCCTGTCCCCCGAGCGCCGCACCCACGACAACCGCCACGCCGACATCCTTGCCACCGGTGGCGTGCACATCGGCGGGACCGATTTCGACAAGCAACTTTCGCTAGCCGGCCTGATGCCGCTGTTCGGCTACGGCAGCCGCATGAAGAGTGGCGCCTACATGCCCACCAGTCACCACATGAACCTGGCGACCTGGCACACCATCAACGCGGTGTACTCGCAAAAATCCACCCTCGCCCTGGGCAGCATGCGCTACGACATCGAAGACACCGGCGGCATCGACCGGTTGTTCAAACTGATCGAACAGCGCGCCGGGCACTGGCTGGCGATGGAAGTGGAAGAAACCAAGATCGAGCTGACCCACGCCGACCAGCGCCACGTGCCGCTGGACCGGATCGAGCCAGGCCTGAGCGTGGACCTGAGCCGGGCCTTGTTCGAGTCGGCCATCGACGGCTTGCTGGAGCGAGTGCGCGGCAGCGTCACGCAGTTGCTGGGCGATGCCAACGTGCGGGTCGATCAGGTGGACACGGTGTTCTTCACCGGCGGTTCCAGCGGTATCCCGGCGCTGCGCAACAGCGTCTCGGCGATGCTGCCCCAGGCGCGGCATGTGGAAGGCAATATCTTCGGCAGTATCGGCAGCGGGTTGGCAATCGAGGCGCTGAAGCGTTACGGCACACAGGCCTGATCCAGGACCGAGGCGCCTGAATCGCGAGCAAGCTCGCTCCCACATTCGACCGCATTCTTTCTGAAAAAACCCGGTCAACTGTGAGAGCGAGCTTGCTCGCGATGGCGCCAGACCAGACGCCACATACCCTCGATCAGACCATCCCCACCTGCTTCAACTCACTCTTGAGATACGCATAATAAATCGGTCCCGCCACCACCCCCGGCAGGCCGAATGCCGCCTCGAACACCAGCATCGCCATGAGCAACTCCCAGGACTTGGCGCTGATCTGCCCGCCGACAATGCGGGCGTTGAGGAAGTACTCGAGCTTGTGGATCACGATCAGGTAACCCAGCGCCGCCACCGCCACCCAGATCGACAGCGACAAGCCGACAATGGTGATCAGCGTGTTGGACATCAGGTTGCCGATGACCGGTAGCAGCCCCAGCAGGAAGGTCATCACGATCAGGGTCTTGGTCAGCGGTAGCTTGATGCCGAACAACGGCAGCACCACCGCCAGGAAAATCCCGGTGAAGAAGGTGTTGAGCAGGGAAATCTTGATCTGGGCGAAGACGATGTTGCGAAACGCCTTGACCAGCAGGTTCAGGCGATCGAACAGCGCCGCGGCCAGAGGCTTGCGCTTGGTCAGGTCGGGGATGCGCTGCAGGGCAACGATGGCCCCCAGCACCATGCCGATCAGCAGCGTCACGAACATGTGGGCCGCGTCCTTGCCCACCAGTTGCAGGTCGCTCAGGTGCTTGCTCACCCAGTCACCGATCGCCACCCGGAACTCGGCGGCGCTGGCCGGCAGGTAAGCGTCGATGAACGGCGGTAATTGCCCACGGGCACGGTCGACCACGGTCATGAACTTGTCCAGGGACGCGCCCGGGTTTTCCGCTTCATGCAACAGGAAACTGAAAGCGCCGGCGAAGATCAACGTCAGCACACTGACCACCAGCGTGCCCAGCAACGCCACCGCCAACCAGCGAGCACGGCGGCCTTCGATCAGTCGCTGCAACTGCGGGGTGAGCATGTTGACCAGTTCGAACACCAGCAGCCCGGCCAGCAGGCTCGGCAACAGGCGCAGCGGCAGCACCAGCAACAGCCCACCAAAAATGATCACCCAACTGATCACCAACAACACATGACGCTGAGAAAACGTTGGCATACAGCCTCAGGACAAAACGGCGTGAAAGGATCGGCAGTCTGCCAGCCTTCCACTAGCAGCACTAGGGATTGTATCGGCCGACCTTCGTCGCAGTTCAGGGTTTTTTGCGGTGGATGTGCCGGCCCCATCGCGAGCAAGCTCGCTCCCACTCCGGACCGGGCAACACAGCCCCACCGTGAGAGCGGGCTTGCTCACGATAGGGCTCATGGGTTCAACGCTTATTTTTTCTTCAGGCACTCACTCATGAACGCCTTGCGGGCATCGCCCTTCAATGCCTGGGTGGTGGCCGTGGCATTGCAGGTTTTCATACGCTCCTGCGGGGTGCTCGGTACAGCGGTAGCCTTGAGACAGGTGCTCATGAAGGCCTTGCGCTCGTCGCCCTTGAGCGCCTTGGCGGTGGCGTCGGCGTTGCAGGTGGTCATCTTGGTCTGCTGCGCCGTCGCGGCGAAGCCCTGGGAACACAGTAGCAAACCGATCATCAACAGAGGGACACGCAGCATCTTCATGGTGGTTCTCCTGGCTGCCGCACGAGGGTACGGCGATGAGGTGCAGTGTAGACAACGCCTGTTACACCTTCCCCAGGTTGACCCTCAGGGCCTGATCTAGCGCTTGCTCGCGATGAACGATAACGCGGTCCAACAGGCTACACCCCGGCAGCCTTCAACCGCTCGGCATGCTCGACAAACAACCGGATCGGCTCGGCCCCCTTGCCCACCAACCCCAGCGATTGGTTGACGATATCGAAATGGTCCAGCGGATAGTCATCGCCGATGACCGTTCCCAGGTGCGAGCTGTAGCGTCCGACCATGCCGTCGCATTGCCCCGCTTCCCTGACAAAGGTGCGGGCGAATAAACGGCAAGTGCGGTTGGTGCCGTCGAACAGATTGCGCCCTCTATCGGTCTTGCCTGGCTGCAAGGTGCCGGACCACGAGTAGTAACGCACGCCATTGACCTCTTCCGGTCCATTCCCGCCCCAGGTTTGCGGCAAGCCCTGTGGATAACGTTGGTTGAACAGCGCCACCCCGGCGGTGGTCAGGGAAGCATGGGACGCCTGTATATCCACCGGTAGCTTCGGCCCGCGATAGCCGGTTTCCAGCAGGCTCATCAGGGTGTTGATCAGGCGCAGCACGGCACTGAGCACGCGCCCCTTGGCACTGTCGGCGGGGTAGTGGGCTTGCAGGTAATCCGCCAGTTCGGAGCCGTGGTTGGTGCCGGCCACCGACGTGACCGACGCCACCAGGTCCGGCCGTTTGGCCGCCGCATAGCGGGCGGTCAGGCTGCCCTGGCTGTGGCCGATCAGGTTGACTTTCTGCGCACCGGTTTGCCGCAGGATCTCATCGATCCGCGCCAGCAATTGCTCGCCGCGCACCTCGGAAGAATGCAGCGGCGAAACCTTCACCGCCACGACCACTGCCCCGCCGCGACGCAACGCCGAGACGATCCCATACCAGTACGAATACAACACCAGGCGTATGAACCCGAGCATGCCCGGGACCAGTACCAGCGGATAACGAGTGGCGCAGCGTTGCGACATGGCGACATCCTTGTGATCAAGAGGGGTCAGCATCGGTACTGATGATGACCAGTCTATGACACCCAGATGAATCCGTGGCGAGGGAGCTTGCTCCCGCTAGGCTGCGCAGCAGCCCTTTTTCAAAAAGTCCGCGCCAGCGCCAGCAAACGCTCCTCGGCCTCGGCGCAGGACAACGCAAAGCTGCGCTCGGCCGACTCCTCGCCTTCTGCCGCCACCACTGTCACATCGGTGATGCCGATAAACCCCAGGACGGTGCGCAACAGCGTATCGGCGTGGTTCATGCTCTCCAACGGGCCGCCAGGGCCGAAACCGAAATCGCCGCGACTGGTCACGATCAGGGCTTTCTTGCCCAGCAACAGCGGCTCGTAGTGCGACACGCCATTATCCAGGCTGTGGTTGAACGTCAGCCCGATGCGCACGATCTGGTCGATCCAGGCCTTCACGCCGCCGGGCACGCTGAAGTTGTGCATGGGCGCGGAGATCACCAGTCGGTCATGGGCTTGCAACTCCTCGACCAAGGCATCGCTCAGGGCCAGGTCCGCTTGCATGATCAACGGACGGGCCTGGGGCTCGGGGTAGAACGCCGCGGCGATGAACGCTTCGTTGACCGGTGCAATCACCGTCCGTCCAACTTCTCGACGGGTCAATTGCGATTGTGGATGGGCGGCCTGCCACGCCGACACAAAGACCTCGGCCAAGCGCCGGGAATGAGAGCGCTCGCCACGGGGACTGCCATGCACCACAAGAATATTACTCATCTGAATCTCCTTTTGCGCGGCTACAATCAACACTGTTTGTGCCTTTCAGCTTGCAGTTCGTCGCCGCTGACAGACAAATGAGCGTTAGTTCATCTGGATGAGTTATTTTCATCCATTGCATTTCAGGAGAATCAGAATGTTCGCCAATCTGCCGCTCAACGCCCTGCGCGCCTTCGAGGCTGCCGCGCGGCTGCTCAGTTTCAAGGCGGCTGCGGCGGAGCTGTCGGTGACGCCTACGGCGGTCTCCCATCAGATTCGATCCCTGGAGAGCTGGCTGGGGCTGGCGCTGTTCGAACGCCTGCCACGCCAGGTACGCCTCACCGACGGCGGGCAACGCCTGTTCCACAGCCTGCACGGGGCGTTGCTGGAAGTGGCCCAAAGCGTCGACACCCTGCGCCCGCAACGCAGCACCAGCCACCTGACACTGTCCACCACCGCAGCGTTTGCCGCCCTGTGGCTGGTGCCTCGCCTGGGGCGTTTTTATGCGCGTCACCCGAACATCAACGTGCGCCTGGACACCCACTGCGAAGTGATCGACCTGCACCAGGACGCCAGCGTCGACCTGGTGGTGCGCTACAGCTTGGACGCCTACCCGAACCTGTACGGCATGTGCCTGTTCGATGAAAGCTTCGGGGTCTATGGCTCGCCTGAACAGGTGGCCCTGGCGGCACGGCAGGTGCCGACGCTGATCAGCGTGCATTGGCACAACGCCAAGCTGTACGCCCACGGTTGGGATGCCTGGTGCGCCCTGGCCGGGGAAACCTGGCTTACCCGGCAGCCGTGCATGCGCGCGTACGACGAGGAGCATTACGCCTTGCAAGCGGCGATCGCCGGGCAGGGCCTGGTGCTGGCGAGTAATATCCTGGCGTCCGAAAGCATCG
This sequence comes from Pseudomonas sp. NFACC16-2, assembly GCF_900119205.1. Taxonomy (NCBI): domain Bacteria; kingdom Pseudomonadati; phylum Pseudomonadota; class Gammaproteobacteria; order Pseudomonadales; family Pseudomonadaceae; genus Pseudomonas; species Pseudomonas sp. NFACC16-2. Next base: position 180,336 of record NZ_FPIX01000002.1, on the reverse strand, counting down.
CCAGTGGCTTGCTGGTGGGTTATCGCCCGGACGTCCAGGTCAATGGCGCCGGCTACAGCGCCCTGTGCGTCCCGGGCCGCGAACGCCATCCCCCGGTGCGGGCGTTCTTCCAGTGGCTAGGGGAGGAAGCACGGCTGTCCGGCTATGCGCTGAAAAACTCGGTAAAACTTTTTCAGGACCGTGTCACTCAGACTTAGAGTGATCGCGCCATCAGAGCGTGACGCTCCCACCGGATCAGCCTCCAGGAGAACGAGATGAGCGACATGCACTTATCCGATGTAACGACCCTGCGCGAACGCGCACGGCAGAACGTGCAGAACGGCGCAGTGACCGAAGGTTACGGCGCCGATCGGCAGGAAGTTGTCCGCCTGCTCAACGAAGCGCTAGCCACCGAACTGGTCTGCGTGCTGCGCTACAAGCGCCACTACTTCATGGCCACCGGCCTCAAGGCCAGCGTGGCGGCCAGTGAATTCCTCGAGCACGCGAACCAGGAAGCCGAACACGCCGACAAACTCGCCGAACGAATCGTGCAGCTGGGCGGCGAGCCGGAGTTCAACCCCGACCTGTTGACCCGCAATTCCCACGCCCAGTACGTGGCGGGCAACACCCTCAAGGAAATGGTCTACGAGGACCTGGTGGCGGAACGGATCGCCATCGACAGCTATCGGGAAATCATCCAGTACATTGGCGAAAAAGACCCGACCACCCGGCGCATCTTCGAAGACATCCTGGCCCAGGAAGAAGAGCATGCCGATGACATGGCCGATATCCTGGCCGACCTCTGATACTGAGCTTGCTCGCGATGAGGCCAGCCGCCTCACCGCACTACCGAGCTACCGGGTGGGCTTGACCGTCACCGGTGCCTTGCCCGCTTTCATCTGCTCCAGCAGCGGCGCGCACTGGTTCGGCTCACCGCCGCTGGGCGCTACCAGCGCGAGCAAGCCGGCGGCCGGTGCAGCGATCACACCCAACGCCACCATCCCGGCGCCGCGCAGCATCAGCGGCACCGCCTTGACCCCGGCGGCGGGCTTGGCGAACGGACCCCGGACGTACAACGGCGAGCGCAGGGAAATCAGGCGCCAGCCCTTGGACTCGGGGGTGATGGTCAGGTCCAGCTGTTCATTCGCCATGTTCGCCGTGCCGTCGATGTAGATGATCGCGTTCTCGGTGTCGAACACGAACAGACGCGTGGTTGCCAGGCCCGTCTTGATGTCGAAGTCCGCCGCTGCGCAGTTGATCTTCACTTCCTTGTCGCCAAAGATTTTCCCCACCACGTAGTTGCCGACGTTCAGCCCCGCCAGCTCCATCAGCTCACGACTGATGGCGCCATCGTTGATGAGCATTTTCAGCGTGCCATTGGAAGTGCCCAGCAACGCCGCCACCGAATTGCCGCGCCCGGTGATATCGGCATCGCCGTTCAATTCGCCGAAACTGGTTTTCATCGGCTCAAAACCCGGGAACAGCTGCTTGAGCTTGAAGCCGCGCGCCGTCAACTTCGCCCGGCCTTCAAGGGGCTGGGCATGGCCATTGAGGCGGATCTGCGCATCGAGGCGACCACCGGCCACGCCGAAGCGCAGGGGCTCGAGGCTCAACTGCCCATCGTTGAGCACCAGATGGGTATACAGGTCGGTGAATGGCAGCTGCTCGCTATGGACAATGCGCTTGCCGGTGAACTCCACATCGGCGTCCATCACGTTCCAACGCTCGGTGCGAAACTCTTCCACGGGCAAGATCTTGTCGGCTGGCTGCTTGCTGGCGCCGCCACGGGCCTTTTGCTCGGTATTGGAGTCAGCACCGATCAGCGGCGCCAGGTCGCTGAACAGCAATTGGTTGGAGACCAGCGCGCCACTGAGTTTCGGCCGCGGCTGACTGGCGACATAAGCCAGGTCGCCATGGATATCGCTGTCGCCGATCTTGCCGTTGAACGCCTCGTAGCGGAACAGCGCCCCATCCGGCTCATGCAGCTTGGCGATCAAGTGGCCATCGGTGGCATAGGGCGGTGAATCCGGCAGGGTCACGCCGGTCAGCGGGTAGAGATGAGCCAGGCTGTTGCCGGCCAGTTTCAAGCGCAGATCCAGGGCGCCGAGGTTCCTCGGGTCAGTGAGGGTGCCGGCCAGTTCGACGCGGGTCTCGGCAATCTTCGCCTGGGCCTGGAGCGGAAAGGGTCGTGAGGCATCCTGCAATGCCAGCAAACCACCGACCTTGCCGGAGCCAGCCAGGTTTTGCCCGTGATACTGCCCGTTGACCTTGAAGGCGAACGCGTAGTCCTGCGGCGTCGCGCCCTGGTCCTGGGCCTTTTTGGCGGCCTTGTCACCGACGATATCGCTGAAGGGGATGGGTTTGCCCAACGGGTCGATCAACAGATCGAGCCGGGTCTTGAGCGTCTGGTCGTCAAGGGTGACGTGGCCCTTGTCGAAGCCGATGGCGCCGATGTCCACCACCCAGCTGGACGGCTCGGCGTCCGGGTCTTTCGGATCGAATTGGAAGGTCCAGTTGGCGCGTCCGTCAGCCAGACGCTGCAGGTTGGCATTGGGCTCAGTCAGGTCGATGCGCGGTATCGCCACCCGCCGGGCCAGCAAGGCCAAGGGGGACACGCGCAACTCGACACGCTTGAGCGTGACCATTTGCGGGTTTTTCGACCAATCAGGGTTGCCCAGGCTCAAATCCTCGGCCACCACGTGGGGCCAGGGCATCCAGGCTCGCCAGCCCCCTTCCTCCGGTTCACGCTGCCAGGCAACCGCCAAATTGCCGTTGATGGCAAAGGGGCGATGCAACTCCTCGGAAACCTTGGCATTGAGCGCAGGCTTGATGCGGTTCCAGTCGAAGAACGCGATGACCAGGACCAGCACGGCCAGCAGGACAACAAGGCTGGCAAAGCTCCAGGCGAGGATTTTCGAGGTGCGCGTCATGCACAAGGCTCCTGATGACAAGTCAGCGTGCGCAACCGCGACGCCGCTGGGAACACGACCCTGCAGTCGGTTCGTTATGAAGGGTTGGACTGGTAAAGCAGCCCACAGGTGCCGATGAACGGCACAAAAAAAGCAATATTCCTGACCGATCAGCCAACAAACTGTTACCGCACCCGCACATTTGCGAGGCAGTAGTGGGTACAAAATACCCACCTCGGTGCAAAACCACACCTCGGAAACGCCCGTTCTAGAGCCTTCGCCCAGAACAATCAATTCCGTTGATTATTACCATTGTCTTTATGAACTTTTATATCGACTTATCGAGAGTAGCATTGCCCTCGTACCCACTTTATCGCCCTCCCAAGGAGCAACGACCATGAAACGCCAATTACTGATGAGCCTGTCCCTTTCACTGCTGGCCTCCACGGCTTTCGCCCTGCCAGCCTCCGAACAAGCCACGCCACAGGTCAAGGACAGCCATTCTGTCTACAGCCAGACAGTCGCTGAAGGCGGAAATGAACGCCTGAAGGAAAAAGGCCTGGCAGCAGATGGTACCGAGCGCACCCCACAAGGCCAAACCCTCGCAGCTGACGGCACCGAGCGCACGCCTCAAGGCCAGACCCTCGCAGCCGACGGTACCGAGCGCACCCCACAAGGCCAGACCCTGGCAGCTGACGGCACCGAGCGCACGCCACAAGGCCAGACCCTCGCAGCCGACGGTACCGAGCGCACCCCACAAGGCCAGACCCTGGCAGCTGACGGTACCGAGCGCACTCCACAAGGCCAGACCCTCGCAGCCGACGGCACCGAGCGCACCCCACAAGGCCAGACCCTGGCAGCTGACGGCACCGAGCGCACCCCACAAGGCCAGACCCTCGCAGCTGACGGTACCGAGCGCACTCCACAAGGCCAGACCCTGGCAGCTGACGGTGGTGACCGTGTGATCGAACGCAACAGTGCAGTGAGCTGAGCCCATGGTGGCCCAGAAAAAAGCCCGATTCCTCCAATCGGGCTTTTGACTTTTCAAACCCTTCGCTTTCCCCGCCTGATCCCTCTCTACCGTTCGACGTCGACAAAGCCGATTTGCTAGAGTGCGTCGCTCCCGTGAATCAGAAGCCAGCCTTGCGATGCTGCCCCGCGCCGAACAGAAACAACAGACCCGAATTGCCCTGATGGACGCAGCCCGCCATTTGATGGAGTGCGGCCGGGGGTTCGGCAGCCTGAGCCTGCGGGAAGTCGCCCGGACAGCCGGCATCGTCCCCACCGGGTTCTACCGGCACTTCGACGACATGGACCAACTGGGCCTGGCACTGGTCAGCGAAGTCGGCCAGACCTTCCGCGAAACCATCCGCCTGGTACGCCACAACGAATTCGTCATGGGCGGCATTATCGACGCGTCAGTGCGAATCTTTCTCGATGTGGTGCAGGCCAACCGATCGCAGTTCCTGTTCCTGGCCCGCGAGCAATACGGCGGTTCCCTGCCGGTGCGCCAGGCCATCGCCCAACTGCGCGAAGACATCAGCTCGGACCTGGCAGCCGACCTGGCCTTGATGCCCAAATTGCAGCACCTGGACCTGGCCGCCCTGGGCGTGATGGCCGACCTCATCGTCAAGAGCGTATTCGCCACCCTGCCGGACATCATCGACCCACCCGCCCAAGCCCTCCCCGAACATCTCACGCCCCAGGCGAAGATTACCCAGCAACTGCGGTTCATTTTCATTGGCCTCAAGCATTGGCAAGGGTTGGGCAGTACCGAATAACCCCGATGTACCCACTGTGGGAGCTTGCTCGCGACAGCGGAGTCTCAGCCCCCCGATTGCTCACCCGACACACCGCCTCCCGAAGAACCGCCTGGGAGATGTGGCCATCTCTGTAGGAACTGCCGACCGCTGTGACCTTTCGGGGCTTTTCCCTGCCAAACCCTCGGACACTTCCTTCAACACGCCGGGTTGTTCATGAACTAGGCAGCCATTTCGAGCGCCGCTAACCTTTGTTCGTCATCGCAAAAAACGGTGATACGGACGTGCAAGTCCGATCTAGGAACGCATTCGTTATGGCTATTCGACGAGCATTTTTCTATGCTCGCCGACTGTTATGGCGGCTGCGCGTGGGAGACCTTCGGGTCTGCCGGGTTCCTGGACCGGTCTTGCACACCTACGTACAGCTGCCACCCATTTTTCGACGTGCAATCGGAGGGTGTCGGCTCCACTTCCAGGAATTTTCACTATGTTCAAAGCAACTCCGAATCCCCCGCAAAGCGGCCACAAATCCCGCGTCGAAGCGCAGGAAGAAAAAAAGCTCGAAGACGCCGCCACCCGCGCCCTCGACTACTACCTCAAGCCCAAGCCCGCCTCACCGCCCGAACCTGACAAAAACCAACTCTTCATCGTGTCCCCCCACATCGACACCGAAACCCTGCTCGCCAACGCCTCCGAAGACCTGCTCTCCATCAGCACCATCGCCGCCGACCTGGCTGACGATGTGGACGATTCACGCCGCTGCGTCGCCCTGGCGATCAACCGCATGGCCGATGGGGCAGTTGTTGGTTGAGCGGGCGTTGGATCATCTGGAAACCAAGGAGATGGCGGCGCCTGGTGCCAAGGGGTAGCGCTTTGTTTTGATGCAAGCTGAGCCGACGCCTTCGCGAGCAAGCCTGTTCCCACAATTTTTTTGTGTCAGCCGCAAAATGGTGCGCGCCATCTCGTCGCGCACCAACATGGCACGCAATCCGCCCCATCCTGAAACGCCATCCCAGCTATTTCCTACATCTCATTCGGTTGGCAAGCCCCTTGCTCTAAACACAGCACTGTTCATTGCTGGAAGCACTCCGATGCTGGTGATTCATCGCAGAATCGACACTCAACCGCGCTGGGACGCCGAGCTGCACCTGACCTTTGACGCCCGTAGCAAAAGCCGCCTGCGCTGTTTCAGTGCCGAGGGTGAAGACGTGGGGTTGTTCCTGGAACGGGGCCAACCGCCGCTGTACGACGGCGAATGCCTGCAAGCTGAAGACGGGCGCATCGTGCGCGTTTGCGCCCGCGCCGAACAACTGCTGCATGTCACCTGCGCCAACGCCTTCGAACTGACCCGCGCCGCCTACCATCTGGGCAATCGCCATGTCGCCCTGCAAGTGGGCGATGGCTGGTTGCGCCTGCTGGACGACTACGTGCTCAAGGCGATGCTCGAACAACTGGGCGCCCGCGCCGAATCCATCGAAGCCCCGTTCCAGCCGGAACACGGCGCCTATGGCGGCGGTCACCACCACTCCCGGCACGGCGACGAAGATTTCAACTACGCGCCGCGCCTGCATCAGTTCGGCGTGCGCACATGAACCCGGCCTGGGCGCTGCTGCGTCTGGCCAGCCCGCAACTGCCGATTGGTGGCTACAGCTATTCCCAGGGGCTGGAGATGGCGGTGGACAACGGCCAGGTGAAAAACCCTGACGACGCCCGTCGCTGGATCAGCGATCAATTGCTGCTGAACCTGGCACGCTTCGAAGCGCCCTTGTTGCTGGCGCACTGCACCGCAGCCGCCGCTGACGATTGGGACGCGCTGCTGCAACGTTGCGAAGAACACCGCGCCAGCCGGGAAACCCGTGAGCTGTATCAGGAGAGCCGGCAGATGGGCTACTCATTGCAGCAATTGCTCGCGGGCCTGCCGGAACTCGACCGCGCCGCGCGAGACTTTCTCGAACAGCGCAGCGAACCGCATCTGGCGCTGGGCTGGGCCGTGGCCGCCCGCGCCTGGCAGATAGCCCCCCAGGACGCCCTCGCCGCCTGGCTGTGGAGCTGGCTGGAAAACCAACTGGCGGTGCTGATGAAAACCCTGCCCCTGGGGCAGCAAGCGGCTCAGCGCCTGACCAGCGAGCTGCTACCGCTGCTGCAACAGGCCCAGCGCGACGCCTCGAACATCGACCCCGATCATTACGGCAGCGCCGCATTTGGCCTGTCCCTGGCGTGCATGGCCCATGAGCGCCAGTACAGCCGTCTGTTCCGTTCCTAGGAGACACTCATGAATACACAACCTCTGCGCGTCGGTATCGGCGGCCCGGTAGGTTCCGGCAAGACCGCCCTGACCCTGGCCCTGTGCCTGGCCCTACGTGAACGCTACAACCTGGCGGTGGTTACCAACGACATCTACACCCGCGAAGACGCCGACTTCCTGGTGCGCAACGAGGCCCTGGCGCCGGAGCGGATCATCGGCGTGGAAACCGGCGGTTGCCCGCACACGGCGATTCGCGAAGACGCGTCGATCAACCTGGAGGCGGTGGACCAGTTGAACCGGCGCTTCCCGGGCCTGGACCTGATCCTGGTGGAGTCAGGCGGCGACAACCTGTCGGCGACCTTCAGCCCGGAATTGTCGGACCTGACCATCTATGTGATCGACGTCTCGGCCGGTGACAAGCTGCCGCGCAAGGGCGGGCCGGGCATCTGCAAATCAGACCTGCTGGTGATCAATAAAATCGACCTGGCACCGCTGGTGGGTGCGTCCCTGGAAATGATGGACAGCGACACCCGGCGGATGCGCAACGGCAAGCCCTTCGTGTTCAGCAATCAGAAGACCGGCCAGGGCCTGGACGACATCATCGCCTTCATCGAGCGCCAGGGTCTGCTGACCGCCGCCTGATCTTTCCGACTGACCACAAGGAAGCTTATCCATGACCTTCAAACGCATCCTCGGTGCCCTTGCCCTGCTGCTGACCCCAGCCTTGGCCTTCGCCCATCCCGGCCATGGCGACAATGGCCTGATCGCCGGCCTCGGCCACCCCATCGGTGGGCTCGACCATTTGCTGGCGATGCTAGCGGTCGGCTTGTGGGCCGCGCAACAACAAGGCGCCGCGCGCTGGGCGCTGCCCTGCACCTTCGTCGGTACAATGCTGCTCGGCGGCCTGCTGGGCTTTGAAGGCCTGGATCTGCCAGCGCTGGAAAGCGGGATCGCCGCCTCGGTACTCGCCCTGGGCCTGGCGGTGGCACTGGCGGTGCGTCCGCCATTGAGCCTGGCAGTCGGTGCGACGGCACTGTTTGCGCTGTTCCATGGCGTGGCCCATGGCTTGGAACTGCCAGACATGTCGAGCCCGTGGGCCTATGCGGTGGGCTTCGTCGCAGCGACGGCGGCGTTGCATGGCGCCGGGTTTGCCCTGGTGCGGGTGTTGCCGCGAGCGGCGGCGCCGTTGGTTCGATTGGCCGGGGCAGCTTCGGCGGCGACTGGGGTTTGGTTGCTGGCGGGCTGATTCTTTAGCGCCTGCCAGGCCGTCATCGCCAGCAAACTCACTCCCACAGCTTGATCGGGCCTCCACACTTTGATCGGTGTACACCGGCCCCTGTGGGAGCGAGCTTGCTCGCGATGACGGACTTACAAGCACCATCTCTCTGGAGTCGGTCACTCTGCTACCATGTCGCGCAATCGCCCCCAGCCGTGACGACGTCCGCCAATGCCTCATGCTTCCCGCCCCGCTCCCCAGCTTGAATTGACCGCCCTGTTCGCAACGGTGCGTCAGCATTTTCACGACGTGATCGTGCCGATGTGGCAAGGCCCGGGCTGGAATGCCGAACTGGCGTTGCCTTATGAATCCCTTGATGCCGAGCATGTGCCGCTGCCACCCCAGCGCTACCGCGCCATGGCCTGTGCGCGGCAGTTGTATGTGTTCGCCAACCTGATCGGCGAAGTGCCCCAGGCCGAGGAGCGGGCCAGTGCACTGTTCCGCTCGCTGCAGCGTCATTTCCACGATGCCGAGCATGGCGGCTGGTTCTACAGCATCGACCCGCAAGGCGCGCCGCTGGACACCGGCAAAGACCTCTACACCCACGCCTTTATCCTGTTCGCCTGCGCCCATTACTGGGGCAAGGTCCGCGAACCGCTGGTGGAGTCGGTGCTCAACGCGAGCCTGGAGGTCATTGCCCAGCGCTTTGCCAGCGCAGACGGCCTCTACGAAGCCAGCCTAAAGCGCGACTGGTCAACGATCGGATCCGGCCCGTTGCAAAACCCCTTGATGCATCTGGCCGAAGCGTTCCTCGCGACCTTGTCGGTTCGCGAAGACGCCAACGTCCGCCAGGCGCTGCTGAGCCTTTGCGACGGGATGTCCAAGCATTTCATCGAGCCGCAGCAACGCGTGATGATGGAGAAGCCGCTCAAGGCTGTGGATAACTGGTTCGAGCCGGGGCACCAGTTCGAATGGTATTACTTGCTGGCCTCATCGCCCTTGTTGCGCAACGGCAAGTTGCACACAGCCTTGGAGCACAGCTTCGGCCATACCGAACAACGCGGCGTCGCCCCGGACTCGGGCGCTGTGTGTGCAACGCTGGCCCTGGGATCCCAGGCAGCCCCACGCGATGCCACCCAACGCATCTGGGCTCAGGCCGAGTACCTGCGGGCACTGACATTACGCCCTGGCAACCAGGGAGTGTTACTGCGTCAATTGCAGACCTTGCAGCAGCATTTCCTCCATGCCAGGGGCTGGAACGAATGCCTGGACGCCGATGGCATGGTCAGCCGTCGGGACATGCCGTCCACCACGCCGTATCACCTGCTGACCTGCTATCGCGGACTGGCCGATTACTTGGTGTAACGCCTCTGTGGCGAGGGGATTTATCCCCGCTGGGCTGCGCAGCAGCCCTAAAAAGATAAATCATGGGCTCAGGTCTTAGGGGAGCTACGCTCCCAACGGGGATAAATCCCCTCACCACAGGCTCTCCCGCTACGCCTTGTTGCGCTCAATGGCAAACCCGGCCCAGGTCTGGCTCACCGGCATCAGCTCCAGGCTGTTGATGTTGATATGCGCTGGCGCATTGAGCACCCAGAAAATCGTATCGGCGATGTCCTGTGGCTGGATCGGCTCCGCGCCGGCGTAGGTCGCGTTGTAGCGTTCCTGGTCGCCACCGAAGCGCACCAGGGAGAACTCGCTCTCGCACAGGCCCGGCTCAATATTGCTCACCCGCACACCCGTGCCTTGCAGGTCGCAACGCAGGTTCAGGGAGAACTGTTTGACGAATGCCTTGCTCGCGCCATACACGTGGCTGCCCGGGTACGGGTAGTTGCCGGCGATGGAACCCAGGTTGACGATGCCGGCCCCACGACCGTGGGCGATCAGGCGCGGCAACAGCAGGCGAGTACTGTAGATCAGCCCTTTCACATTGGTGTCGACCATGGTGTCCCAGTCATCAAGGTCGCATTTGGGTGCAGGGTCAACGCCCAGGGCCAGTCCGGCGTTGTTGATCAGCCCGCGCAATTTGGCGAAGGATGGCGGCAGGTTGGCGATGGCCTCTTCCATGGCCTTGCGATCACGCACATCCAATACCAGGCCATGGACTTCAGTCTGCTTCGACAGCTCGGCACAGAGGGCATTGAGGCGTTCTTCACGACGACCGGTCAGCACCAGTTTCCAACCGGCCTCGGCAAAACGACGGGCACAGGCTTCACCAAAACCGGACGTCGCGCCGGTAATAAACAGGGTGTCAGACATCGTGTTCTCCTTGTTTGAACTTCAACAGCCATTGAATGGAAATCGGCCCACAGCATGCCCGCCCTGGCACGGTAGGGGCAAGGCTTGCACACGGCTTTTGCCCAACGACTGCTCATAAAACAACCAATCAACGCCAGGCCTTGTCGAACAAGGGCCGCAGCCGGTTGCCCGCACCTTATCCACAGGCACGTCCACAGTAATCGGGGGCAAGTGCAAAACCCGCAAGCCGCTGCGCATAAGGCTTTGCGGGGTATTTGGAAAATTTTTTCGCTTGACCCTGTAAGTGAGGTTGTGCAGCGCAAGTTATCTGCTATAAGCCAATGCGAGATGGGCGGTGGCTCCAAGCCAGTAACGACGCAGCTCAGCGCCGTCTTTCCAGAGTTTAACCACAGACTTATCCACAGGCTTGCCCAGCGACTTTCGAGCCCATTGCAGCGGCCACAAAAGTGTTGACAACAGCCATTCCCGCTTGACTAAAAACACCTGATCAAAAAACGACCACAGCCCTGAAAGCCACGTATTCAAAGGCTTTCAGCCAGCTACTCCCACGTTACCCACAGCCAGTTCCACAGCAAACGGGGACAAGTCAAAACCGTGGCAAAACAACTATTTGCGGCGACTTTATGTCACGCTTTCGCAAGGGTTAAGGATTGTTGTCCACAATTGTGAAAAACATACAAAGCCTCCTGTGGGAGCTTGCTCGCGATAGGTTTGGTTCAATCAACATCGATGTCGGCTGACCTGCCGCTATCGCGAGCAAGCTCGCTCCAACAAGGGCGGGTGGTGGTTTGGAGAGATGAAAAAACCGGCGATCACTCGCCGGTTTTTTCATTGCAACAACCGCCTCAATGACCGCCCAGGTACGCGTTACGCACCTCTTCGTTGGCGAGCAATTCCTTGCCGGTGCCGGTCAGGCGAATTTCACCGTTGACCATCACATAGGCCCGGTCCGACAGCTTGAGGGCGTGGTTGGCGTTCTGCTCCACCAGGAAGATGGTCATCCCCGTGGATGCCAGCTCACGCAGGGTGGCGAAGATCTGCTTCACCACAATGGGTGCCAGCCCCAGGCTCGGCTCATCGAGCAGCAACAACTTTGGCCGGCTCATCAATGCCCGGGCGATGGCGAGCATTTGCTGCTCGCCGCCAGACATGGTCATGGCCCGCTGGTTGCGCCGCTCCTTGAGTCGCGGGAACAGCTCGAACATGCGTTGCATGTCTTCGCTGGCGTATTTGTCACCGATAGGAATGGTACCCATCAGCAGGTTTTCCTCGACGGTCATGTCGGGGAACACCCGCCGCCCTTCCGGCGACTGCGCGATGCCGTTGGACGCGATGTAGTGGGACGACTTGTGGGTGATGTCCACGCCTTGGTAAATAATCTGCCCACCGGCGGCACGCGGCTGGCCGAAGATCGACATCAAAAGCGTGGACTTGCCGGCCCCGTTGGAGCCGATCAGGCTCACGGTCTCTCCTTCGCCGATGTGCATCGAGACTTTCTTCAGGGCCTGGATCGGCCCGTAGAACACGTCCAATTCCTTGAGTTCGAGGATAGGTCCACTCATACCAGTTCCTCTTCGTCGGCACCCAGGTAAGCCGCGATCACCTTCGGATCGTTGCGAATCGCCTCGGGACCGCCCTCGGCGATCACGTTGCCGTGGTCCAGCACCACGATGTGATCGGAAATGCTCATTACCATGCCCATGTCGTGTTCGATCAGCACCACGGTCAGATCGTGCTCGTCGCGCAGCACCCGGATCATCCCGCTCAGCGCTTCGGTTTCCTGGGGGTTGAGACCGGCAGCCGGTTCGTCGAGGCAAATGATCTGCGGACGCGTGCACATGGCCCGGGCGATCTCAAGGCGGCGTTGCTGACCGTAGGAAAGCTCACCCGCCAGGCGGTTGGCGCAATCCACCAGGTCCACCACTTCAAGCCAATAGAACGCGTGGTCCAAGGCATCGCTTTCGGCCTTGCGGTAGCTCTTGGTGTTGAGGATCCCCGACAGCAGGTTACGGTTGACCCACATGTGCTGAGCCACCAGCAGGTTTTCCAGCACCGACATTTCCTTGAACAGGCGTATGTTCTGGAACGTCCGCGCCAGGCCGGCGCGGTTCACCAGGTGCGTGCCGCCGAACATCTTGTAGAACAGCCGGCTGGCGAAGGCTTTCGGCGACACGAAATCAGTCGGGCGAAACGGCTCGCCCAACAGCTTGATCACGTTGGTCCGCTCACCGCGCACATTGAGTTCGATCTTGCCGCCGGAGGCCTTGTAGAAACCGGTCAGGCAGTTGAACACCGTGGTCTTGCCCGCGCCGTTGGGGCCGATCAGGGCGAAGATCGAGTTGCGCTTGACCTGCAGGCTGACATCGCTGAGGGCCTTGATGCCACCGAACTGCATCATCAGGTTTTCAACGCTGAGTACGACGTCGCTCATGGCGCTACTCCTTTACGCGGTGCCACACCGGTACGGCTGATCCGAATCAGCCCACGAGGACGCCAGATCATCATCAACACCATCAGCACGCCGAACATCAGCACCCGGTATTCAGTAAAGCTGCGCAGCAATTCCGGTGTAATGGTCAGTACGAATGCGGCGATCACCACGCCCACCGTCGAGCCCATGCCGCCCAACACCACGATTGCCAGAATCAGCGCCGACTCGAAGAAAGTGAACGACGCCGGGTTGACGAAGCCCTGGTAGCTGGCGAAGAACACACCGGCCAGGCCAGCCGTGGAGGCGCCAATGGTGAAGGCCGAGAGCTTGACCAGCACATGGTTCAGGCCCATGGAGCGACAGGCGATTTCATCCTCGCGCAAGGCTTCCCAGGCACGCCCGACTGGCATGCGGGTCAGGCGATGCTTGATATAGAGCACCAGCAGCACAACGATGAACAGCACGATGTAGATGAACAGGAATTTCAGGTTCGGGTTGTAATCGATACCGAAGAACTCATGGAACGGCACCCCGCCATCTTTCGCCCGCCTGCCGAATTCCAGGCCCAGGAAAGTCGGTGAAGGAACCGGCATGCCATTTGGCCCACCGGTGAACGACAGCCAGTTGTTGAGTATCAGGCGAATGATCTCGCCAAAGCCCAGGGTCACGATGGCCAGGTAGTCACCGTGCATTCGCAACACCGGGAAACCCAATATGCACCCCGCCATCGCCGCCGCGATGGCCGCCAGCGGCAGCACCGTCCAGAAACCCAGCCCCAGGTATTGGTAGCCCAACGCCAGGCCATAGGCACCGATGGCGTAGAACGCCACGTAACCCAGGTCGAGCAGACCCGCCAGGCCGACCACGATGTTCAGGCCCAGGCCCAACAGCACATAGATCAGCCCGAGGATGACCACCGTGAGCACGTATTTGTTGGCGAAGAACGGAAATACGATGGCAATCACGATCAACGCCGGGATGATCCAGCGCAGGCGCGACTTGTAGTCCGGTGGCAGCACATGCACACCGGAGCCGGTGCTCTCGAAACCCTGGAGAATCTTCAGTCCCTTGGGGGTTTGCAGGAACAGGCTCAAGGCAAATCGCCCGATCATCACGATCGCCACCAGCCAGCCGACGCGGGCCGGTTGCAGGTTGAAGCTGTAGCCGTCGAGCACCACGCCGACGATCGGCCCGAACACGATCAGCGAGATCAGGCCGGCCAGGATCGCGTCGATGACGCTCTGTTTGATATCAAGCGGTTTATTGGCAGCAGACATACTTATACCTTCGCCACGAGTGGGCGACCCAACAGGCCTTGGGGACGGAAAATCAGAATCAGCACCAGCAGCGAGAAACTGAACACGTCTTTGTAGTCAGAGTTGATCAGACCGGAGAACAGCGACTCGGAGATCCCGAGGATGATCCCGCCGAGCATGGCCCCAGGCAGGGAGCCAATGCCGCCGAGTACCGCCGCGGTGAACGCCTTGATGCCGATGATGAAGCCGGCATAGAAGTCGAATGTGCCGTAGTTCATGGTGATCAGCACGCCGGCCAGGGCCGCCATGGCCGCACCGATGATGAACACGTAGGAAATCACCCGGTCGGTGTTGATCCCCAGGATCGAGGCCATCTTGCGGTCTTGCTGGGTGGCGCGACACATGCGTCCCAGCTTGGTGTACTTGATGATGTAGGTGAGCACGGCCATCCCGGCGAACGCCGCCACCAGGATGAAGATCTTGGTATAGGTCAATTGCACGAAACCACTGCCGATCTCGACGCGCATGGCGCCTTCGAGCAGCGTGGGTACGCCTTGTTGACGGGCGCCCTGGCTGATCTGCGCGTAGTTCTGCAGGATCAGCGAGATGCCGATGGCACTGATCAGCGGTGCCAGCCGGGTCGAGTTGCGCAAAGGCTTGTAGGCGACGCGTTCGATGACCCAGCCGTATACCCCGGTGACTACCACCGTGAATACGAGAGTGCCAAGGATCATCAGCGGGAAGGATTCGATACCGAAGTAAGCCAGCAGAGCCAGACTGATTGCCGCGAGGTAGGCGGAAATCATGTAAACCTCGCCGTGGGCGAAGTTGATCATGCCGATGATGCCGTAGACCATTGTGTAGCCGATGGCGATCAGACCATAGACCGACCCTAGGGTCAGGCCATTGATCAGTTGCTGCAGGAAAATACCATCCATAACGCAATCTCACGCAGTGAGAACCTGCACACCTTCGGGTGCGCGGTTCTTCTAAGGAAAATACAGATTAACGTCGGAGCAATGTCAGGCACGACCTGCACGCGCCCTTTGGAAACCGGGGTTTGCCCGGCCCCCAAAGGAGGCGTTGACGGTCGCGTCAGCCCTTACTTCTGTTTTTCCAGCTGGTGGTATTTGCCTTCCTTGTCCCACTGATAGACCACGTAGTCGGAGACTTTCAAGTCGCCCTTGGTATCCCATTCCTTCTTGCCCATCACGGTCTGGACGGGGTTGGCCTTGAGCCACTTGGCCGCGTCCTCGCCTTTGTTGGACTTGGCGCCATTGAAGGCGGCGGCCAGGGCCTGGACCGAAGCGTAGGCGTACAGGGTGTAGCCTTCCGGCTCGGTGCCGTTCTTGCGGAACTCGTCAACCACGGCCTTGCTGTCTGGCAGCAGGCGCGGGTCGGCGCCGAAGGTCATGTACACGCCGTCGACATACTGCGCACCACCGGCGGTGGTGACCAGTTCGTCGGTGACGATGCCGTCGTCAGACATGAATTTCACGTCCTTGAGGCCTTGCTCACGCAACTGGCGAACCAGCGGGCCGGCTTCCGGGTGCAGGCCACCGAAATAGACCACGTCGGCGCCCGTCGAACGGATCTTGGTCACCACGGCGCTGAAGTCTTTTTCGCCGCGGGTCAGCCCCTCGTACAGCACCGGCTTGACGCCACGCTTGGTCAACTGGGCCATGGTTGCATCCGCCAGGCCCTGGCCGTAGGTGTCCTTGTCGTGCAGTACCGCGACTTTCTTGCCCTTGAGCACGTCGACGATGTAGTCGCCCGCCACGATGCCCTGCTGGTCGTCACGACCGCACATGCGGAACATCGCGCTCAGGCCACGCTCGGTGACTTTCGGGTTGGTCGATCCGGGGGTGATGGCAATGATGCCAGCTTCGTCATAGACCTCGGAGGCCGGGATGGTATTGGACGAGCAGAAGTGCCCGACCACGCCGATCACCTTGTCCTGCTCCACCAGGCGGTTGGCCACGGCCACGGCCTGCTTGGGTTCGCAGGCGTCGTCGCCGGCCACCAGGACAATTTTCTCGCCGTTGACGCCACCGGCCTTGTTGATGACGTCGGCTGCCGCCTGGGCACCTTTCATGTACTGCTCGCCAAATGCAGCGTTGGCGCCGGTCATCGGCCCCGCCACACCAAATTTCACATCAGCTTGAGCAAACGCAGAAACACCCAGCGCAGCTGCCACTGCGAGGGCCAGGAAACCTTTCTTGTAAAACGTCTGGGACATGAGGTGGTGCTCCAAGGTTTTTTTTAGTTGGCACTGCGACTTCATTTCACTGAAAAGCTCAGAGCAAGGGCCGTGCCATCGGTTTTTTATTCTGAAAAAAGTCGCTGCTTTATTGTTATTTCGACTGTTTCGAGCCCTTTTTCATAGGGCGTGCAACCGTCTAAACCGCACGAGGTGCAACCTTTTATTCAAATGAGTGAAACCCTCTATGAGCCATCATTGCAACCATCGCACGAAACAGCGTGCAACCGCTGTGTAACAACCCACGTCACCGAACTGCACACTGTCGGTGCGCGATTGCTACAACCCGCACCATAACAGGCTAGACGCTACGCCGGAAAACGCGGGTTCCAGCAACAATTTTCAACACTCAAATGACGATCCGCAGGCACTGGCCCGCGTGATACAGCGAAAAGCCCGCCTCATACAGGCAACTGCGCACCCCCACCCCGGCCAATGGCTGCATGGGGGCGAACGGGATCGGCAGGGCCTGGGCATTACCGTGACACAGGTAATCGGCGAACGCCTTGCCGACCACCGTGCCGGTGGTCACGCCCCGACCGTTGTAGCCGGTAACGGCCACCAGCCCGGGAGCCGGTTCGAACAGGCGCATCAAGTGATCGGGGGTAAAAGCAATGCAACCGGTCCAGGTGCACTCCCACTCCACCGACTTGAGGTAAGGAAAATAGTGCTGCTGCACCCGGTCGGCCCAAGCCTTGAGGAACCAGGTCGGCTTGCGGTTGCCGTTGCCCAGGCTGCCCAGCAGTAAACGGCCGTCCTTGTCCCGGCGGATGCTGCTCAACACCTGGCGGGTATCCCAAGAGCCCTGCCCGCCCGGCAGGATGCGTCGGGCGGCCTCGTCGGTCAGCGGGGCCGAGGCGACCTGATAGTAATAACCGGGAAAGAAACTGCGCCGCAGTTCGGTCCAGTCGCCCTCGGTGTAGGCGTTGGAGGCGATTACCACCTGCTCGGCCAGCACCGCCCCCTGGGCAGTCTGCACCGACCAGCGCTGGCCTTGGCGTTCCAGGTGCGTCACCGGCGAGTGGTCGAACAACTGACCGCCAAGGTCCGTGGCGGCCTTGGCCAACCCACTGGCGTAGGCCATCGGGTTGAGTGTGCCGGCGCGACGGTCGAGCAGCGCCGCGGCGATTTTCGACGTGCCGGTGGCATCGACACAGGCCTGGCCGGTGAGCAATTCCACCGGGGCACCGCGGCGCTTCCATTGCTCTTCACGACTGCGCAGGTCGGCCTCGCCCCGGGCGTTATGGGCCATGTGCAAGGTGCCTTCGCGGCGCAGTTGGCAATCGATATCGTATTTATCGATGAGGCTGAACACCAGGGCCGGTGCGGCTCCCAGCATGCGGTTGAGCTGGCTGCCCACCGCCTCGCCGAACCCGGCCTCGATGTCATCCGGCGGGATCCATAGGCCGGCGTTGACCAACCCGACGTTACGCCCCGATCCGCCGTGCCCGGCCCGATGAGCTTCCAGCACAACCACGCGTTTGCCTTGTTCGAGCAAATGCACCGCCGCCGATAACCCGGTAAAACCCGCGCCGATCACGCAGACGTCGGCCGTGACTTCACCGGTGAGTCCGCTGTTTTCTGGCCTTTGCGGCGTCAATTTTTCCCACAGACATTCTTCGCGTAACGGCATTGCCAGCTCCTGGTCAGGAGCAGCTGCGAGCTTCAAGCCTCAAGCTGCAAGCAGGGGTCGCTTGCAGCTTGGAGCTTGCGGCTTGAAGCTGCTTAATCAAAGGTAATTCC
Organism: Pseudomonas sp. NFACC16-2; assembly: GCF_900119205.1. Classification (NCBI taxonomy): domain Bacteria; kingdom Pseudomonadati; phylum Pseudomonadota; class Gammaproteobacteria; order Pseudomonadales; family Pseudomonadaceae; genus Pseudomonas; species Pseudomonas sp. NFACC16-2. The sequence goes on along the minus strand of NZ_FPIX01000002.1, from coordinate 162,278 downwards.
CTGCGCCAACGGCAACTCCAGCGAGTAGTTCACGGTGTTGGTCTGGCGGCGCATGTAGCCGCGCCAGGCATCGGAGCCGGATTCGCGACCGCCGCCGGTTTCTTTCTCGCCACCGAACGCGCCGCCGATCTCGGCCCCACTCGGGCCAATGTTGACGTTGGCGATGCCGCAGTCGCTGCCCACTGCCGACATGAACTGCTCGGCTTCACGCACGTCGGTGGTGAAGATGCAGGACGACAGGCCCTGGGGCACGGCGTTGTTCAGGTGCAAGGCCTCGGCAAAGTCCTTGTAGCCGACCACGTATAGAATCGGCGCGAAGGTCTCGTGGCGCACCACATCGCTCTGCTCCGGCATCTCGACGATGGCCGGCGAGACGTAATAGGCATTCGGGAACTGGTCTTCGAGTTGGCGCTTGCCCCCAAACACGCGCCCGCCTTCGCTCAGGGCCTGCTCCAAGGCGTCCTGCATGTTGTCAAAGCTGTGCTTGTCGATCAGTGGCCCGACCAGGTTGCCTTCCAGCGGATGGCCGATGCGCACTTTCGAATAGGCAGCCTTGAGGCGGGTGACGATTTCTTCCTTCACCGACTCATGGGCGATCAGCCGACGCAGGGTGGTGCAACGCTGGCCGGCGGTGCCGACGGCGCTGAACAGGATGGCGCGTACGGCCATGTCCAGGTCGGCGCTCGGTGCCAGGATCATGGCGTTGTTGCCGCCCAGCTCCAGTATGCTGCGGGCGAAACGCGCGGCAACTTTCGGTGCCACTTCACGGCCCATGCGGGTGCTGCCGGTGGCGCTGATCAATGCCACACGCGGGTCATCCACCAGCGCTTCACCGGCATCACGACCGCCAATGATCACCTGGCTCAGGTAGGGGGGGGCGTCGCTGAAGTTCTTCAACACGCGCTCGAACAGCGCCTGGCACGCCAGGGCGGTGAGCGGGGTCTTTTCCGACGGCTTCCAGATCACCGCGTTGCCGCACACCAGGGCCAGCGTGGTATTCCAGGCCCAGACCGCCACCGGGAAATTGAAGGCACTGATCACCCCGACCACGCCCAACGGATGCCAGGATTCACGCATGTGGTGGCCCGGACGCTCGGAGGCGATGGTCAGGCCGTACAGCTGGCGGGACAGGCCGACGGCGAAGTCGCAGATGTCGATCATCTCTTGCACTTCACCCAGGCCTTCCTGGGTGATTTTGCCGGCTTCCCACGACACCAGCTCGCCAAGGTCGGCCTTGTATTCACGCAACAGGTCGCCAAATTGACGCACCAGCTCGCCGCGACGCGGGGCCGGCACCTGGCGCCACAGGTCGAAGGCGTGTTCGGCACGGCTGACCTGCTGCTCGACTTCAGCCGCGCCTTCCCAGTTCACGGCGCCGATACGGCGGCCATCAATGGGCGAATGCACCGGTTGTGTGCCGTTCTGGTACAAGGCCGAGTCGACGCCCAAGCGATCAAGCAATGCAGCAACCATGGAAAATTTCCTCACACGAAAAACAAAGGATTGGCAGCCGGACGAATGCGACTGATCAGACCTGTAGTTGTAGCGGGCCTGAGTCTTGCCAACAAACGACCTTTAAGCGAGATATCATTCCGTTTATTCATGCTGGCCATGACCGGATAAGCAGAGCGACAAGAAATAAGGCCTCATATGCTCAATAAACGCTATTTGCCGTCGATCACGGCGCTGCAATGCTTCGAAGCGGTGACCCGCCACTTGAGCTTCACCCGTGCCGCCGAAGAGCTGAATCTGACCCAGAGCGCCGTCAGCAAACAGGTCGCGCAATTGGAGGAGCTGCTGCAGCACTTGCTGTTCCGACGCGTGCGCCGACGCTTGCAGCTGACGCCTGCCGGTGATTTGTACCTGGGGGAAGTGCGAAAGATCCTCACGCAGGTGGAGATGTCTACCCATTACCTGCGCTCCTATGGCGGCGACACCGAAGTTCTGCGCGTTTCCACGCCTCCGACCTTCGGCGCTCGCTGGTTGGTCCCACGCTTGAAGGGCTGGCGATTGCGCCATCCGAAGATTCACCTGGACCTGTGCAGCGAGCAGGAGGCCGACGACTTGCTGCAAGGGCGCAGCGACCTGGCGTTCTATTTCGGCCAAGGCTCGCGCCCCGGCACCGAATCCCTGAAGCTGTTTGGCGAAGAACTGGTGCCCGTCTGCGCGCCCGGCAGCCTGCCTGACCAGCCCTTCACCGACCCGACCCAACTGGCCGAGCTGGTGCTGCTGCAAAACGCCTCGCGGCCCCAGGCCTGGCACGACTGGTTCGACCACCAGGGCTACCACACCGAACATAGCTATCACGGGCCGCGTTTCGAAACTTTCTATATGTGCATCCGCGCCGCCCAGGTCGGCTGCGGCGTCGCCCTGTTGCCGCGGTTTCTGGTGGAAGAAGAACTGGCCGACGGTAAACTGGTCATCCCCTGGCAACACGCGATGCCCAGCACCAACGCCTATTACCTGGCCTATCCGGAACATTCGGCGGAAGTGCCCAAGGTGCGGTTTTTTGTGGAGTGGATGCTGGAGCAGATCGAGAGCCCGGGTACGCCGCAGTAGCCATTGGCTTTCCCCCTTGTGGTGAGGGGATTTATCCCCGCTGGACTGCGCAGCAGGCCCGACAATTGATGGGGCGCTATGCGCCCAGCGGGGATAAATCCCCTCGCCACAGCAGAGATACCTTTGCCACAGAAGAATCGGTGACCAAAAATCACTGGCAATACCCACCCAGGTTATGCGCCACTAACCCCCTCATCCCAAACCGCTGCACCCCGCTGCCCGCCGCAGCGGCCTGCCTGGAGATTCCCGTTATGAGCGAGAGTGTGTTTGCCGATCGTATCGTGCAGAACCTGCTCGACACCGACTTCTACAAACTGACGATGATGCAGGCGGTGTTGCACAACTACCCCAACGTCGAAGTCGAATGGGAATTTCGCTGCCGCAACAGCGAAGACCTGCGCCCGTACCTGGCGGAGATCCGCTTTCAGATCGAGCGCCTGGCCGAGTTGAGCCTGAGCGCCGACCAGTTGGGTTTCCTGGAGCGCATCAGTTTTCTGAAGCCGGACTTCCTGCGTTTCCTGGGCCTGTTTCGCTTCAACCTGCGCTACGTGCACACCGGTATCGAAAACGGCGAGCTGTTCATTCGCCTGCGCGGGCCGTGGCTGCACGTCATTCTGTTCGAAGTGCCGCTACTGGCCATCGTCAGCGAGGTGCGCAATCGTTATCGCTATCGTGAAGTCGTCCTGGAACAGGCGCGGGAACAGCTTTATCGCAAGTTCGACTGGCTGAGCGCCAACGCCAGCGCCGAAGAACTGTCCGAACTGCAAGTCGCGGACTTCGGCACCCGTCGTCGTTTTTCCTTCCGTGTCCAGGAAGAAGTGGTCAACGTGCTCAAGCATGACTTCCCCGGGCGTTTCGTCGGCACCAGTAACGTGCACCTGTCCCGGGAGCTGGACATGAAACCCCTGGGCACCATGGCCCACGAATGGATCATGGCCCACCAGCAATTGGGCCCGCGGCTGATCGACAGCCAGATCGCCGCCCTCGATTGCTGGGTGCGCGAGTACCGGGGCCTGCTGGGGATCGCCCTCACCGACTGCATCACCATGGACGCCTTCCTCAAGGATTTCGATCTGTTCTTCGCCAAGCTGTTCGACGGTTTGCGCCATGACTCCGGCGACCCGGTGATCTGGGCCGAAAAAGCCATCGCCCACTACCACAAGCTCGGCATCGACCCGATGAGCAAGACCCTGGTGTTCTCCGATAGCCTGACATTGCCCAAATGCCTGGAGATTTTTCGAGCATTGCGTGGTCGCATTAATGTCAGCTTCGGTATTGGCACCAACCTGACGTGTGACATTCCAGGTGTAGAGCCGATGAGCATCGTGCTTAAAATGATCAGCTGTGACGGGCAACCCGTGGCCAAGATTTCAGACGAGCCCGGCAAGACCCACTGCAAAGACCCGAATTTCGTCGCCTACATGCGACATGTTTTCCAAGTACCTGCCGCCCTTTCTGACACATCAAGCAAGGAGTGAATTCATGCAAGCCGTACAGCGTGAGATTGCTGAACAGCTCAAGGTCCAGCCACCGTTCGCCGATGACGCCGCCCTCAAGGCCGAAATCGCCCGGCGAGTAAGCTTCATTCAGGATTGCCTGGTCAATTCCGGGCTCAAGTCCCTCGTGCTGGGTATCAGCGGTGGCGTTGACTCGTTGACCGCTGGGCTGCTGGCCCAACGTGCCATGCGCGAACTGCGAGAGAAAACCGGTAACACCGCCTACAAGTTCATCGCCGTGCGCCTGCCGTACGAAACCCAGTTCGACGAGCATGAAGCCCAAGCCTGTGTGGACTTCATCGACCCGGACGAGCGCCATACCGTCAACATCGGTCCGGCGGTCAAGGCCTTGGCCGATCAAGTCGCGGCGTTCGAAGGCAAGGCAGCGGTCTCGCGGGATTTCGTGCTGGGCAATACCAAGGCGCGGATGCGCATGGTGGCGCAATACACCATCGCGGGTACCGAGCACGGCCTGGTGATCGGCACCGACCATGCCGCCGAAGCGGTGATGGGTTTCTTCACCAAGTTCGGTGATGGCGCCTGCGACTTGGCGCCGTTGAGTGGTTTGGTGAAAAACCAGGTCCGGGCCATCGCCCGTGACTTTGGCGCGCCGGAGTCACTGGTGGAAAAAATCCCCACCGCCGACCTTGAGGACCTGTCCCCAGGCAAGCCGGACGAAGCCTCCCATGGCGTGACCTACGCCGAGATCGATGCGTTCCTGCACGGCAAGCCGGTACGGGACGAAGCATTCAGGATCATTTGCGAGACCTATCGCAAGACTGAGCACAAGCGGCTGATGCCTTACGCCCCATGACTACAGAGGCGCCTACTCTGCCGCCATCGCGAGCAAGCTCGCTCCCACAGGGGGGGGTTGCCTGGCATAAAAAAAAGCGCCCCGCATGGGTAACGCTGTTCATTTAAGAACAATGATGGACCTGTGGCGAGGGAGCTTGCTCCCTCGCCACGGATGTATCGATTGCCTTAAGTGAACAGCATTACCCTGCATGGACGCTTTTTTATGCCTGAAGTGATTATTTCAGGGTAACGGTGCCTTTCATCATCGAGATGTGGCCCGGGAACGAGCAGAAGAAACCGTATGCCTCGCCGGCAGCCAGTTTAGACACGTCGAAGGTCACCGAGTCTTTTTCCCCGGCGCCAATGACCTTGGTGTGGGCGATGATGCGTGCATCACCTTCCGGCAGGTAGTTCTTGTCGATGCCTGCTGCCAAACCAGCCGTGGCGATCGGCTGCATGTCAGCCTCTTTGCTCAGCACCCAGTTATGGCCCATGACGTTTTTCGGCAAGTTGCCCGAATGCGTCAGCTCAACGGTGAATGTCTTGCAGCTCTTGTCGATCTCGATGGCCTTGGTGTTGAAGGACATCTGGTCGGTCGAGTCGATGGTGGTCTTGCACTCCGCTGCCATCAGTTGGCTGCTGGCCAGCGTCAACAGGGATACTGCAACAAGTTTGGCAAACATCGTGAATCTCCAAGGCATGGTTAACAAAAATCCGTCAAAGGGGAAGACTGCCTGAATTTCAGACAAGTTCCTATGACCTGAATCAAAGATTGTATACAACTTAAGGCTATCAGCCTGATGGACACAATCAACCAGCCAGAGGGATGACCACCACTTTATGATCAGCCTCACCACCTCTTGGGAGCGCCCATCATGAACGTCAACAGCCTGTTATGCAGCTTGCTCGCCGCCTACGCCTGCGGCGCCAGTGGCACCTACGAAAAACCCCAGCGCGAGGTTTAATCGCTTTGCGCCACCAAGGCCAGGCTTTACTCTGGGTCGGTTACTGATCATGGAGTAAAGCATGTCCATCGCGTCTGTTTGTGTATTTTGCGGCGCCAGCACCGGCACCGATCCAGCGTATCGTGAAGCGGCGCAGGCCCTGGGCCGGGCATTGGCGGAACGAAAATTGACCCTGGTCTACGGCGGCGGTGCCGTCGGCCTGATGGGGATCGTCGCCGACGCGGCCCTGGCGGCCGGCGGCGAGGTCATCGGCATCATCCCGCAAAGCCTCAAGGACAAGGAAATCGGCCACAGCGGCCTGACTCGCCTGGAAGTGGTGGACGGCATGCACGCCCGCAAGGCACGCATGGCCGAACTCAGCGATGCCTTCATCGCCCTGCCCGGCGGCCTCGGCACGTTGGAGGAGTTGTTCGAAGTCTGGACCTGGGGCCAACTGGGCTACCACGGCAAACCGCTGGGGCTGCTGGAAGTGAACGGTTTCTACAGCAAGCTCATCGGCTTTCTCGATCATATCGTCGGTGAAGGCTTCGTCCGCGCGCCCCATCGTGACATGCTGCAAGTGAGCGAATCAGCGCAGAGCCTGCTCGATGCGCTGGACGAATGGCAACCGTCAGTGCAGCCAAAGTGGGCCGAACAAAAACCCAGCTAACGGCTCGGCCCCGATACAGGGCAGAATATGCGCCGCTCAACCTCACCTTCGACCCCAGAGGATCGCCCATGGCCAAACCCAATTATTCCTTCGCCAAACGTCAAAGAGACTTGGCCAAGGAGCAGAAGAAAGAGGAAAAGCTGCAGCGCAAGAAAGCCACAGCTGAAGAAGAAGCCGCACTGACCCCGGATACCGAAGGCGAAGTGGCGGCAGAAGATGATGTTGATGCACCGAAAGATCAGGCGCCCGACGCCTGAGCCCCTCCGGGCCCGATGATGTAATCCGGCCCCACGGTTTGTGTCCAGGGCCGGCAGCCTAGCTGCCGGTCCTCACAAGCCCAATGCCTTGATAATCGACTCGCGATAACCCGTTGGCAGGTTCGCCGGCAGCCGCCCCGGCTCGAACAGCCCAATTTCCTTGTGTTCATGACTGATCGTCGGCACGAAACCGCCCAGCAACTGGCAGCGGTAGGTGGAGATGAAGACGTGCTTGCCAGGAATCACCTCGAACAAGTACGAATCCAGTGGCTCCCCCACGCTCACCTCGATCGCCAGCTCCTCGGTAATTTCCCGCGCCAGGCATTGCGGCGCCGTTTCGCCCAGCTCGATCCGCCCGCCAGGCAATTCCCATTCATCCCGTTCGTTGAGCATCAGCACGACCAGGCCTTCGGGGGATTGCAGCACGCCTTTGATGGAAACCGGGAACATGGAGAGGCCTCGCAGTTAATGATTTATCTGTGGCGAGGGAGCTTGCTCCCGCTGGGTCGCGCGGCGACCCCATTTTTATGGGCGCTTCGCACCCAAGCGGGAGCAAGCTCCCTCGCCACCAGTATTTCACCGCAAAGCGCGGTCATGACTCCAGCGGCATCACCGTCACCCGCACCTCGGGATCATGATTGCCGCCCCCCAGGATCACGCCCCGCAACGGCGACACATCGGAAAAGTCCCGTCCCCAGGCCAGGGTGATGTGCTCCAAGGCCGGTTGCACGTTGTTGGTCGGGTCAAAGTCCACCCAACCCAACACCGGGCAATACACCGAGACCCAGGCATGGGACGCATCGGCGCCAATCAGCCGGGGTTGGCCGGGTGGCGGCTGGGTCAGCAGGTAGCCGCTGACGTAACGCGCCGCCAGTCCGCGAGAGCGCACGCAGGCCAGCATCAAGTGGGCGAAGTCCTGGCACACGCCCCGCCGCCGCTCCAGCACCTCCACCAGCGGCGTGGCCACCTGGGTCGCCTCGGCATCGAAGGTGAACTCCTCGAAAATCTTTTCCATCAGCGCCCGCACGCCAACCATCAACGGGCGCCCCGGGGGGAAGCAGCTTTCGGAAAACTCGACGAAGCTGCGCTTGAGGTGCACATACGGTGACTCGAAACGAAAACGGCATGCTTGCAGCAATGACGCCGCAAGTGGCCGGCCGCTGTAGGTCAGCGCGCTGCAGGTCGACTCCCAGGCCGGGGACAGGTTGAAGTCCAGCGAGGGGCGAGACAGCACCTCGACGCTCAAGCGAGCATTGACCAGCAACTCGTCATGGGGGCGTTCGAAGGCCAGGCGGGTCAGCGGGTTGCCGAACACATCCTGCTCATCGCGCCGGGTCGTCGGCTCCGGGCTGATCAGCAACTGCTGTTCGGTGCAACGCTGCCAGTCACAGGCGCGCGGCCACAGATGGGCAAGCTGCTGGGCCAGGGACACCGGGCTGTCGTAGTGGTAATGGGTGTCGTGGAGGATCTGGTAATGAGCGCTCATCAGACGGATACCGTGCGTTGGCTGACGTCATCGACGTGGGCGAAATGACGCAAGGCCAGGCGATCGGATACCTGGCCACCGACATCGGCCACTTCCTGCAACAGATCGGCCAGCCCATCAAGTGCTGCGCGCAGGCTGGCATCGCCAAACAGGGGATTTTCCAGGCAACGCAAGTCAAAGCGAGAAAGACGCGTCACCAATTCTGGCAAGGCCGTTTCCTTCGGTGCGCCAAAATCGTCGTTCAGGCGCTTGAGCGTGCGGGCCACCAGTTTTAACTGGAAAAGCACCGCGTGGGGGTTCTGTTCGTCCAGCAACAACAGGTCCAGTACCGGGATCAGTTGCGCCACCGCCAGGTAGCGCGAACGGTAGGTGATGCTGCTGTTGCCCAGTTCCAGCAGCCACTCCAGCCCGGCCTGGTCGAATACTGCATCGCTGCGCAAAAACGCCGCCAGGCTGCTGCTGAGAAATTGCAAGCGCTCCAGGCGCCGGCCAATCATCAAGAAGCGCCAGCCCTCGTCGCGGGTCATGTCATCCAAGGCAAATCCGGACAACGCCGCCAGGGACATCACCAGCCGATTGAGGAAATCCAGCAACTCACCGAAATCCGGTTCCTCGGTTTCCAGCTCCGCCGCTTCGCGCTGCAACTCCACCAGCGCCTGCCAGTTCTCCCGGGACAGCTTGCCGCGAACCTGCGAGGCCGCCCACTGCAAGCGCTGCAGGTTGGAACGCAGGCTGAACGACCAGTCGTCGCCCAACAGCGCCGCCAGCAAACGCTCGTGCAGCTCACCCTCTTCAGGCAGCAGCATCAGGCTTTCGCCCAGGGCCACCGCCGACTGCAGGGCCTGCGGGTCATCGCCATCGACATAACGCCCCAGCATGATCCGCAGCAGCCGTGCGCTGTCGTCGCAGCGTTCGCAGTAACGGCCGAACCAGAACAGGTTTTCCACCACCCGCGAAGGCAGGTACGGATCGCGTCGAACCAGGTCGTGGACGCCTACGGTTCGCTGGGCCGTCCATTGTTCACCGCCGGGCGCCTGCTCGCCCAACACCCAAGTGTCCTTGCTGGCGCCGCCGCGCTGCATCGACACCACTTCGGCGTCGGCCTCGGCGGCCACGCGGGTCAGGCCACCCGACAGCACCCGATAATCATCCTTCCCGGACACGGCATATACGCGCATGCCAATGGCCCGGGGCTGGATGTGCCCATCTTCGGCCTGCCAGACCGGGGCCTGGGACAGTTGCGCCAGCTCCTGGGCGACATAGGCATAGGGCCGAGCCTGCATGCGCGCCGCCAGTTGGCCGCGCTGCACCTCGTTCAGGTCACGGCCGAACACCGGGGTGAAACTTTGGGAAGGAAACGCCGGCTTGATCAACAGTTGCGGCAGCTTTTCCAGGGCCTGGGCCAGCACCGGCGGCTCACCGCACCACCAGGTGGCGATGGACGGCAGTATCAACTCCTCGCCGAACAGATACTGGCTGATCTTCGGCAGGAACCCCAACAGGCCCGGTGACTCCAGCACGCCGCTGCCCAGGGCATTGGCCACCAGCACCCGGCCCTGGCGCACCGCTTCCAGCAGTCCCGGCACGCCGAGGGCTGAATCAGTGCGCAGCTCCAGGGGGTCGCAGAAATCGTCGTCGAGCCGGCGCATGATGGCGTGAACCCGGCGCAAGCCGCTAAGGGTCTTGAGGTAGACCGTGGCGTCCCGCACGGTCAGGTCGCCCCCCTCCACCAGCGGATAGCCAAGCTGACGGGCCAGATAAAGATGCTCGAAATAACTTTCGTTGAACCGCCCCGGTGTCAACAGCACCACCAGTGGTGACTCACCGTCGCTGGGTGCCTGTCGTGCCAGGGTTTCCTGCAAGGTGCGGAAGAACCCGGACAGGTGTCGCACCCTCAGGTCGCGATACAGCTCGGGGAACGCGCGGGAGACGATCATGCGATTTTCCAGGGCATAACCGGCCCCCGAAGGCGCCTGGGTCCGATCCGCCGTGACCCACCAACGGCCATCGGGGGTGCGCGCCAGATCCACCGCATACAAGTGCAGGAAGCTGCCGTCCGGCGGCACGATGCCCTGGCAGGGCCAAAGGAAATTGTTGTGCCCGAACACCAACTCTGCCGGCAGCAGCCCTTCGCTGATCAGCCGCTGTGGCCCATACAGGTCGGCCAGGACCGCATTGAGCAGGCGCGCACGCTGGGCAATCCCGGCCGACAGATGTTTCCATTCCTGCGGGTCGATCACGTGGGGCAGCAGGTCCAGCTCCCACGGCCGGTCGGCGCCCTTCGGATCGGCGTAGACGTTATAGGTCACACCGTTTTCCTGAATCTGCCGAGCCAGCAGCGCCTGACGCTGGATCAGGTGAGCCGGCGTGCTGCGCTGCAACTGATCGAACAACCGCCGCCAGTGCGGACGCACCGCACCGTTGTCGTCCAACAGTTCGTGATAGGTGCCCGTCGTCAGCGGGTAACGGTCAAGCAGGTCAGGCATGGAAAGCTCGGCAGACGGCAATAAAAGGTGAGACTAGCGCAAGCGCATGACGCCCGGATAGTTGAGTTTGGAGCGGAACATGACGACCGCGGCCAGGGAGCTTGCTCCCGCTGGGCTGCGCAGCGGCCCCAAGACAGCAGACTCCATTGGCCTGACACACCGGGTCGTCAGGTTTCAGGGCTGCTGCGCAGCCCAGCGGGAGCAAGCTCCCTCGCCACGGGGTTCGCTTACACCTTGGGTGCCCCTTGAAAACGACGCAGGTCGAGCGTGAGTGGAAACTCGTCATCCACTGCCAGGCTGGGTATCGGAAGTTTCCCAGGCGTGTGCCCGATACGGAAGAATCGCGCCATCCGCCGGCTCTCGGCCTCGTTAGCATTCACCGGCAGGCTGTCGTAGTTACGCCCGCCCGGATGGGCCACGTGATACTGGCAGCCGCCCACGGAACGTTGCATCCAGGTGTCGAGCAAGTCGAAGACCAGTGGCGCATGCACCGGGATGGTCGGTTGCAGGCAGTTGGCCGGTTGCCAGGCGCGGAAGCGCACCCCGGCGACGAACTCGCCGACCCGACCAGTGGGTTGCAACGGCACCGGCACGCCATTGCAGGTCAGCAGGTAGCGTTGCGGCGCCAGGCCGCTGAGCTTGACCTGCAAGCGCTCCAGGGAGGAATCCACATAACGCACGGTGCCGCCTACCGCGCCCTCTTCCCCCAGCACATGCCAAGGCTCGAGGGCTTGGCGCAATTGCAGTTCGATACCGCTGACCGCGTAATCGCCCACCTTGGGGAAGCGGAACTCCAGGTGCGCGGCGAACCACTCGGCCCGCAGCGGGTAGCCGGCGGCGTTCAGCTCATGGATGACGTCGGCAAAATCCTGCTCGATAAAGTGCGGCAACAGGAACCGGTCATGCAGCTCGGTGCCCCAGCGCGCCAGTTTCGCGGGCGCATAAGGCTCACGCCAGAACCGCGCCACCAGTGCCCGCAGCAGTAATTGCTGGGCCAGGCTCATGCGGGCGTGGGGGGGCATCTCGAAAGCACGCAACTCCAACAGGCCGAGACGCCCGGTGGCGCCGTCCGGTGAATAGAGCTTGTCGATGCAGAATTCGGCACGGTGTGTATTGCCGGTCACGTCGATCAGCAGGTTGCGCAACAGGCGATCGACCAACCACGGCGGGCATTGCTCGCCGGGCTGTGGCATTTGCGCGAAAGCGATTTCCAGCTCGTACAACGCGTCGTTGCGCGCCTCGTCCACGCGAGGTGCCTGGGAGGTCGGGCCGATGAACAATCCGGAAAACAGGTAGGACAACGACGGATGGTTATGCCAGTAACTGATCAGGCTGCGCAGCAGGTCGGGACGCCGCAGAAACGGTGAGTCAGCCGGTGTCGCGCCCCCCAGCACGAAATGGTTACCACCGCCGGTGCCGGTGTGCCGACCATCGATCATGAATTTCTCGGTGGTCAGTCGGGTCTGGCGCGCCTCTTCGTATAAAAATTCAGTGCGCTCGACCAACTCATCCCAGGTCGCCGAGGGTTGTACGTTGACCTCGATCACACCCGGGTCGGGGGTGATGCGGAAATTGCCCAGGCGCGGGTCGCTCGGCGGCTCGTAGCCCTCCAACAGCACCGGACAGTGCAGTTCCTCGGCCGTCGCCTCGATGGCGCTGACCAGTTCCAGGTAATCCTCGACCCGCTCCAGTGGCGGCATGAACAGGTACAGCCGGCCATCGCGGGCCTCGGCACAGAAGGCGGTGCGGGTCAGCCAGTCGGCGGATTTGTCGATCTCCGGGACACGCTCCTGCTCGGCCGCCGGCTCGCCGTGACGCGCCAGTTGCTCGGTGCCGGGCAGCTCGGGCAAGTCCTGGTTCGGGTCGGTGGGGTGGATGAACGGGTACTCGGCCGCCGTTACCCAAGGCTGGGACGCCAGCGGCAAGCGATAACCCAGGGGCGAATCCCCCGGCACCAGGCGGCAGTGGTTGTCGCGCAGGTACCAGCGACCGCTTTGCCACTGATCGCCCTTGGCGGTACGGGCCAGCGGCAGGACCTGGCCGATGATCTTGTCCAGGCCCTGGCTGAAGACCTTGCGCAACCGTGCACGCTCCAGGGCGTCCTCCAGGCGTGGGTCCTCGGCCGTGACATTCGAAGGCAATGCACCTTCGCGCCAGAGGTAATAGAAGTTGTCTTCGTAGGCCGGAAACACGAACCGCGCAGGAATTTTCAAACGCTCGGCGACGCTCGCCAGGAAACGTCCGGCCAATTCGCCATCGGCGCCGTAGTCCTCCTGTTCATCGGCGATCAACGCGCTGTTGTGCCAGATCGGCACGCCGTCGCGCCGCCAATAGCAGTTGAGCGACCAGCGCGGCAATTGCTCGCCGGGGTACCACTTGCCCTGGCCGAAATGCACCAGCCCCTTGGGCGCATAGTGATTGCGCATGCGCTGGAACAGCTCGGCGGAGAGCCGGCGTTTATCCGGTCCAAGTGCCGCGGTGTTCCACTCGGCACCGTCCGGGTCATCGATGGAGACAAAGGTCGGTTCGCCACCCATGGTCAGGCGCACGTCGCCCTCCAACAGGTCGGCATCGATCTGCCGTCCCAGGGCCTGGATCGCCAGCCACTGTGCGTCGGTGTAAGGCTTGGTCACCCGCGGCGCTTCCCAGACCCGCTCGACGGACATCTCGTGGCTGAACTCGCACTCGCAAGGCTCCACCAAGCCACTGATCGGAGCCGCTGAGGACGGATCGGGACTACACGCCAACGGGATATGGCCTTCACCAGCGAACAACCCCGACGTCGCATCCAGGCCGATCCAACCGGCACCGGGCAGGTAGACCTCGCACCAGGCATGCAAGTCGGTGAAGTCCACCTCAGTGCCGGAGGGACCATCGAGGCTTTTCACATCGGCGGTCAACTGGATCAGGTAACCGGAAACGAAACGCGCGGCCAAGCCAAGGTTGCGCAACAGCTGCACCAACAACCAGGCCGAGTCGCGGCAAGAGCCGGACGCGTGCTCAAGGGTATGCTCCGGGGTCTGGACGCCCGGCTCCATGCGAATCAGGTAGTTGATGTCTTCGCTCAGGCGCTGGTTGAGCGCCACCAAAAAATCCACCGCTGGCAATGGCGTGCGGTCGATGCCGTCCAGATAGGCCTGGAATTTCGGCGTCAACGGCAGGGTTTCCAGGTAAGGCGCCAACTCCTTGCGCTCGTCGGCCGCGTAGGCGAACGGAATTTTTTCGGCGTAGGGCTCGAGAAAGAAGTCGAACGGATTGAACACCGCCATTTCCGCCAGCAGCTCGACTTCGATGCGCATCTCCCGGGTTTTCTCGGGAAACACCAGCCGCGCCAGGTAGTTACCCTGGGGGTCCTGCTGCCAGTTGATGAAATGCTGCTCGGGCGAAACCTTCAGCGCATAGGAAAGAATGCGCGTGCGGCTGTGGGCCGCCGGGCGCAGGCGAACGATCTGCGGGCCGAGTTCGACGGCGCGGTCGTAGCGGTAATGCGTAACGTGGTGCAATGCGACATGGATCGACACGACGTGCCTCCTGCGAGCCTGGGCGTTATCGAAAGCGGCGCAAGACTTATGCCATGCAGGCAGGTCGGACACTTTCTTTATCTACTCAAGGCAGTAGAGCACTAAAAACGCGCGCTGCCCGAATTCATCTGCAAAGCAATGCACATAAATGCGGCGCGGGCAGCGCGAATCGACTCAGCGACGCGGGCGTGATGCCTTGGCGGCCTGGATGGTGAGTTCGCGTTGCTGGCGGATTTCTACCAGCTTGCGGCGCATCTCGCGGTGACGTTTGCTGTTGAGCAGTAGCAGCCCGAGCAAGGGGAAGAAAAGACCCGCCGCATAAACGAATCGATTCGGGCGAGAATCAATAGTCGGTAATACGCAAAACAAACAGGCGACAAAAAGTCCGGCAAACACCCAGACCCAACCAGGCCTGCCGCGTATGACCATGAAGTTACTGTGGACCAGAACCGCTGTGCAAATAACAATGCCAATGGCGGAAAGTTTTGCTTGACCCGCCAGCGGAACGCGCACGAAGAAACTGTCGAGAAGCGCAAAGAGCGCGAGTAGACACGATATTTTCGCCACGAAGATCGCTGCGATGAAGGTTGGGAAATAACGCTTCATAAAATTGAGAAAGTACAGATGGTGGTCCATCTAACGACCTTTGTTTTTTTTCTGAAGGTCGGCAGACCTTATCGCCATACGCTCATCGCGTAACTCCAACAATTTTTGACGCATCTCTCGATGGCGTTTGCTATTGAGCAATAGCAACCCAAGCAACGGGAACAACAACCCAGTCACATAGGCAACGGGATGCGGTCTATAGCCGTAGGTGGGAAGGACAATGAAGAGGCAAGCGAGATAGAACACAACTATGGCCCGGACACCCCACGACCGCCCTCTGATCATGAAGAAATGACTCAACGCCAAGAGCAGGGATAGCACTAGCGCAATCAGAAAAGAATATTTAGCCCGTTCAGGATCGCCTCGAAAATAAGTACTTGAGGCTAATGAAATCGAAGCGGAAACCGCAAAACAGGCTAGAAAAAAGGCGCCTATGAAGGTTGGAAAATAGTGAGCAAGGAACGCGTTCAATGAATGCTTGCGGTCCATTATTCAACTTCCTCATACAGCCCCACGGCTATTGTTTTCAGGTTCCCGGACAAGCTACTGCCCGTT
This sequence comes from Pseudomonas sp. NFACC16-2, assembly GCF_900119205.1. Classification (NCBI taxonomy): domain Bacteria; kingdom Pseudomonadati; phylum Pseudomonadota; class Gammaproteobacteria; order Pseudomonadales; family Pseudomonadaceae; genus Pseudomonas; species Pseudomonas sp. NFACC16-2. Next base: position 146,903 of record NZ_FPIX01000002.1, on the reverse strand, counting down.
AAACCGATGGCAGCCCCCAGAGAGTCGCGAATCTGGGTCACAGTTGCGTGGTTGATCTGAGTGGCCGTGTAACGCTTTGCAAGCGTCCCCGAACGCTGGCGAAGCTTCAATAATTTATTAGTCAGGCTTGGGTCTTTCAGCGTTAACAGCTCCTTAGTCAATGCCTTTCTTTGCTGGCGGGTCAAACCTTTCGAAAGCTCGTACCAACTTCTGCCGGTCGAGATCTTCCTGGCCTGCAAGAGTTTCAATGTCGTCAAGGTGGACGTCCCGGCGCCCAGCAGCGATGCGGCATCCAGCACTGGCATTGCGTAGCGATACCAGTCCTCACTGTCCATATCATCATTAGCTGATGGATCGTTGAGCTCGTTGTACGTACGCACACCTCCAACCACGCACTGCGCCGTGCTCGCAGAGGCGGCGGTGGCCCCAATGGCGGTAACGACCAGACTCGCTCCCGCAGTAAACGGAACAGCGATCGTGCCGCTGAAAACTACAATCCAACCCAAAATGGCGCCGGCGCAGGACAACGTCGTATTGACAGCCTCCCCCACCAAACGAGACTCACGTGGGTTGTTCTTTACCTGATCAGCAAACTGAGCCGGCGCAATGTACTTCTGCGCCTCGCGCAAGATGATCCGCTTGGGCTTGATGCTGCAAATCGGCTTGAACTCACGCAGGGTCACTACATTGAACTCAGCATCGATGTACACCACGCCTGCGCCGACGATGCCTGGATCGGCATCGATGGCGGCGAACAGACGTGGCAGGTTGATTTGGCTTTCAATGCGTTTGCGGGCCATGACCTGGGAGAAGCTCAGGTCCATGCCGATGCCTGTTGAAGCACTGCTCATATGAATCGTCCTTGAGAATCGGAGGGTGAGACGTTATCCGCACTGAACCCTGTGGCGAGGGGATTTATCCCCGTTTGGGCTGCGCAGCAGCCCCAAAAAGGCTTAGCGCAATCAGCCGGCCCCATCGATGCAACAGATTTCAGGGCTGCTACGCAGCCCAACGGGGATAAATCCCCTCGCCACAACAGGAAGCAGTGTTCGGCTTTATGCGCTTACTGCCGGGCATCGGCGGCGGCCACGATAGCAAATGGTCAGCACCGTCGCTAGAAAGCAAAACGCCAGCACTGAGGCTGGCGTTTTACATCGTAGATTGACCCGTTAGCGCGGCACGACAGGCTTGCGCGCCGGTTTCGGTCCTTTGCCCTTGGCGGCGTCCTTGCGTTCCTTGGCGGCCTGCTGGTTGCGGGCGAATGCCGCGGCCTTGGCCTGCTCACGCTTGTCCCACGGGTTGCCGCCGTCGCTGGCGCGCGGTGGCAGGCCGGTGTGCTGGGTCAGGATCTTGGTGGTTTCCTTGCCAACCTTGTGGCTGCCGGCTGGCGTCGAGTTCTTGCGACGGGCGCTCTGGTAGCTGTCGGTGGCCGGCTGGTGCAACGGAATCAATTGGTGCTTGCCCGGCCCGATCAGGTCGGCACGGCCCATGCGGGTCAGCGCTTCGCGCAGCATCGGCCAGCCCTTGGGGTCGTGATAACGCAAGAAGGCCTTGTGCAGGCGGCGCTGCTCCTCGCTCTTGACGATGGTCACCGCGTCGCTCTTGTAGGTGACCTTGCGCAGCGGGTTCTTGCCCGAGTGGTACATCGCCGTGGCCGTAGCCATTGGCGATGGATAGAACGCCTGCACCTGGTCGGCGCGGAAGCCGTTGCCCTTGAGCCACAGCGCCAGGTTCATCATGTCTTCGTCGGTGGTGCCCGGGTGGGCGGCGATGAAGTACGGAATCAGGTACTGCTCTTTCCCGGCTTCCTTGGTGTACTTCTCGAACATCCGCTTGAATTTGTCATAGCTGCCGATGCCCGGCTTCATCATCTGGTTGAGCGGGCCTTCTTCGGTATGCTCCGGAGCGATCTTCAGGTAACCGCCAACGTGGTGGGTCACCAGCTCCTTGACGTATTCCGGCGACTCGACCGCCAGGTCGTAACGCAGGCCGGAAGCGATCAGGATCTTCTTCACCCCAGGCAAGGCCCGGGCGCTGCGGTACAGCTGGATCAGCGAAGAATGGTCGGTGTTCAGGTTCGGGCAGATACCGGGGAACACGCACGACGGCTTGCGGCACGCGGATTCGATTTCCGGGCTCTTGCAGGCAATGCGATACATGTTCGCGGTCGGACCACCGAGGTCGGAAATGACCCCGGTGAAACCCGGGACCTTGTCGCGGATCTCTTCGATCTCGCGAATGATCGACTCTTCGGAACGGTTCTGGATGATCCGGCCTTCGTGCTCGGTGATCGAGCAGAACGTGCAGCCACCGAAGCAGCCACGCATGATGTTCACCGAGAAACGGATCATCTCGTAGGCCGGGATCTTTTCCTTGCCGTACGCCGGATGAGGAACACGTGCGTAGGGCATGCCAAACACGTAGTCCATTTCCTCAGTGGTCATCGGAATGGGCGGCGGGTTGAACCAGACGTCGACCTCGCCGTGCTTCTGCACCAGGGCACGGGCGTTGCCCGGGTTGGTTTCGAGGTGAAGGACGCGGTTGGCGTGAGCGTAGAGCACCGCGTCGCCACGGACCTTTTCCACCGAGGGCAGACGGATCACGGTTTTGTCGCGGGTCATTTTCGGGCTTGCCAGGATCTGCACGACCTTGGCTTCGCTCGGGTCTTCAACCGGCCCCTTTTCCTGCTCGATAGCACAAGCCTGGGTGTCTTGGGTGTTCACATACGGGTTGATGATCTTGTCGATCTTGCCCGGACGGTCGATGCGCGTGGAATCGACTTCGTACCAGTCTTTCGGCGTGTCACGACGGATGAAGGCCGTGCCGCGCACGTCAGTGATGTCTTCGATCTTGTGACCGTAGGACAAGCGCTGGGCGACTTCGACAATCGCCCGCTCGGCGTTGCCGTAGAGCAGGATGTCGGCGCAGGCGTCGATCAGGATCGAGTTGCGGACCCGATCCTGCCAGTAATCGTAGTGAGCGATGCGGCGCAGCGACGCTTCGATGCCTCCCAGCACGATCGGTACATGCTTGTAGGCTTCCTTGCAGCGCTGGCTGTAGACCAGGCTCGCGCGGTCCGGCCGCTTGCCTGCCAGGCCGCCGGGGGTGTAGGCGTCATCGGAACGGATTTTCTTGTCGGCGGTGTAGCGGTTGATCATCGAGTCCATGTTGCCGGCCGCGACACCGAAAAACAGGTTGGGCTCGCCAAGCTTCATGAAGTCGTCTTTGGACTGCCAGTTCGGCTGGGCAATGATCCCGACGCGAAAGCCCTGGGCTTCCAGCAGACGGCCAATGATCGCCATGCCGAACGACGGGTGATCGACGTAGGCATCACCGGTCACGATGATGATGTCGCACGAATCCCAGCCGAGCTGATCCATCTCCTCCCTGCTCATGGGCAGGAACGGCGCCGGGCCAAAACATTCGGCCCAGTACTTGGGATAGTCAAATAACGGCTTGGCTGCTTGCATGTCGATGACCGGTATAAAGGATGAAAAATCGCGGGCGCGGAATATAGCACAAATTTTGACCAATTCCGACGGCTATGGTCGGAAATCGATTTTGTGGCCCGCCCCCAGAACTCAAGCCAGATACAAATCAATTGTGGCGAGGGAGCTTGCTCCCGCTGGGCTGCGCAGCAGACCCACTGCTGCACCCACTTTTACCCTGGCAAACCGCATTCGCTGGTTTTGCGACTGCTGCGCAGTCGAGCGGGAGCAAGCTCCCTCGCCACAAAGACAATATCCGATCGAGCGAACGGCTTACTCATCATCATCAAAATTGTAGCTACCCGGCGCCAGGTTTTCGAAGCGCGTGTATTTGCCGATAAACGCCAGGCGGATGAAGCCGATCGGGCCGTTCCGCTGCTTGCCGATGATGATTTCGGCGATGCCCTTGTGCTCCGTCTCGGGGTGGTACACCTCGTCGCGGTACACGAACATGATGACGTCGGCGTCCTGCTCGATCGCTCCGGATTCCCGCAAGTCGGAGTTCACCGGACGCTTGTTGGGGCGCTGTTCCAGGGATCGGTTCAACTGGGAAAGTGCTACCACCGGGCAGTTGAATTCCTTGGCCAGGGCCTTGAGGGAACGAGAGATTTCGGAAATCTCGTTGGTCCGGTTGTCGCCGCTGGAACCGGGGATCTGCATCAATTGCAGGTAGTCGATCATGATCAGTGCGATATCACCGTGCTCACGCACCAGGCGCCGGGTCCGGGCGCGCATTTCCGACGGGCTGATACCGGCCGTATCGTCGATGAACAGTTTGCGGTCGTTGAGCAGGTTGACCGCCGAGGTGAGGCGCGGCCAATCATCGTCTTCCAATTGGCCGGAACGGACCTTGGTCTGGTCGATGCGCCCCAGGGACGACAGCATACGCATGATCAGCGATTCGCCTGGCATCTCGAGGGAGTACACCAGCACCGCCTTGTCGCTGCGCAGCACGGCGTTTTCCACCAGGTTCATCGCAAAGGTCGTCTTACCCATGGACGGACGGCCGGCGACAATGATCAGGTCGGACGGTTGCAGACCGCTGGTCTTCTCGTCGAGGTCGGTGTAACCGGTGGACAGGCCGGTGATGGCGTTGTCGGTGTTGAACAAGGTGTCGATGCGGTCGATGGCCTTGGTCAGCAGGTCGTTGACGCTGACCGGGCCGCCGGTTTTCGGGCGGGCCTCGGCGATCTGGAAGATCTGCCGCTCGGCTTCGTCAAGGATCTCGGCGGCGGTACGGCCTTCCGGGTTGAAGGCGCTGTCGGCGATTTCGGTGCTGATGCCGATCAATTGGCGCAAGGTCGCCCGCTCGCGCACGATCTGGGCATAGGCCTTGATGTTGGCGACCGACGGTGTGTTTTTCGCCAGTTCGCCCAGGTAACCGAGGCCGCCGACCTGGGACGTCTGCCCTTCCTTGTCCAATTGCTCGGCCAGGGTCACAACGTCGATCGGCATGTTCTGATCGGCCAGACGGGCGATCGCACGGAAAATCAGACGGTGGTCATGCCGGTAGAAATCGCCATCGGAGACTTGATCGAGCACGCGTTCCCAGGCGTTGTTGTCCAGCATCAGGCCACCGAGCACGGCCTGTTCGGCCTCGATGGAATGCGGAGGCACCTTCAGGGCAGCGGTTTGCAGATCGTATTGCTCGGGAGCGGTGATTTCGTTCATGGCCACTTCTGGTTATGAAAATCAGGAATTGCAGAAAGACAAAGGGCACGACCTGTAAACAGGATCGTGCCCGATGTTACCGGCAAGCACCCGAGGGTGCCAACCGACAGGTGTTGCTTAGGCTGCTACCACGACAACGCGTACGGTGGCTTCAACTTCGGCGTGCAGGTGCACGGCTACGTCGAATTCGCCTACGTTGCGGATGGTGCCGTTCGGCAGACGAACTTCGCTTTTCGCTACTTCAACGCCGGAGGCGGTCAGTGCGTCAGCGATGTCGTGAGTACCGATAGAACCGAACAGCTTGCCTTCGTCGCCAGCGGTGGCAGTGATGGTCACTTCCAGCTCGGCCAGTTGGGCAGCACGGCTTTCAGCCGATGCCTTACGGTCTGCGGCGGCTTTTTCCAGCTCGGCACGACGCTCTTCGAACGCAGCCAGGTTGGCAGCGGTCGCAGCGGTGGCTTTGCCGAAAGGCAGCAGGTAGTTACGACCGTAGCCGGCCTTAACGTTTACTTTGTCGCCCAGGTTGCCCAGGTTGGCGATTTTTTCCAGAAGGATCAGTTGCATGTGAAAATCCTCTAACTTTTAACCTTCACCGTTCGCGTTGTCGGCGTCTTTCGGCGCCATACGACCGCGAAAATCAATCAGGCTGTCAACGATGGCCAAGACCACGAGCAACGGACCAAGCAAGTGCATGAAAGGCAACAACGTCACGTATACCCCCACCAGCCAGAACGTGGCCAGTCGCTTCTGCGCCACCAGCCCGTGAATCAGGGCCAGGCCGGCGAAGACCAGCGGTACACTGCACAACGGCAACAGGATCAGTGCATGCAGCCCGAAAAACGGAGCAACACACATGACGGCCAGCAGTGACAGCGCCACGCTCTTGGGGAATCGGATGGCGCGAAACTCGCGACCGAAACCACCGGGGTTATACAACGACGCCTGCCAATAGCGCCCAAGAATCAGGCACAGCACGCTAAAGATCTGCAGCGAAGACGCTATCGAAATGATCATCAGCGGAGCGCTCAGGGCAGTGAGAAACGCCTTCTGGTCTGCCGAGAATGTCTCGTAGACCTCACCCATCGCCAGCGGCAGGACGTGTTCGAACGTCTGCGCCAGTGACTCGATGAAGGAACTGAATACAGTTCCCAGGCTCACCGCACACAACAACCCCACGGCCACGCTGCACAGCAGCACGCGGTTCCAGGTATGGCCGGCGCGCAAAACCAACGCCAGGCCACCAGCCCCGAGCAACACCAGGAGTGTTGTCGGGTCCTTCAGGAAGTACCAGCTCACCAACGCTGACAGCAACCCGACACCCAGGACGCTCAAGGCGTCCGAACCGCGCCGCAGGAGCACAAGGCACCCAGCGGCGGCACTCAACCAGAACAACAGCGGCAATGCCGCGGATCCGGCCACAACCAACGTGGCCTGCACACGTCCCCGCATGATGAAGTCAGCTAAGGCGCGCATGCATTCAATCCCTTACTACTCGTCGACTGCCCGGTCTCAGCGGCCGTGGCTGTCGGTGTAGGCCAGCAGGGCCAGGAAGCGGGCGCGCTTGATAGCGGTGGCCAGCTGACGCTGATAACGAGCTTTGGTACCGGTGATACGGCTTGGAACGATTTTGCCGGTCTCGGATACGTAGGCTTTCAGAGTGTTGAGATCTTTGTAATCGATCTCTTTCACGTCTTCAGCGGTGAAGCGGCAGAATTTACGACGACGGAAGAAACGTGCCATGTGATTGGCTCCTTAAAAGGTCCGTGGATTACTCGTCAGCGTTATCGCTGTTGTCGCTGTCGCTATCGCTGTCATCGCCATCGGCGCTGTCAGAGTGCTCAGGACGGTCGCGACGCTCACGGCGCTCACTGCGGTTTTCTTCAGCCTTGAGCATCTCGGATTGGCCGGTGACGGCTTCTTCGCGACGGATGACCAGGTTACGGATCACTGCATCGTTGTAGCGGAAGTTGTCTTCCAGCTCGGCCAGGGCCTTGCCAGTGCACTCAACGTTCAGCATCACGTAGTGAGCCTTGTGAACATTGTTGATTGCGTAGGCCAGTTGACGACGGCCCCAATCTTCCAGACGGTGGATTTTGCCGCCGTCTTCTTCGATCAGCTTGGTGTAACGCTCAACCATGCCGCCGACTTGCTCGCTTTGATCCGGGTGGACCAAAAAGATGATTTCGTAATGACGCATGAATGCTCCTTACGGGTTGTAGCCTGCCGCTCAAAAACGGTCAGACAAGGAGTGAATGACACTTATGGACTTGTGGACGCTAGACACATAAGTGCCTGCCATCACAGCAAGGGGCGCAATTGTAGAGAAGGGTCGAGGGAGGTGCAAGGCAATTGAACAGCTGCAAGCAGCGAGCGACAAGCGGCAAGCTATAAACGCTATCGCGCTCTACCTTGCCGCTTGAAGCTTATAGCTTGCGCGAAGAGGCCACTTTAACACTACGCTGGCGCAGCGCCTCGAACAGGCACACACCGGTCGCAACCGAAACGTTGAGGCTGCTGACGCTGCCCGCCATCGGCAGCTTGACCAGGTAGTCGCAGTGCTCGCGGGTCAGGCGGCGCATGCCCTTGCCCTCGGCGCCCATGATCAGGATCGTCGGGCCCGTCAGGTCCTGGTCATAAATGCTGACCTCGGCTTCACCCGCCGTGCCAACCACCCACAAGCCGCGCTGCTGGAGTTTTTCCAGGGTGCGCGCCAGGTTGGTCACCGCCACCAGCGGAATCACTTCCGCCGCGCCGCAGGCGACCTTGCGCACAGCCGGCGTCAAGGTTGCCGACTTGTCTTTAGGCACGATGACCGCCAACGCACCCGCCGCATCTGCCGAACGCAGGCAAGCGCCGAGGTTATGCGGGTCGGTCACGCCGTCCAGCACCAGCAGCAGGGGTGCGCCTTCGGTGCGATCGAGCAGTTCGTCGAGCATCGCCTCGCCCCAGACCTGGCTGGGGCTTACGTCCGCCACCACACCCTGGTGAACGCCTTCGACCCACACGTCCATTTCGCGACGCTCGGCCTGGCCAATGGCAACCTTGTTTTGGCTGGCCAGTTCGACCAGCGCTTGCACACGCGGCTCGCTGCGACCTTCCGCCAACCACACTTGCTTGACACGTTTAGGGTGGTGACGCAGCAGTGCTTCTACGGCGTGCACGCCGTAGATTTTTTCCAGACTCATGACTTGGCCTTAGGTTTGCGCGACCCGCCGCTTTTCGCAGGGGCCGAACCCGCTTTTGGCGGGCCTTTACGGTGTTTACTCGGTTTGCTCGACGGCTTTTCCGCCCCGTGGGACTTGCCCCCGGAAGCCGCTTTACCACCGCTTTTGGCTTCGTTGAGCAACTGCTGCTTCAACTCGCGGCTCTTGCGCAACTCGGCATTTTTCGCCGCAGCGTCGCTGGAGCGGTAGGCTTCGGGAGCCTTGTCCTTGACAGACGAACGGCGACCGGCCTTGGCTGGCTCAGGCTCTGCGGTTTTTGCAGGAGCACCTTTGCCTTTGGTCGCAGGCGCGGCGGTCTCGTTGCCACGTTTTTTACGGCCAGTCGGTGCTTCGGCGGGTTTGTCAGACATTCCGAAGTCGATCTTGCGCTCATCGAGGTCGACGCGCATGACCTGCACTTCCACGGTGTCACCCAGACGGAAGCTGCGACCGGTGCGCTCGCCCGCCAGGCGGTGGTGCACAGGATCGAAGTGATAGTAATCACCCGGCAAGGCGGTAACGTGCACCAAGCCCTCGACGTAGATGTCGGTCAGCTCGACAAACAAACCAAAGCCTGTCACTGCTGTGATCACGCCTGGGAACGACTCGCCCACGCGGTCTTTCATGAACTCGCACTTGAGCCAGTTCACCACGTCGCGGGTGGCTTCGTCGGCGCGCCGCTCGCTCATGGAGCACTGCTCGCCCAACTGTTCCAGGGCCGCTTCGTCGTACGGATAGATCCGGGCCTTGGGAATGGTCATGGCGCCGGCGCGCTTGACGTGCGGGGTGTTCTGCTTGGAATGGATCACGCTGCGGATCGCGCGGTGCGTGAGCAGGTCCGGGTAACGGCGAATCGGCGAGGTGAAGTGGGTGTACGCCTCGTAATTCAGACCAAAGTGGCCCTGGTTGTCGGCGCTGTACACCGCCTGGCTCAGGGAGCGCAGCATCACGGTCTGGATCACATGATAATCCGGACGATCCTTGATGCTGGCCAGCAGTGCCTGGTAGTCCTTCGGCGTCGGGCCGTCCTTGCCTTTGTGCAGGGACAGGCCGAGCTCGCCGAGGAAGGCCCGCAGTTTTTCCAGACGCTCCGGCGGCGGGCCGTCGTGCACGCGGTACAACGCAGGGATCTCGTGCTTCTTGAGGAATTCGGCGGTGGCCACGTTGGCGGCCAGCATGCACTCTTCGATCAGCTTGTGCGCATCGTTACGGGTCGTCGGGGTGATTGCCGCGATCTTGCGCTCGGAACCGAAGACAATCCGGGTTTCCTGGGTCTCGAAATCGATCGCGCCACGCACATGACGGGCACCCAGCAACACCTTGTACAGCGAGTAAAGCTGCTTGAGGTGCGGCACCACGCCAGCGTATTCGGCACGCAAGGCCTTGGCTTCACTGGTCTTGGGCGTTTCCAGGATGGTGCTGACCTTGTTGTAGGTCAGGCGCGCCTGGGAGTGGATCACCGCTTCGTAGAACTGGTAGTCGGTCATTTCGCCGGTCTTGGAGATGGTCATCTCGCACACCATGGCCAAACGGTCGACTTTCGGATTCAGCGAGCACAGCCCATTGGAAAGCTGCTCAGGCAGCATCGGGATCACGCGCTCAGGGAAATACACGGAGTTGCCGCGCACCTGGGCTTCGTTATCCAGGGCCGAACCGATCTTCACGTAGCTGGACACGTCGGCAATCGCGACGAACAACTTCCAGCCGCCGGAGAACAGGCGCAGCTTGCCAGGCCTGGCTTCGCAGTAGACCGCATCGTCGAAGTCGCGGGCGTCTTCACCATCGATGGTGACGAACGGCAGATGACGCAGGTCGATGCGTTTTTCTTTGTCTTTCTCTTCAACTTCCGGCTTGAGCTTGGCGGCTTCCTTGAGCACGGCCTCGGGCCAGACGTGAGGAATGTCGTAGGTGCGCAGCGCAACGTCGATCTCCATGCCCGGCGCCATGTAGTTGCCGACCACTTCAACGATATCGCCCTGCGGCTGGAAGCGCGCCGTTGGCCAGTGGGTGATTTTCACCTCGACGAACTGACCCACCTTGGCGGCGCCATTACGGCCCGGGGTAATCAGCACTTCCTGCTGGACCTTCGGGTTATCCGGCACGACAAAACCGATACCACCTTCTTCGAAGTAACGGCCAACGATGCTTTCATGGGCACGGGACACCACTTCGACGATCACGCCTTCACGGCGGCCACGACGGTCCAGGCCGGAAACGCGGGCCAGGGCACGGTCGCCGTCAAATACCAGGCGCATTTGCGCCGGGCTCATGAACAGGTCGTCACTGCCGTCGTCCGGGATCAGGAAACCGAAGCCGTCACGGTGACCGGCGATGCGGCCCAGGATCAGGTCGAGCTTGTCCACCGGCGCATAGGTGCCGCGCCGGGTGTAGATCAGTTGAGCGTCGCGCTCCATGGCGCGCAGACGGCGGCGCAGGGCTTCGAGTTGGTCCTCGGTGGTCAGACCGAACTCTTCGACCAACTGTTCGCGACTAGCAGGCGAACCCCGATCGGCGAGATGCGCCAGGATCAGTTCGCGGCTAGGAATAGGGTTTTCATATTTTTCCGCTTCACGAGCGGCCTCGGGATCGAGGGACTGCCAATCGGCCATTAGAGAGTTTTCACCTTGTCTATATGCGGGTTAGTTTGGCATAGGCTTAATGAAACGGGAAATTTCAAGCATCCGATCGCTTTTCTAAAGCCATTTGACCCGCCTTGGAAGCCTGGAAAAGCACCGCTCGTGAAATTTAGCGGTTTTTTTCTCAGGAGGGGTTTACAGTTAAAAAGACGCTCCGTATAGTGCGCGCCATCGACGACGTACACACGATGTCGATATTGCCCAGATGGTGAAATTGGTAGACACGCCAGCTTCAGGTGCTGGTGACCGCAAGGTCGTGGAAGTTCGAGTCTTCTTCTGGGCACCAATTTCGAGCAACAGGCCAGTGGCCTGGCAGCTCAACAAAAACCCGCGAAAGCGGGTTTTTGCATTTTTGCTTCCTGCAATTGCGTTTGGCAATTACTAAAACAAAAACAGGGGTTTACAGATCAAAATGCGCTCCGTATAGTGCGCCACATCAACAGCGGCAACGCTGAAGATGCTGCCCAGATGGTGAAATTGGTAGACACGCCAGCTTCAGGTGCTGGTGACCGCAAGGTCGTGGAAGTTCGAGTCTTCTTCTGGGCACCAATTCTTGCTTCAAGGTCAAGGCCTTGAACTTCACAGAAACCCGCGAAAGCGGGTTTTTGCGTTTCTGGGCCCTGGAAATATCTGAGTCGCTGAAATCGCTATCGCGAGCAAGCTCGCACAAGGATCGCAGTGAACAGAGATCCGCTGTGGGAGCAAGCCTGCTCGCGATGAGGCCAGCCCAGCCGCCAGATCAGGCCCGGAACTGCCCCAGGCTTGCCTTCAACTGCGCAGCCAGGCTGTCGAGCACCTTGCCGCTGGCGGTGGTCTCGACCACGGCCTGGGCCGCCTTCTCGGCCTGGGCGTGGATGGTTTCCACGCGCCCGCGCACCGCTTGCGCGCCCTGGGCCTGGTGAGCCGCGGCCTGAGTCGCCAGGCCGATAGCCGCATGCACCTGCTCGACGGACGCCTGCACCGACTGCTGCAATCGCGCACTGTCTCGTAGCACCACCAAGCCTTCGCTGGCCTGGCGCCCAGCCTGGCCGATAGCGGCCACCGCCTCGCGAGCCCCCTGCTGCAAGGCCACGATATGCGCCTGGATATCGCCCGTTGAACTTTGGGTCTTGCTCGCCAGGGCCCGCACCTCATCCGCCACCACGGCAAACCCGCGCCCGGTTTCCCCGGCCCGCGCCGCCTCGATGGCGGCATTCAAGGCCAACAAGTTAGTCTGCTCGGCGATGCCGTGGATCACCGTCAGCACCACTTCGATCTGTTCGCTCTGCTGCGCCAGCCGCTCAATCACTTTAGCGCCGGTGTCTACCTGCTCGGCCAACGCCTCGATCAAGCTGCCGACCTTGGCCGAAGTGCGGGTAGTTTCATCAGTGGCCTGGCGGATCTCCACAACCTGCTGCAAAGCCGCCTGCATCGCCTGGCTTTCCGATTGAGCCTCATCCGCCATTTGCGACAGTGCACGCAGGCTCTCGGCCACCTCATCACGCTGCATCCCGGCCGCCGCATCGGCACCGGAGTTACGCAAGGTCATCGCACCGATTTCCACACCGGTACGCTGGGCCACATCGCCCGCCTCGCGTACGATGGGTTGCAACTTATCCACAAAGCGATTGACCGCCGAGGCCATGTCGCCGATTTCGTCCTTGCTGTTGATTTGCACGCGCTTGGTCAGGTCACCCTCGCCTGCCGCCAAGTCGTTCATGGCCACGATCAGCAACTTCAAGCGATTGACCACCCGACGCCCCAGCACCACGGCCAGCAACACCAACACACCGAAGCCCACCAGTGCCAGGCCCAGGCCGATGCGCCAGCGCAAGGTGCCTGCAGCTTCCTGCACGGTGCTGGCAGTGTTGGTCTGCATCTGTGTGGCGGTGGCCTGGGCCGACTCCAGGCGACCGCGCATGGCGGTGGCACTGTCGGCCGCCGCCCCCTTGAGGCTGTCACCGACCAACTGGTCGCTGCTGGCGATCAAGGCCGAGAAGCGCTGGTCCAACGCCTTCAGGTCAGCTTCAACGGAAGCTGTGGAAACGCCCATCAATACTTTGCCGATCTCTACACCGTTGGGGCTGATCGAGGCTTCGAGGTAATACACCGAGGGGTCGCTCTTCGCCGCATCCAGCACTTTGTCCAACGCCCGCTCACCCTTGCCTTTTTCCAGCAGCGCCTTGTTGATCGGGTTTTCCCGGTTCAGGTAGCGGGTCAGGTGCTCACCACTGGCGTCGTCATAAATAACGAACAACACATTAGGGTTGCGCTGGGCCCGGCGGGCGAATTCGGAAAGGGTCGGTATGTCGCTGTCCCACATAGCGCGCGGCGCGACCGAGGCCAGGAGTTGCGCCATATCGTTGGCGGAATCCTTGAGCGTTTTCTCCAGCGTCGTCCGCAATTGCGCCTGTTCGTCCTTCAACCGCGGGGACAAACCGGCAGTGAGACGCTGACGGGTGCTGGCAGACAAACTGTCCAGGCTCGAGGTGACCTCGCGCCCGGCCTGCTCCAGTTCGCCAGACAATTTCTGACTGTCGCCCCCCAGCCGAGCGCCTAGATCGGCCTCCAGGGCGGTGACAGTGCTTCGTGTCAGCGCGACAGCCACCAGCACCTGCACCAAAAGGGCGATACCAAGCGTAACGAAGACGGGCCGCAACAGACGGCTTTGTAACAGTGAGAGAACGGCCGACACAGGGGAATCCCTCGACTAAACGCCATTAATTTGATGGCACTTCAAAGAAGTACTTATTGTTAAGGGTGCATAGCAAAGGTCGTGCCGTTCGGCCGGCAGATACGACAAAGGCCCCAAACGAGGGGCCTTTGTTTTTGACATCAACGACTTATCAGGCAAACGGGTGACGCAGAACGATGGTTTCGTTGCGGTCCGGCCCCGTCGAAATAATGTCGATCGGCGCACCGACCAACTCTTCGACACGCTTGATGTAGTTGCGGGCCGCCACTGGCAGCTCTTCCAGGGTCTTGGCGCCCACGGTCGATTCGGTCCAGCCTGGCATCTGCTCGTACACCGGCTCCAGGCCGATGTAGCTGTCGGCGTCGGTCGGTGCGTCGATGACGGCGCCGTCCTGGTTCTTGTAGCCCACGCAGATGTTGATGGTTTCCAAGCCGTCCAGCACGTCCAACTTGGTCAGGCACAGGCCCGAGATGCTGTTGACGTCGATGGCGCGACGCAGGATGACAGCATCGAACCAACCGCAACGACGGGCACGGCCAGTGGTAGCGCCGAATTCGTGGCCACGCTTGGCCAGGAAGGCGCCGACATCGTCGAACAGCTCAGTCGGGAACGGCCCCGAACCCACGCGCGTGGTGTAAGCCTTGGTGATACCCAGGATGTAGTCCAGGTACATCGGACCGAAACCCGAACCCGTGGCGATGCCGCCGGCGGTGGTGTTGGAGCTGGTGACGTACGGGTAGGTACCGTGGTCGATGTCCAGCAGCGAACCCTGGGCACCTTCGAACATGATGTCCTTGCCAGCGCGACGCAGCTCGTGCAGCTCGGCAGTGACGTCGAGCATCATCGGCTTGAGCAGCTCGGCGTACTCCATGCACTCGTCCAGGGTTTTCTGGAAGTCGATGGCCGGCTCTTTGTAGTAATTGACCAGGACAAAGTTGTGGTAGTCCAGCAACTCGCCCAGCTTGGCGGCGAAACGCTCACGGTGGAACAGGTCACCAATGCGCAGGCCTCGACGGGCCACTTTATCTTCGTAGGCCGGGCCGATGCCGCGACCGGTGGTGCCGATCTTCAGCTCGCCACGGGCCTTCTCACGGGCCTGGTCCAGCGCAACGTGATAGGACAGGATCAGCGGGCAGGAAGGGCTGATACGCAGACGCTCGCGCACCGGTACGCCTTTTTCTTCCAGCTTGACGATTTCCCGCAGCAAGGCGTCGGGAGCGACCACCACACCGTTGCCGATCAGGCACTGCACGCCTTCGCGCAGCACGCCCGACGGAATCAGGTGCAGAACGGTTTTTTCACCGTCGATCACCAAGGTGTGACCTGCGTTGTGGCCACCCTGGTAGCGCACTACGGCGGCAGCATGTTCGGTCAGCAGATCAACGATCTTGCCTTTGCCCTCATCACCCCACTGGGTGCCCAGGACTACGACATTCTTACCCATAACACTTGTCCTCATTCGCGCAAACTTGGTGCCGGCCGCAGCCGGCGGGAAAACTCAAGAAGCCAGCGGCAATACTTGCCAAAGCCCGTTCTGCTGAATCAATTGCCGGTCGCAGTCCGCTTCACGGGCGGCGGCCAAAGGCTGCCCAGGCAAAGCCTGGACGACACGCTGACCCTCACTGCGCAACTGGCAGACCGCTTGCCAGAGTGCCGCATCCGTACTGTCAGGCATCCAGATACCGCCAGACGGTAGCTCGACTTCAGCACGCCCCAGGGTCACCAGGGTTTTCAAATCGGTAGAGAAACCGGTCGCCGGACGAGCACGACCAAAGTCGGCACCGATGTCGTCATAACGGCCACCCTGGGCGATGGACTGGCCCACGCCCGGGACGAACACGGCAAAGACGACACCCGTGTGGTAGTGATAACCGCGCAACTCACCCAAGTCGAAATACAGCGGCAACTCGGGGAAACGCACCGACAGACGCTCGGCAATCGCCAGCAAGTCGTCCAGCGCCGCCAACACAGGCGCCGGCGCGTGAGCCAGGCGTTCCCGGGCAGCGGCCAATACTTCACGTCCGCCGCACAGGCCCACCAGCGCCCGCAGCATGTCCGACAGATCGGCCGGCAGGCCCTCGGTCAGGCTGATGACTTCGTCGATGGCCTTGCGTTGCAGGGCATCGAACAGTTGTTGCTCCACTTCGCCGGACAAACCGGCCGCCCGGGCCAGGCTGCGATAGATGCCAACATGCCCCAGGTCCATGTGGACATCCGGCACGTCAGCCAGTTGCAGCATGGCCAACATCAGGCTGATGACTTCCACGTCGCTGCTCGGGCTGGCGTCGCCATACAACTCGGCGCCCAGCTGGATCGGGCTGCGCGAAGACGACAAGGCACGCGGCTGGGCATGCAGCACACTGCCGGCGTAGCACAGGCGGCTCGGACCTTCACGGCGCAGGGTGTGGGCGTCGATGCGCGCCACTTGCGGCGTGATGTCGGCACGAAAGCCCATCTGCCGGCCCGACTGCGGGTCGATAACCTTGAAGGTGCGCAGGTCCAGGTCCTGGCCCGCACCGGTGAGCAGGGATTCCAGGTACTCGATATGCGGGGTAACGACGAACTCGTAACCCCAGCTCTGGAACAGATCCAACACCTGCCGACGCGCGACTTCGATTCGCGCAGCCTCCGGTGGCAGTACTTCTTCGATGCCATCTGGCAGCAGCCAGCGGTCTACCGTTGCCATTACGCCATTCCCCTATGGTCCGGGCGGCCAGCCCTCGGGCAAGCCTTGAGTGAAGCAGAAAATACTTGGCCCACGCGCAAAACACGCGCATGAGCGCCGTGACGAATGGCGTCATGCCGTTCACCTACGAGCGATTGAATCATTGTGGCGGGGGAGCTTGCTCCCGCTGGGCTGCGAAGCGGCCCCATTGCTGTGAGCGCTTCGCACTCAAGCGGGAGCAAGCTCCCTCGCCACGGTTTCTATCCAACGCCTTAAATGAGCAGCACCCCAGCCTCGCCCAGCACTTTCCTCGAAAAACCTGTCGAGTCGTTCAATCCGACGCCTGCAACCAAAAACACAATCAAACGTGCAGACGCAAAAAAGCCGGGAATTTCCCGGCTGCCGCATCATACACACGTTTTCCCAAAGGATCACCCCGCCCGACGCTTTAGCCGCCGGGCGGAGTGCCTCAGGTCAACGTCGCATCAAGGCTTGGCCTTTTCCAGATAACGGAAGAAGTCACTGCTTGGGTCCAGGACCATGACGTCGGATTTGTTCGCAAAACTTTCACGGTAAGCGCGCAGGCTACGGTAGAAGCCGTAGAACTCCTGATCCTGGCCATAGGCCTTGGAATAGATCGCAGCGGCCTGGGCATCACCATCACCCCGGACCTCTTCCGATTCCCGATAGGCTTCGGCCAGCAGCACGCGACGTTGGCGATCGGCGTCGGCACGGATGCCCTCGGCCAGCTCGTTACCCTTGGCGCGGTGCTCCCGGGCTTCACGCTCACGCTCGGTGCTCATGCGCTCGAACACGCTGCGGTTCACTTCCTTCGGCAGGTCGATGGCCTTGACCCGGACATCGACCACTTCGATACCCAGCTCTTTTTCCGCCATCGTGTTCAGCGAACGCGTGATATCGGCCATGAGCGCATCACGCTCACCGGACACGACTTCATGCAGCGTGCGCTTACCGAACTGGTCACGCAGACCCGATTCCAGACGGCGGGACAGACGCTCGTCGGCGATCTGCTTCAGGCCCGAGGTCGCGGTGTAGAAGCGCTCGGCATCCTTCACACGCCACTTGGCATAGGCATCCACCATCACGGCTTTCTTTTCCAGCGTCAGGAAGCGTTGCGTCGGCGCATCCAGCGTCATCAGGCGCCCGTCGAACTTGCGCACCTTGTTGACGTACGGCACCTTCACATGCAGCCCCGGCTGGACATCAGCCTGGACCACGCGACCGAATTGCAGCAACACCGCGCGCTCGGTCTGAGCCACGATGTAGAAGCAGTTCCAGGCAGCGATCGCCACGACGACACCGACAATAAGGGCGATCAGCGATTTATTGCTCATCAGCGACTCTCCCTGGTACGTGCTTGCTGTTGCTGCAGGTCCGCCGCCGCACGAGCGTTGGCTTCATTGCTGGCGGCCGCCGAACTGGTCGCCGGCGTGCTGGTGTTGCGCCCGCTCTCGACCATCTTGTCCAGCGGCAGGTACAGCAGATTGCTCTGGCCGTTCTTGTTGCCGGTCACGAGGACCTTGCTGGTGTTGCTGAAGACTTCCTGCATGGTGTCCAGATACAGACGCTCACGGGTGACTTCCGGAGCCTTGCGATACTCGGCCACCAGCTTGGTGAAGCGATCAGCCTCACCCTTGGCGCGGGAGATCACTTCGTCGCGGTAACCATTGGCATCCTCGATGATGCGCTGGGCCTGACCACGGGCTTCCGGCACAACGCCGTTGGCATAGGTTTCGGCCTGGTTGCGCGAACGCTGCTCGTCTTCACGGGCACGGATCACGTCGTCGAAGGCTTCCTGGACCTCACGCGGGGCTGCCGCGCTCTGGACGTTGACCTGGGTGACGGTGATACCGGTGCGATAGGTATCGAGGAACCGCTGCAGGCGCTCCTTGATTTCGCTGGCCATCAACTCACGCCCTTCGGTCAGCACCTGGTCCATGGCGGTGGAACCCACCACATGGCGCAAGGCACTTTCGGTCGCATGCTGCAGGCTGATTTCCGGCTGGTCGACGTTCAGTACGAAGTCCTGCAGGTTGGTGATCTTGTATTGCACGGTCAGCGGCACCTCGACGATGTTCTCGTCTTCGGTCAGCATCTGGCCCTGCTTGGTGTACGCACGCTCACGCGTGACGTTCTCCATATACTTCTGGTCGATCGGCGGGAAATAGATATTCAGGCCCGGTCCAACCGTCTCGTAGTACTTGCCGAAGCGCAGCACCACGGCCTGCTCCTGCTCGTCCACGACATAGACCGCGCTGTACAGCCAGACAGCCGCCAGCACGACGAGACCGATGCCGAGCAGGCCGAAACCGCCGCCCTTGCCCGGACGGCCACCGCCATCGTCACCGCGTTTTTTACCACCACCGAACAAACCGTTCAGGCTTTCCTGCAGCTTTCGGAAGGCCTCGTCGAGATCCGGCGGCCCCTTGCGGTCGCCGTTGTTACGACGCTTGCCACCCCAAGGATCCTGATTATTCGAGTTGCCACCCGGCTCATTCCAAGCCATAGCGCTCTCCATCTGATAAAGCAAAGACGCACCCACGGCGCGCCGACCAATGCTACAGAATGCCTGACACAGCTTTCTCAGGCTTTTATTGCAAAGTGTGTTGCTCGATGAATTCCATCGGTTGCAGCCCTTCGCGGCTGACCAGCCGATTGAGCTCCGCCCGAGGCAGGCGAACAGCCAGCAGGCAGACGCCTTCGTCGTCGTGTTCTTCTTTTTGCACGGCCCCCAGCTCAAAGAACTGGGCTCGCAGCCGGGCGAAACGTTGCGGCAACTTCAGGGTGCCAACAAACAGATCGTTGCCCAACAGCTCGGCCACAGCCTGTTTGAGCAGGTCCAGGCCGGTGCCATCACGGGCCGACAGCCAGACCCGTTGCGGCTTGCCGTCGGCATCGCGCTGGATCTGCGGCTCCACGCCTTCGAGCAAATCGAGTTTGTTGTATACCTCCAGGATCGGCAAGTCCTGGGCCCCGATCTCGCCCAGCACCACCATCACCTGCTCGATCTGCAGCATCCGGTCCGGTTCGGCGGCATCGATCACGTGCAGCAGCAGGTCGGAGTTGCTCGACTCTTCGAGCGTAGCCCGGAAAGCCTCGACCAGTTTATGCGGCAGGTGACGGATGAAGCCCACGGTGTCGGCCAGCACGATCGGCCCGAGGTCGTCCAGGTCGAGCCGACGCAGGGTCGGGTCGAGCGTGGCGAACAGTTGGTCGGCGGCGTAGACGTCGGATTGGGTAACGTTATTGAACAAGGTCGATTTGCCGGCGTTGGTATAACCCACCAGTGAAACCGTCGGGATATCCGCGCGCTTGCGGCCGCGTCGCGACTGCTCGCGCTGGCTGCGGACCTTTTCCAACCGCCCCTTGATCTGGCGCAGGCGCACCCGCAACAGGCGCCGGTCGGTTTCCAACTGGGTTTCACCCGGGCCGCGCAGGCCGATACCGCCTTTCTGCCGCTCAAGGTGAGTCCAACCGCGAACCAGCCGCGTACTCATGTGCTCAAGCTGGGCCAGTTCGACCTGCAGCTTGCCTTCATGGGTACGGGCGCGCTGGGCGAAAATATCGAGAATCAGCCCCGTACGGTCGATCACGCGACACTCGAAGACACGTTCGAGGTTACGCTCCTGACTGGGTGTGAGGATGTGATTGAAAATCACCAGGTCGACCTGTTCGGCCTTGACCAGGTCGCGCAACTCCTCGACCTTGCCACTGCCGATCAGGAACTTGGCGGTTGGCCGATGACGCGGCACGTTGAAAAACGCGACGGTCTCGGCGCCGGCCGAAAGTGCCAATTCCTGAAACTCCTGCGGATCTTCGCGCGCCTCAGGGTCCTGTCCATCCAAGTGAACGAGAATGGCCCGTTCACCACCACCGTGGCGCTCAAAGAACAAAGGAGGCTCCTATCAGGCGTTACCCGGTTCAGCGTCACCGCCTTCGGATTCGGTTGCGCTAGGCAGACGAATTGGACGAACTGGCACGACTGTCGAGATCGCGTGCTTGTAGACCATTTGGCTGACGGTGTTTTTCAGAAGGATGACGAACTGGTCGAAAGACTCGATCGTGCCTTGCAGTTTGATCCCGTTGACCAGATAGATGGACACCCCAACTTTCTCTTTACGTAAAGTGTTCAAGTAAGGGTCTTGTAGCGAATGCCCTTTTGACATGTGCCGCACTCCTTTAAGGATCAATAATAAAAATCGGAATCAGATGGCTTGGGCCGTCACACCCCCAAGGATAGACGGCAATTGCAAGGACTCAGCTCAATATGGAGATGGTCCCGAGGTATTTCAAGGCGCGTGGCAGATTGTCGCAATCGAGACTGTCGAGCCAATGCAAGTCAGTCCAGCTGCGCAGCCAGGTGAACTGGCGTTTCGCCAATTGGCGCGTGGCAATGATCCCACGCTCCTGCATCTCGGCTGACGTCAGCTTGCCGTCCAGGTAATCCCAGACTTGTCGATAACCTACCGCACGTATAGACGGCAACCCGGCATGCAGGTCACTTCGCTCACGCAGGGCTACGACCTCGTCTATGAACCCCTGTTCCAACATTAATGTGAATCTTTGTTCAATTCGCCGATGCAGCACTTGCCGGTTCGCCGGAGCGATGGCCAGATTCGCGACAGTATAGGGCAATTGTTGCAGTCCCGAAGCGGCTGCTTCAGTACTTTGCGCAGATTGTCGCTGGCGCAGGGCCGTCATGCTCTGGCCGCTGACCCGATAAACCTCCAGGGCCCGACTGAGGCGCTGCGGGTCATTGGGGTGAATACGCGCCGCCGATTCCGGGTCGATGACCGCCAACTGCTCGTGCAGGGCTTGCCAGCCAAGGCGCGCGGCCTCTTCTTCAATCTGCGCGCGCACCTCGGGATCGGCGGCCGGCATGTCCGCCAACCCATCGACCAAGGCCTTGTAATACAGCATTGTGCCACCCACCAGCAGCGGAATCTTGCCCCGCGCGGTGATCTCGGCCATGGCCTGGAGCGCGTCACGACGGAAATCGGCCGCCGAATACGCCTCGGCCGGGTCGAGGATGTCGATCAGGCGATGGGGAAACTCGGCCAGCAGTTCCTTCGACGGCTTGGCGGTGCCGATGTCCATGCCCCGGTAGACCAGGGCCGAATCGACACTGATCAACTCGCAGGGCAGGACTTTGGTCAACTCGATGGCCAGGTCGGTCTTGCCGGCGGCGGTCGGCCCCATCAGGAAAATCGCGGGTGGCAACTGGCTCATCAACGACCGCGCAGGAACAGTTTGTCCAGGTCGTCCAGGCCCAATTGGGTCCAGGTCGGCCGGCCATGGTTGCATTGACCGCTGCGCTCGGTGTTTTCCATGTCCCGCAGCAGGCCGTTCATTTCCGGCAGGGCCAGGCGCCGGTTGGCGCGGATCGCGCCGTGGCAGGCCATGGTGCCGAGCAGTTCGTTCAGGTGCGCCTGGATGCGGTCGCTGGTGCCGTATTCCATCAAGTCCGCCAGTACGTCGCTGACCAGGCGATTGGCCTCGGCCTGTTTCAACAAGGCCGGGATCTGACGGATCGCCAGGGTTTCAGGCCCCAGGCGCTGCAATTCGAAACCCAGGCGCTGGAACCAGGCCACATGTTCTTCGGCGCAATCGGCTTCGCGCTGGCTGACGGCCAGGGACTCGGGCACCAACAGCGGCTGGCCGCTCAAGCCCTCGCTGGCCATGGCGATTTTCAGTCGCTCGTACATGATCCGCTCATGGGCGGCGTGCATGTCCACCAGGACCAGGCCCTGGGCATTTTCCGAGAGGATATAAATGCCTTTGAGTTGCGCCAGAGCATAGCCCAGCGGCGGGATATCGCCTTGGCCGTCGGGCATCGCCGCCGCTCCGGCTTCCGGCAAGGGTTTGAAGAACTCGCGATAGGCCGCCTGGGCCTCGGCTGCCGGCACGCTGGATTGCGGGCGCGGAGTGTATTGATATTGATAGCCGCTGCCGGTACCGCTCCCGGCCGTGTTGTAGCCCGGCTGAGGCTGGGGTTGCTCCAGCAGAGCGTTGGCCGCCAGGCGCATCTCGCCCTGGGGGCCGAATTCGCCGGCTTCCAGTCCCGTTGGCCGGACCATGCCAGCCACTGCCGCCGGAGCCGCCAGTTGATCTTCCGGACGCACATCGCCCAAGGCGCGGTGCAAGGTGCCGTAGAGGAAATCGTGGACCATGCGCCCGTCACGGAAACGTACTTCATGCTTGGTCGGGTGCACGTTGACGTCAACCACGGCCGGATCGACTTCGAAAAACAGCACGAAGGTCGGATGCCGGCCATTGAACAGCACATCGCGATAAGCCTGGCGCACCGCATGGGCCACCAGTTTGTCGCGCACCGCCCGGCCGTTCACGTAGAAGTACTGCAAGTCCGCCTGGCTGCGGGAGAACGTTGGCAAGCCGACCCACCCCCACAGGTGCAGGCCGTTGCGCTCCACCTCGATGGGCAAGGCCTGCTCCAGGAAACCTGCGCCGCACACCGCGCCGACACGTCGGGCGCGGGCCGCATCATCGTGGGCCTCGTGCAGGCTGAGGATGGTCTTGCCGTTGTGGCGCAAATGAAACGCCACATCAAAGCGCGCCAGGGCCAGGCGCTTGATGACTTCTTGCAGATGATCGAATTCAGTCTTCTCGGCCTTGAGGAACTTGCGCCGGGCCGGCGTGTTGAAGAACAAGTCGCGCACTTCCACCGAGGTGCCCACCGGATGGGCCGCAGGCTGCACGCGGGAGGCCATGTCCCGCCCTTCGGTCTCTACCTGCCAGGCCTGCTCGGCGTCGCGGGTGCGGGAGGTAAGGGTCAGGCGCGACACCGAACTGATGGATGCCAGCGCCTCGCCCCGAAACCCCAGGCTCATGACCCGTTCGAGGTCTTCCAGGTCGCGAATCTTGCTGGTGGCATGCCGCGCCAGGGCCAGCGGCAGGTCGTCGGCAGAAATACCGCCACCGTCATCACGCACTCGCAACAACTTGACGCCACCCTGCTCGACGTCCACATCGATGCGTTTGGCCCCGGAGTCGAGGCTGTTTTCCAGCAACTCCTTGATCACAGACGCCGGCCGCTCGACCACTTCGCCAGCGGCGATCTGGTTCGCCAGCCGCGGGCTGAGCAGTTCAATGCGCGCGTTGCTGCCGATCACTCCATCACTCATTGCTGGACCGCCACTTCATTGCCGGGAATGGTCAGGGTCTGGCCAATCTTGAGCTCATCGCTCTTGAGATTGTTGGCACTGCGCAAGATGGCGGGTGACACCTGATAGCGCACAGCGATCATCGCCAGGGTTTCGCCGGGGCTGACCCGATGGTCCCGCGGGCCTTGGGCAATCTTGCCCGAGTCGCGCAACCAGGCGATGTAGGTGCCTGGCGGTGGGTTCTGCTGGAAGAACTGCCGCACGCCGCTGCTGATGGAACGGGCCAGCGCCTGCTGATGGTTGGCGGACGACAGCTTGGAGGCTTCGTTGGCGTTGGAGATAAACCCGGTCTCCACCAGGATCGACGGGATGTCCGGCGACTTGAGCACCATGAATCCAGCCTGCTCGACGCGCTGCTTGTGCAGCGGCGTGACCCGACCGATGTTGCTCAGGACTTTCTGGCCGACGTTCAGGCTGGAGGTCAGCGAGGCGGTCATCGACAAATCGAGCAACACACCGGCGAGCATCCGGTCCTTGTCGTCGAGGCTGACGTTGCCGGCACCGCCGATCAGGTCGGAACGGTTTTCGCTGTCGGCCAGCCAACGGGCAGTCTCGGACGTGGCACCGCGGTCGGACAGGGCAAACACCGAGGCCCCGAACGCTGCCGCCGAAGGCGCGGCGTCGGCGTGGATGGAGACGAACAGGTCGGCACCTTTCTTGCGGGCGATCTCGGTACGCCCACGCAAGGGAATGAAGTAGTCGCCGGTACGGGTCAGTTCGGCGCGGAAGCCTTTCATGCCGTTGACCTGGCGTTGCAATTCGCGGGCGATGGACAGCACCACGTCTTTTTCACGCTGCCCGCGCGAGCCTGAGGCGCCTGGGTCTTCGCCGCCGTGACCGGCGTCGATCACCACGATGATGTCGCGCTTGCCAGCCGGGGCCGGCGGCAGCTTGAGCGCAGGTTCGGTCGGGGTCACCGGCACCGCCGGTACCGTGGCGACATTGGTCGGCGGCGGCGGAGGTGGCGCCGCATCGGCCGGGTTGTCGAACAGGTCCACCACCAGCCGGTTGCCGTATTGGGCGTTGGGGGCCAGGGTGAAGCTTTTCGGGGTCACGGCTTTTTTCAGGTCGATGACCACCCGCAGGTCGGTCGGCGTACGCTGGGCCGAACGCATCGCGGTAATCGGCGTGTTGGCGGTCGCCACGTTCAATGGCGCGCCCAGGGACGCGCCGTTGATGTCAATCACCAGGCGATCCGGGGCGGTCAGGGTGAATACGCTGTGCTGCACCGGGCCCGTCAGGTCGAACACCAGCCGTGTGTTGTCCGGCGCCCGCCAGAGGCGAACGCTGTTGACCTTTGTCTCGGCCACAGCATCGACGGCCAGTGCCGTAAGCAACAGTCCTACGACAGCAACCACCGCGCGAAAGCGCATACCAAACCCCATCATCAATTAGTTTTCCAATGCCAAAGCGGCACACCACGACTCGCCACGCGAGCCTTGCGGCGTCAGTTTCAGCGAACGCCCGCCGTTCTGCGCGCCAATGGTAATGGTCAGGTCGGGCTTTGGCAAAAAGCCTGCCCCCTTCTGGGGCCATTCGATCAGGCACAAGGCGTCATCTTCGAAATAATCGCGAATACCGAGGAATTCCAGCTCCTCAGGATCCACCAGTCGATACAGGTCGAAATGGAAGGCGCGAATGTCGCCGATCTCATAGGGCTCGACCAGGGTGAACGTAGGGCTCTTGACGGAGCCGACGTGCCCGAGACCGCGAATGATGCCACGGGACAGGGTGGTTTTCCCCGCGCCGAGGTCGCCTTCGAGAAAAATCAGGCCGTGGCCGGCGGTGATCTGCGCGATGCGGGCGCCAAATTGTGTCATGGCTTGTTCGTCCGCCACGTACAGGGTTACTTCAGACACGGTGAATGCTCCTCCAACAACTGACGAATGGCCGGAATCAGATCGGTGGCTGCCACCCCCCGACCCGAACGGCCGGCCTGGGCACCGGCATTGGCGTGCAGCCAGACCGCCAGGCACGCGGCTTCGAACCCTTCCATGCCCTGTGCCAGCAAGGCGCCGACCACGCCGGCCAGCACATCCCCCAGGCCTGCTGTGGCCATGGCCGGATGGCCCTGGCTGCAAACCGCCAGGCGACCGTCCGGGCTGGCAATCAGGCTGCCGGCGCCCTTGAGGATCACCGTGGTGGCGTATTTCCGGCTCAATGCATGGGCTGCCGCTGGACGGTCGGCCTGCACCTGGGCTGTGGATAACGCCAACAATCGCGCCGCCTCGCCCGGGTGCGGGGTGATGACACACCGTCCAGGCAGGCGGACATCGCCGCTGCAGAGCAGGTTCAGCGCATCGGCATCCCATACTTGCGGCAGCGGCGCATTGGCCGCCGCCGACAACAGGCTGCGCCCCCACGCGGCCTGGCCCAAGCCCGGCCCGACCACCAGCACGCTGGCCTGCTGGAGCAAGCCCATCAATTGGTTCGCCGAATGGGTGCCTTGCACCATCACTTCTGGCAAACGCGTCAGCGCGGCGGATACGTGCTCGCTGCGGGTCGCCATCGAAACCATCCCCGCACCGCAGCGCAGGGCACTTTCGGCGCTCATCTGGATGGCGCCGCCAAAGCCCCGGTCGCCACCGATCAACAGCACGTGACCGAACTTGCCTTTGTGGGACGTGGCGGCACGAGGTGTCAGGCGTGGCAGATTATGGGGTAAGAGCAATCGGGCACTGGCCGGTGCCGCGTCAACAATATCTGGATCGGCGTGCAGGTCGTTGAACACCAGTTCACCGACCCGGTCCGCCGCTTCGCCGGTAAACAAGCCCAGCTTCAAGCCAATAAAGGTCACGGTGAGATCGGCCACCACCGCCGTGCCCAGCACCCGGCCGGTATCAGCGCACAAGCCCGAGGGGATATCCACCGCCGCGACCGGCAGACCGCTGACGTTGATCGTATCGATAGCCCGCACATAAGGCTCGCGCACCTCGCCACTCAAGCCCGTGCCGAGCAGCGCATCCAGCAACACGCCGCGCAACTCTGCCTCATCCGACCAAGGCTCCATCGGCACGCCCACCGCCACCGCTTCGGCGTGGGCATTGGCGGCGTCGCCCTGCAAGCGCCGGGGCTCGCCCACCGTCAGCACCCGCACCGACCAGCCAGCGCGCCGGGCCAGGGTCGCGACCAGATAACCATCGCCGGCGTTATTGCCATGCCCGGCCAGCACCGTCAGCTCGTGGGCGTCAGGCCAGCGCCGGACAATCGCTCGCCAGGTGGCGCGGGCGGCGCGCTGCATCAATTCGAAACCGGCAGTGCCGGCCGCGATCAGTTGTGCGTCGAGGGCCCGGACCTGCGCGGCGCTGTACAGCGCGTCGGGAAAATCATCTTTAGTGTGCGGCATGCGTCTTCGGGCTCCGATGTCTGGCAGAATTATACGCATCTCAGCTCTGGTTTCTCTCGCCTCATGCCTGCCATTCCCACAGACCTCCCCGCCCTCGCCCAATCCATCAAGGAGTGGGGCCGCGAGCTGGGCTTCCAGCAGGTCGGCATCAGCGGCCTGGACCTTGCCGAGCATGGGCAACACCTGCAACGCTGGCTCGATGCCGGGTACCACGGCGAAATGGACTACATGGGCGCCCACGGCAGCAAACGCTCGCACCCCGAGGAACTGGTGCCGGGTACGCTACGGGTGGTTTCCCTGCGCATGGACTACCTGTCGGGCGATACGCACATGGCGCAGATGCTCGGCCAACCGGAGAAAGCCTACGTCTCGCGTTATGCATTGGGCCGCGATTACCACAAATTGATCCGTAAACGTGTGCAGCAACTGGCAGAAAAAATTCAGGCGGTGATCGGTCCCTTCGGCTATCGCGCCTTCGTCGACAGTGCTCCAGTCCTGGAAAAAGCCATCGCCGAACAGGCCGGCCTGGGCTGGATCGGTAAAAACACCTTGGTGTTGAACCGCAAGGCCGGAAGCTATTTCTTCCTGAGCGAGCTGTTTGTCGACCTGCCGCTGCCGGTGGACCCGCCCCATGCCAGCGAACATTGCGGGAAATGCACCGCGTGCCTGGACATCTGCCCTACGAATGCCTTCGTCGGGCCCTACGTGCTGGATGCCCGCCGCTGCATTTCCTACCTGACCATCGAGCTGAAAAGCGCCATCCCCGAGGAATTGCGGCCGTTGATCGGCAACCGGGTGTTCGGCTGCGATGACTGCCAGATCGTCTGTCCCTGGAACCGCTTCGCCCGGCCGTCCGGGGAAAGCGACTTCAAGCCACGGCACAACCTGGACAATGCCGGGCTGGCCGAGCTGTTCATGTGGGATGAGGCGACGTTCCTGAACAGCACCGAAGGCTCGCCGCTGCGCCGCGCCGGGTACGAGCGCTGGCTGCGCAACCTGGCGGTGGGCCTGGGTAATGCGCCGTCAACCATTCCCGTGCTGCAAGCGCTGCAGGCGCGGCGCGACTACCCGTCGGAGCTGGTGCGCGAGCATGTGGAGTGGGCGTTGCGGCAACATGCCGAGCGTCAAACCTCGTCGTTGTAGACGAACTTCGGCATTTCCCAGTGAAAACGAATCGCCAGGAGCCGCAGCAGGAAACCACCGAACAAGGTAATGAGGATCGCCTGTTCACTCGGCAGTTGCAGGAAGACGCACAGCAGATAGCACCACGCCGCGGCAAATGAAACGCTGGCATAGAGCTCGCGACGGAAGATCAGCGGAATATCGTTGCAGAAGATGTCCCGTAAAATACCGCCGAACACCCCTGTGATCACCCCGCTGACCGACGCCACCAGCATGCCATGGCCCATTTCCAGGGCCGTCATGCAGCCGATCAGGGTGAACGCCACCAGCCCCGCGGCGTCGAGCACCAGGAACAATGAACGCAAATGGCGCATCCAGCGCGCCAGGAACACCGTCAGCATCGCCGCCGCGGTGGTCAGCACCAGGTATTCCGGGTGCTTGACCCAGGTGAGCGGGTAATGACCGAGCAGCACGTCACGCACCGAACCGCCACCCAGCGCCGTGACACAGGCGATCAGCACCACGCCGAACCAGTCCATGCCGCGACGCCCGGCAGACAAGGCGCCGGTCATGGCTTCGGCGGTGATGGCGATCAGATAAAGCATCAGCAACATGGTGGCGGTCCTTGCAGGAAGGCGCGCAGTCTAGCCATTTCGGGCAGGCACCAAAAGAGGGCAGCTCCGACAAGTCCAACACAGGACCCGTGGCGAGGGGATTTATCCCCGCTGGGCTGCACAGCAGCCCCTGATACGCCTGACACCAAGCAACCTGACACAACGAGGTATCAGGTTCTTGGGGCTGCTACGCAGCCCAGCGGGGATAAATCCCCTCGCCACAAGAGTTCCGTCAGAACTTGATGAAATGCTTGCGGTAATGCTGCAACTCGGCGATGGACTCGCGGATGTCGTCCAGGGCCAGGTGGCTGCCGCCCTTCTGGAAGCTGTCACGCACTTCTGGTGCCCAGCGGGCGGCCAGCTCCTTGAGAGTGGAGACGTCCAGGTTGCGGTAGTGGAAATAGCTTTCCAGGGATTTCATGTGGGTATAAAGGAAGCGACGGTCCTGGCAGATGCTGTTGCCGCAGATCGGCGACTTGCCCTTGGGCACCCACTGCTCCAGGAAGGCGATGGTCCGGGCTTCGGCCTCGGCCATGCTGATCTTGCTCTCGCGTACCCGCTGGGTCAGGCCCGAGCCGCCGTGCTGGCGAGTGTTCCACTCGTCCATGCCGGCCAGGATCTCGTCGCTGTGGTGGATCGCGATCACCGGGCCTTCGGCCAGGGTGTTGAGGTCGCTGTCGGTGACGATGGTGGCCATTTCGATAATGACGTCGGTGTCCGGGTTCAGACCGGTCATTTCCAGGTCGATCCAGATCAGGTTCTGCGGGTTTTGCATAGGGAAGCTCCTCGGCGTAGCCACGCAGTTTAGCCTAGGCCGCCCCTTGGGCGTGCTAAACTCGCCGCCGTTTTACCCTATTCGCTGCATTTCTTCATACGGAACACCCATGGCCAAACGCCAACTCAATCGTCGTCAAAACTGGCGCATCGAAAAGATCCAGGGCGAGCGCGCCGCCCGCGCCGCCAAACGCGAATCCAGTGCTGTCGAAGCCTTGGAAGGTGGCGACCTGGGCCCGGAACAGACCGGCCTGGTGATCGCCCACTTCGGTGTGCAGGTCGAGGTCGAGGCCCGGGAAGGCGAGCTGGCCGGCCAAGTGTTCCGTTGTCACTTGCGCGCCAACCTGCCGGCCCTGGTCACGGGCGACCAAGTCGTCTGGCGTGCCGGCAACCAGGGCATCGGGGTGATCGTGGCGCAATTGCCGCGCCACACCGAGCTGTGCCGTCCGGACAGCCGTGGTCAGCTCAAGCCGGTAGCGGCCAACGTCGACATGATCGTCATTGTGTTCGCCCCCCTGCCCGAGCCTCACGCCAACCTGATCGACCGTTATCTGGTGGCCGCCGAACACGCCGGCATCCGCCCGTTGTTGCTGCTCAACAAATTCGACCTGATCGACGAGCACAACGCCCCGGCACTGAACGCCCTGCTGTCGGTCTATCGGGATTTGGGTTATCCGGTGCTGGAAGTCTCGGCCCATCACGGCAACGGCATGGAGCAATTGCAACAGCAGTTGGATGGGCGCATCAGTGTGTTCGTCGGCCAGTCTGGCGTGGGCAAGTCATCGCTGGTCAACAGCCTGTTGCCAGACGTAGAGACTCGCGTCGGGCCGTTGTCCGAACTGTCCGGCCAGGGCACCCACACCACCACCACCGCGCGGTTGTTCCACTTCCCCGGCGGCGGTGAATTGATCGACTCGCCGGGCATCCGTGAATTCGGCCTGGGCCACGTCAGCCGGGCCGATGTCGAAGCCGGGTTCATCGAATTCAATGACCTGATCGGCACCTGCCGCTTCCGCGACTGCAAGCACGACCGCGAACCTGGTTGCGCGCTGCTCAAGGCGCTGGAAGAAGGTCGCGTGCATCAGCAACGGATGAACAGCTACCGCTCGATCATCGCCAGCTTGCCGGATAGCAGTTACTGACCCGGAATGTGAGCCGGACACCATTGTGGCGAGGGGATTTATCCCCGCTGGGGCGCGAAGCGCCCCCCCTTTTTATTCCATCCCGAGTATCAGATGAAAAGAGGGGCTGCTGCGCAATCCAGCGGGGATAAATCCCATCGCCACAGGTTTGCTCTCGCCAGTCAGATCACTGTGCCGGCGGCGTGGGAGGCTTGGGCGCGGCGTCGTCGAACAGGTTCAGACGCTCGCGCAGCTCATGGGCCGGCACGGGTTGCTGGTCCGCCGGCAAGGCGTTCGGATCCGCCGCCGCGCCAGGCGTCGTCGGTGCTTCACCCGGTGCGCCCTGCCCCTGGGCCGGTTCCGGCGGCGGATCATCGGTTTGCGAACCTTCGATGGCTTGCTGGGCCTTCTTGGTCAACACCACGATATCGATACGCCGGTTGACCGGGTTGAACGGGTCCTTGCGGTCGAACAACGCCGAGGACGCATAACCGACCACCCGCGCCACCTGCTCGTCCGGATAACTGCCGGCCACCAAGGCGCGACGAGCCGCGTTGGCGCGGTTGGCGGAAAGCTCCCAGTTACCGAAGTCACCCTTGCCGACGTAGGGCTTGGCATCGGTATGACCGCTGATGCTGATCTTGTTCGGCACCGCTTTGATGGTGTCGGCCATGGCCAGCAAAATATCTTCGAAATAAGGCTTCAGGCGCGCGCTGCCGGAATCGAACATCGGCCGGTTCTCGGCATCCATGATCTGGATGCGCAAGCCGTTCGGCGTGATTTCGAACAGGATCTGGTCCTTGAACTTCTGCAGTTGCGGGTTCTCTTCGACCTTGTTCTGCAACTCTTGCAGCAACAATTCCAGACGCTCGCGCTCGATCTGCTCGGCCATGCCTTCGACCTGCTCGGTATCCGTCGTCACCTTGTCGGGCTGGGGCTGGGATTTGACTTCGGGGTTGAGGGTCGTATCCGGCGCCAGGGTCGGTGAGCCGCCCAGGTCGATGATGTACGGCGTGCCGCTTTCAGTAAAACCGACCGGGTCCTTGAAGTAACCGGCAATGGCGATCTTCTGTTCCGGCGTCGCGGTGGACAGCAGCCACAGCACCAGGAAGAACGCCATCATCGCCGTCGCGAAGTCGGCGAAGGCGATTTTCCAGGCGCCCCCGTGATGCCCAGCGGCTATGCGCTTGACGCGCTTGATGATGATCGGCTGGTTATTTTCCATGATTTAGCGACCGCGAACCGCTTGTTCCAGCTCGGCGAAGCTTGGACGGTGCGCCGGATACAGGACCTTGCGACCGAACTCCACCGCCAACGATGGCGGCATGCCCGAGGCCGAGGCCACCAGGGAAGCCTTGATGGCCTCGTAGACGTTGAGTTCTTCCTTGGCGTCATGGGCCAGGGAATGGGCCAGCGGGCCGAAGAAACCATAGGCGGCGAGAATACCGAAAAAGGTACCCACCAGTGCCGCACCCACGTGCAGGCCGATGGACTTTTGGTCGCCGTCGCCCAGGGACGCCATGGTCACCACGATACCCAATACCGCCGCGACGATACCGAAGCCAGGCATGGCGTCGGCGATGCCGGTGACCGCGTGGGATGGATGCTCCAGGTCTTCCTTGAGGCTGTACAGCTCCATGTCGAAGAGGCCTTCGAGTTCATGGGGCGCCATGTTGCCGGACGACATGATGCGCAGGTAATCACAGATGAACGCCGTCATGCGGGCGTCCTTGAGTACCGCAGGGTACTTGGCGAAAATCGGGCTGGCGGCAGCGTCTTCGATATCGCCTTCGATTGCCATCATGCCTTCACGGCGGCTCTTGTTGAGGATCTCGTAGATCAGCCCCAGCACCTCGAGATAGAAGGTGTGGCTGAAGCGCGAACTGAACATGCCCAGGGATTTCTTGAGCACATGCATCGTCATATAGCCGGGGTTGGCCTGCAGGAATGCACCGAGGGCCGCACCGCCGATGATCATCACCTCGAAGGGTTGGATCAGGGCTGCAATCTTGCCATGGGAAAGCACGTATCCGCCGAGCACGCTCGCGAACACGACGATGATGCCGATAATTTTAGCCATAGATAGAAAGTACTTATTTAAGTCGGGTTCAAGGTCATATTCGGAAGCTGAAAAATCTCTTCTTCTACTTATCGGCAAAACTGCGCCAGACTATAGGCTGTTCTGGCGAAAAGCCAATTTGCCCCGTTCCGGGCGTAGAGAATTCATACGATGATCACGTCCAGCCATGACTAACGAAACGAAGGTTCCAACGCCACGACCGACCACCCTCGAAGGCTGGGTGAAGCTGCTCGATGGCGTGCACCTGCCGGTGCCCCAGGCCAGCCATGACCTGGTCTGCAAGGCCCTTGCCGACAGTCGCCGCTCGTTACGTGACATCGCCGAATTGATGCAGGACAGCCCCGCCCTGGCCCTGAGCGTCATTCGCGAGGCCAACTATCACACCCATGGCAGCCTTGCGGAACCTGCGGAAAATCTCGAAGTGGCCATCAACCGCCTCGGCCTCAAGCGTACCGAAGAACTGCTTGCTCGCTTGCCGTCGTTGCCAGGGCACGAAATCCCCATCGCCTTGCGCCAGCTGCAATTGATCAGCCAACACGCCACGCAACAGGCCAATGGCTTTTTTGCCAGCCGCCTGGCGCGGCTGTGGCAGGACATTCACTGGGGCAGCCTGCTGTTTCTCTCGCCGCTCTGGCCACTGGCCTTGACTCACCCGCGATTGCTGGGGGAGTGGGAATTGCGGGTCGTCCACAAACACGAGCCCGCGCGCAAGGTAGAGCGCGAATTGTTCGGCGTCAGCCTGCTGAAAATCTGCCTGGCGCTGGTGGAGGCCTGGCGCCTGCCGATCTGGGTGATGCAAGGTTATCGCCTGCTGCTCAATGAACGCCGCGAGCTGGTGCAGGTTCTGCGCATCGCCCGGGACAGCGAGCACCCGCTGCGCCAGCAGAATCGCCTGGACGACGACCCAACCCTGCGGCGCTGGCTCAATCAACCGGCCAATACCGTGTTGCTGGCCAACGGCCTGGCACTTTCAGCGCAACAGGCCTGGGACGGCCCCCACAGTGCCCGCTGGCAATACCTCACCAGTTTGTACCTGCAGATGCCGATGGATGAGGTCCAGCAACAGCTGCACCAACAAGCCGTCACCAGCGCCCGTCATGACGCCATGCCAGACCTCTGGCATCCAGCCGTGGCGTTGCTCTGGCCCTGGGGCAGCCGTCGCATCCACCCCGGTTTGCTAGCGCCCCCACCACCCAGCGCAAAAGACCTGAGCCAGTGGCGCAAGCAATGCTCCGCGCTGCTGGTGGAACCGAGCCCCTTCAGCAATGCCATGCACCTGACCACCTCGGCACGGGACGTCTTGGTGGCCTGTGGCATGCGCCGGGTGATGATCCTGATGGCCGACCGCAACCAGACCAGTGTGCGCGTACACCAGACCGCCGGCCTGCCCAAAGAAGCCGCGGCCATGAGCTTTACCATCAGCCAGAGCAAAATAGTGCAACGGTTGCTGGCTCAGCAGGCCCAGGTTCGCCTGAACCCGGACAACAATGCGCAGTTTTCGGCGCTGCTGCCACCGGGCCTGCGCAGCCTGTTCCGTGGGGAGCACCTGCTGCTGCGCTCGCTGACCTGCAATGGTCGGGTGATCATGCTGGTGGTGGTAGACCAGGGTGGCGGGCCGTTCTCGGACGTGACCGTACAAGCCTTCGGCAAAACCGCGCAATGCATCGAAAGGGCCCTGCATACCTTTACCAACCGCGGCCGCTGAACTTGCTACAATCTTTTCCCTTTGCGCCCCTGGAGACCTCACATGCCTGACTTCTCTGGCTTGCCGTTGGTGATCGAGCCGAACGAGCTGCTGCCGCGCCTCGACGCCCGCGAACTGATTCTGGTGGACCTGACCAGCGCCGCCCGCTACAGCACCGGCCATATCCCTGGCGCCCGCTTCGTCGACCCCAAGCGCACCCAGCTGGGTCAACCGCCGGCGCCGGGCCTGCTGCCGGCCAAAGCCGACCTCGAAGCCCTGTTCGGCGAGCTCGGGCACAACCCGGACGCGGTCTACGTGGTCTATGACGATGAAGGCGGCGGCTGGGCCGGGCGGTTTATCTGGCTGCTGGATGTGATCGGTCACTCGAACTATCACTACCTCGACGGCGGCTTGCTGTCGTGGCTGGACGAAGGCCTGCCGGTGTCCGTCGAAGTGCCTGCGCCCGTCGCAGGCCCGGTCAGCCTGACACTGCACGAAGCGCCCACCGCCACCCGTGAGTACCTGCAAAGCCGTCTCGGTGCTGCCGACCTGGCGATCTGGGACGCTCGCGGCCCGCTGGAGTATTCCGGCGAAAAAGTCGTCGCAGCCCGAGGCGGGCACATTCCCGGCGCGGTCAATTTCGAATGGACTGCTGGCATGGATCAAGCGCGCAACCTGCGCATCCGCAAGGACATGCCGCAAATTCTCGAACGATTAGGCATCACGCCCGACAAGGAAATCATCACCCACTGCCAGACTCACCACCGCTCCGGCTTCACCTACCTGGTGGCCAAGGCGCTCGGTTATCCACGGGTCAAAGGCTATGCCGGTTCCTGGGGCGAATGGGGCAACCACCCCGACACACCCATCGAGCTTTGAAGGTTCTTAAGGACAATTAATGAAAAACCGTTTGTTCATCCTCACTCAGTACCTGCTGCCCCACCACCTGTTGTCGCGGTTGGCCGGCTGCATTGCCGAATGCCGCGTGCGCTGGTTCAAGAACGCCTTCACCGCTTGGTTTGCCAAGCGCTACCAAGTGGACATGTCCCAGGCACTGGTGGAAGACCTGACTGCCTACGAGCACTTCAACGCCTTCTTCACCCGCGCCCTGAAAGACGGCGCACGCCCGCTGGACGACACCCCGGGCGCGATCCTCAGCCCCGCCGACGGTGCCGTCAGCCAGCTCGGCCCGATCGAGCACGGCCGGGTCTTCCAGGCCAAGGGCCACAGCTTCAGCGTGCTGGAACTGCTGGGCGGTGATGCGGCCAACGCGGCGCCGTTCATGGGCGGCGATTTCGCCACCATCTACCTGTCCCCCAAGGACTACCACCGCGTGCACATGCCACTGGCCGGCACCCTGCGGGAGATGGTCTACATCCCTGGGCGGATTTTCTCGGTCAACCAGACCACCGCCGAAAACGTTCCGGAGCTGTTTGCCCGCAACGAGCGCGTGGCGTGCATTTTCGACACCGAACGCGGGCCGATGGCCGTGGTGCTGGTGGGCGCGATGATCGTGGCCTCCATCGAAACCGTCTGGGCCGGGCTGGTGACGCCGCCCAAGCGCCAGCTGAAAACCTTCCGTTATGACGAAGCCGCCCGCGCGCCGATTCATCTGGAAAAAGGCGCCGAACTGGGTCGCTTCAAGCTGGGTTCGACGGCCATCGTGTTGTTCGGCCCGGACCAGGTGAAATGGGCCGAAGGCCTGGTGGCCGGTTCGCCAGTGCAAATGGGCCAGGGGCTGGCGCTGCCCAAAGACTGAGTAAAAGATCAAATGTGTGCGAGCTTGCTCTCGATGGCGATGCAACAGTCACCTCGATGGCGACTGACCTGGCGTCATCGCGAGCAAGCTCGCTCCCACAGGGCATCCAGCATAGATAGCACCTCCTTCGGCTACAGCTGCTAGAGTTGGAACATCACGTTTATTTCCCGCCGGAGCCCGTACACGGCATGAATGAGACCAGCCCTCTCCAGTTATTGCGCGTCCTGACCCCGACACAATCAAGTCTGTCGTTCTGCGATGCTACGCCACGGGACCTCAAGCGCTGGATCGCCAACCTGCCCAAGGCCAACATCGGCGAAACAGCCCGCCTTTTGTACCAAGCCCTTGGCGAACTCAACCAACTGCTCACGCCCAGCGACAATCGCCTGCAACTGCTCGAGCTGCTGCGGCCCGAGGTGTATTACGTCTGCAAGCACCTGGAGCGGCACTTCCTGCAACAGGCCATCGTGCTGGATGAGCGCTCGCGCAAGATCGTCAACCTGTGCCAGGCACTGCAAACCCAGCTGGCGATGGGCTACAAACAGATCGTGGCGCGTATCGCATCGAAATACACCAAGGACCGAGCCCGCCTGCTGAGCACCGCGCTACAACGGGCGATGCATGCCCTCAATGGTCCGCTGCTGCGTGCCAGTCAGCTGTACAGCCCAGTGCCCGAGGGGTTGTGGCTGGACTTGCATCAGTTGCACCGCATCGCCTGCCTGCACCGGTTGCAGCACCTGAGCGTGAGTGACGAACTGGCCAGTCAGGTTCATCAACTGACCCCCGAACAGACCTATGTCGTTGCCCTGTTGCTGGGAGCGTCACGCAGCAATCAACTGCGCCAGAGCCAAATCGGGCGGCTGACCGAAGTGCTCGAAGCCTGGAGCCAGTGGGTCAAGCTGGATCCCGCCAGCAGCACTGCCAGTCTGTTTGCGGTCGCTCCGCAACTGGATGTCGGGCCACGCTACCGCTCCAAGTTCCGGGCCGAACAACAGCCAACCTTGCAGGGCTTCGACCCACAGCCCCTGGTGCGCGCAATTGCCACGCACCTGGAAGAACCTGCCGAGCAAAGCCTGCCGGTACCCGGCGGCATGAGCGTCGATACCTTGCATCACCTGCAAGCCGCTTGGGGCGAAGCAGCGGAACGCAGTTTCCAGCGCACCGAGGGCAATGGCACGCTGACACTGTGCGTGGGCATGAGTGCGCTGCACTACTACCTCGGCGGCGAGCGCTCTTTCAACGAAATCCTGAATAGCCCCACCACCCGCAAGGCCCGCTTCGAAGCCTCATCAAGCAAGACAAACGACACCTGGGGCCAGGCCTTCGACGCCGCCCCCGCCGGCGACAGCGACCTGCTGCCCTATGAAGAAATCGAGTACCCGGTCAACCCGAGCGATGATGACGGCAGCCACTCCGACAACCAGCATCACTTTCCCACCTACGACCTGCCGATCATCAACCACAGCCCCGGCGGCTACTGCCTCGGCTGGCCCAAGGAAGTACCGGAACAGCTGCAAGCGGGAGAAATGATCGGCATCCGGGACACCAGTGACCAAGCCTGGAGCGTTGCCGTGGTGCGTTGGATCCGACAAGTGCGCAACGGCGCCATGCAAATGGGCATCGAACTGGTGGCACCGCATGCGCAGCCTTGCGGGCTGCAACTGGTCCGGGAAGAAAATGAGCACGGTCACTACCTGCGCGGGTTGTTGCTTCCCGAGATCAGCGCCATTGACCTGCCCCCGACCATGATCGCCCCACGCCTGCCTTTCCAGGAAGGCCAGCGAGTGCTGATCAATACCAACGGCCAGGAACGCCGCGCCGGCCTGGACCGCCGGGTGACCAGCACCCACAGTTTCAACCAGTTTTCCTATCACTCGGAAGACTCAACCGAAACCGAGGATGGCGGCGACCAGGAAGGGAATTTTGATTCGTTGTGGAAGTCGCTCTGAACAGCCAACACACAACCCTATGTGGTGAGGGGATTTATCCCCGCTGGGCTGCGAAGCAGCCCCAATACAGTCAACTTCAGCCAGCCTGACACAACGAGGCGTTAGATTTTGGGGGGCTGCTGCGCAGCCCAGCGGGGATAAATCCCCTCGCCACAGATGAATGCCTCTAAAAGATTGCGGCAGACTCGAATCAGAGCTGCCCATCCCGATCCCTGAAACCCAACAGGTACAACACCCCATCCAGCCCCAGGGTGGAAATCGCCTGCCTGGCCGATTGCTTGACCAACGGCTTGGCGCGGAACGCCACGCCCAGGCCCGCTATCGCCAGCATCGGCAAGTCGTTGGCACCGTCACCCACAGCGATGGTCTGCTCCAGGCGCAGGCCTTCTTTTTCAGCCAGTTCACGCAGCAGGTCCGCCTTGCGCTGGGCATCGACGATCGGCTCGACGGCCACGCCGGTCACTTTGCCATCCACCACTTCCAGTTCGTTGGCGAACACGTAGTCGATGCCGAGCTTGGCCTGCAACTGCTTGGCGAAGTAGGTGAAGCCGCCGGACAGGATGGCGGTCTTGTAGCCCAGGCGCTTGAGTTCGGCGAACAGCGTCTCTGCGCCTTCGGTCAGGCGCAAGGAAGCGCCAATGGAATCCAGCACGCTGACGTCCAGGCCCTTGAGCAGCGCCAGGCGCTCCTTGAAGCTGGCGCGAAAGTCCAGTTCACCGGCCATGGCCCGCTCGGTAATGGCTGAGACCTTGTCGCCCACGCCGGCCGCCTTGGCCAGTTCGTCGATGACTTCGGCTTCGATCAGCGTCGAGTCCATGTCGAACACCGCCAGGCGGCGGTTGCGGCGGAACAGCGAATCTTCCTGGAAGGCGATGTCGACGTTCAGTTCCTGGGCCACGCTCAGGAATTCAGCGCGCAACGCCTGGGGGTCGGCTGGCTCGCCGCGCACCGAAAACTCGATGCAGCCCTTGCCCTTGTTGTCCGGGGTATCCAGCGGCATGCGCCCGGACAGTCGGTCGATGTGATCGATGTTCAGGTCATATTTGGCGGTGATGGAACTGACGCGCTGCAATTGCTCGGCGGTAACCTTGCGGGTCAACAAAGTAACGATGTGGCGCTTCTTGCCCTGGCCGGCCACCCAATGCCGGTAATCGTCCTCGGACACCGGGGTGAAACGCACCTGTTGGTCAAGCTTGTAGGCGGTGAACAGGATGTCCTTGAGCACCGACTTGCCTTGTTCAGCGTCCGGGATCTCGACCAGGATGCCGAACGACAGCGTGTCATGGATCACCGCCTGACCAATGTCGAGAATGTTCACACCACCCTGGGCCAGAACGCCGGTAATGGCCGCAGTCAGACCCGGACGGTCGCTGCCAGTGATGTTTATCAGGACGATTTCGCGCAAGGCGCACCCCCGCAGGTGGAAAAAAACCGCATTCTACCCACATTCAGTGACCATCGGGCACCGTCAGTGCTTTGCCGGTCATGGGGCTGTCGCTATACTGCGCGTCAATTTCACGGACAAAGAGCCGAGCTCAGTGAACCGGCCCACGCCAGTCAAAACCGACAACTTCTTCCTGCTGATCTTCCGTGCACTGCGCCACCGTCGTGTGCCGATTGCATTGCGCATTGCCAGCCATAACGTGATCCTGGTCGCCCTGGCCCTGGTCATCTATGCCTGCGTGATGGGTTTGCAATTCAAGCAGGCGATGCACGAGCAGGCCGACGCCCTGGGTGAAAGCCTGACCACCCAGACCGCCACGTCCGCCACCGAGCTGCTGGTGTCCAACGACATCCTCAGCCTCAACGTGCTGCTCAACAACCTGACCAAGAACAAGCTGGTGGCCCACGCCGCCATCTACAGCGTGGACAACCGCATCCTCGCCGAGGCCGGGCAGCGGCCCAAGCCCGGCCTGCTGGGCGAATCCGGCGGCATGTACCAGAGCAAGATCACCTTCCAGGACGTGACCGCCGGGCAACTGCGCATCAGTCTGGACATGGACCAGTTCCAGCAGCCGATGACCATCAGCCTGCAAAGCATGGGCATCCTCAGCGCGATCCTGCTGGCGCTGGCTTTGGCCCTGAGCCTGCGCCTGGGCCGGCACATCTCCACGCCGCTGTTGCAATTGCGCGTCTGGCTGCGGGACATCGACGAACACACGCCGGCCACCCAGCGCCAGGACGAAATCGGCGACCTGGCCCGGCAACTGCACGCCAGCTTCGCGCCGGAGCCTGAGCCCGTGCCGGAACCTGAAGACATCGACTACGTGGACGACGAGGCCGAGCCGGGCTTCGAAGTGCGCAACCTGCGCGACCCGGGTTTCGACGAAAGCCCGCCGATGCCGACCTCCAAACCGGCGCCACGCCATGTGGTGCGCGCGGTAGAGGATGAGGAAGACGACGACGCCTTCGCCGAGCTGCGTGACGAGTCGGTCGATGGGGCGCCCCGGTCGGTCGTCAAGCCTGCGGCTTCGAACCTGCCCCAACACAGTGCCGTACTGGCCGTGCAACTGGGCGCCCAGGACCAACTGCGCCGCCTGCCCCAGGCACGCCTGAAGGAATTGCTCGAGCGCTACCGCGACTGCCTCGACCAGGCCGCATCGCTCTATCAGGGCGAACTGCACACCCTGAACGATGGCAGCACGCTGATGCTGTTTCACACCGAAGACAGCGGTGACGACTACCTGACCAACGCCATTTGCTGCGGTGAGTTGCTGCGCGCCTTGGGCCACCAGTTGCAGATCGAAGTCGCCGACAGCGGCATCACCCTGCAACTGCAATTGGGCCTGACCCTGGGCGATGGCTTGTTTGGCCTGAGCCAGATCGACCTGCTGCTGACCGAAACCGCCCAGGACGCCCTGGCACTCTCGCAACACAGCCGCAACCTGCTGCTGGTGGAGCGCAAGATCAACGACGACGCCCTGATCCGCCAGCGCGCGCGTATCCGCCCCATCGCCAGCCCCGAAGGCGCGTG
This sequence comes from Pseudomonas sp. NFACC16-2, assembly GCF_900119205.1. NCBI lineage: Bacteria > Pseudomonadati > Pseudomonadota > Gammaproteobacteria > Pseudomonadales > Pseudomonadaceae > Pseudomonas > Pseudomonas sp. NFACC16-2. The sequence continues at coordinate 105,941 of NZ_FPIX01000002.1, read as the reverse complement.
CTGCGTGGAACGCTTGATGGAGCCTTATCCATCGATGCTGGAGCGGCAGTTGGCACGGATGCATGAACGCCAGGCCTGACGCTCAGGACGTGAAATGACCAAGCCCGCAGATGAGTGATTGTCTGCGGGCTTTTTTGTTGCCTTCAGCGTCGCCATCGCGAGCAAGCTCCCACAGTGGATCTCTGCAAAACCTGTGGCGAGGGAGCTTGCTCCCGCTGGGCCGCGAAGCGGCCCCAAAACCATTCAAAACCGCTGAACGCGGGCCTGAGGAAAGTGATTGTCTGTGGGCTTGTCTGTCGCCTTCAGCGCCGCCATCGCGAGCAGGCTCCCACAGGGAGATGTCTGCAAGCCTCAGACCCAGTGTGGGAACTTGCTCGCGATAGGGCCGGCCCAGGCCCCAGAGATCCAACCGGCAGAAACGACAAAGCCCGCATCAATGCGGGCTTTGTCGTATATCCGGTCCAACCGTCAGAACCTGAACACTTCCATGTCCGTACGAATCGGCAAGGCCATGGGGATCTTGTCCTTGTCCTTTTCTACCGGCTTGGCCGGGGCAGGAGCGGCCTTGCGTGGGACTTCTGCAATAGGTGGCTGGTTAGCCAGGGGCTTGAGCGACACGGACAGCTGTTCGGCCAGGCGTTGCAGGAGCACGCCCTGGGCCTGGACCTGTGCCGCGGTGCTGCCGGCATGCTGCTCTTGCAGATGAACGATGCGGTTTTCACGCACCTTGCCACGACGGTCGATCAATCGCCATTGGGCATCGAGCACAGCCGGCTGGGCTTTACCCGAGTCCAGGCGGGTAATCGACAGCAGCACCTGTACATCCGGGGTGAAGCCTTGGGTCGCGGGTGCCAGCACCACACGCTGGCTGTCCAGATGCCCGGCGACCTGGCGCAGCAGCAACTGATCGATGTCAGAAGACAGGCTGCCAGCCCAACGACCGTCAGTGGCGGCCTGCAGGCTGCCGTCCGGTTGGCGTTGCAATAACGTTTCACGTTGCAGGTAGTCGGCGATCAGGACCGGCCCCAGCAATACTGCCATGCCTGTGCTTTGTGCAGGCTGGGCTGGAGTTCCGCTGTCCAGTTGGTACAGCGACACTGGCTGGTTCATGCTGCAGCCCGCCAGGCCAAGCAGGCCGGCGAGCCACAAAATAGGGAGGCGCAGAGCAGTCATCGTTCCGTCCAGGTGGCAGCCACAAGGCTTACCACAATGAAAAAATACTCGGTCATTATGAAGAACGCTCGGCCACGCCGGCGCTTGAAAGGGCCTATCATCCGTGAATATGCGCGCCGACTCCAGCGCGAAAGTATCGATCTGCGGCATTTAATCGCAGACCGAGCCCTCTAGTACGCCTAATTGAGGTTTTCGACGAGCAGCGCATCGACTCGCTGAAATCCCCTTGGAAGCTTGTTGCCCCGCCGACCACGTTCACCCTTGTAATGCTCAAGATCGTCAGCCTTCAACGAAAGCGTGCGCTTGCCTGCCTGTAGCACAAGCGTGGCACCTTCCGGCAACACTGCAATATCCGTGACATATTCCTCACGGCTGGCGACCCGTTCGCCGGAAATACCAATAATCTTGTTGCCCTTGCCTTTACCCAACTGCGGCAGGTCGCTGATCTTGAACACCAGCAACCGGCCTTCGGTAGTGACCGACGCCAGCCAGTTGCTCTCCCGATCGGCCACCGGCCGTGGCGCAATCACCTTGGCGTTGTTCGGCAGGCTCAACAACGCCTTGCCCGCCTTGTTCTTGGCTTGCAGATCTTCGCCCTTGACCACGAACCCGTAACCCGCGTCCGATGCAATTACGTACAGTCCTTCATCATCAGGCATCAGCACGCATTCAAAAGTTGCACCCGGCGGTGGCGTTAAACGACCGGTCAGCGGTTCGCCCTGACCACGAGCCGACGGCAGGGTGTGGGCTGGCACCGAATAGCTGCGCCCGGTGGAGTCGACGAATACCGCAAACTGGTTGGAACGCCCTGCCGCCAAGGCCTTGAAGCCGTCCCCGGCCTTGTAGGAAAGCCCCGTCGCGTCAATATCATGACCTTTGGCGGAGCGCACCCAACCTTTTTCTGACAGCACGACGGTCACTTTCTCGTTCGGCAGAAGATCGTGCTCGCTCAGCGCCTTGGCTTCGGCACGCTCGACGATTGGCGAGCGACGGTCGTCGCCGTAGGTTTCGGCGTCCTTGAGCAGTTCGGTGCGTACCAGCTTCTTGAGCTTGGCTTCGCTGCCCAACAGGGCTTGCAGCTTGGCCTGCTCCTTGAGCAACTCATCCTGCTCGGCGCGCAGCTTCATCTCTTCCAACCGCGCCAACTGCCGCAGGCGGGTGTCGAGGATGTAGTCGGCCTGGATTTCGCTCAGGGCAAAACGCTCGATCAGGCTGGCCTTGGGGTGCTCCTCGGTGCGGATAATGTGGATCACTTCATCCAGGTTGAGGTAGGCAATCAGCAAACCGTCCAGCAGGTGCAGGCGACGCTCGACCTTGTCCAGGCGGAATTGCAGGCGCCGGCGCACGGTCTTGACCCGGAACTCCAGCCACTCCACCAGCAATGCCCGCAGGTTTTTCAACTGCGGCTTGCCGTCCAGGCCGATGATGTTGATGTTGACCCGGTAGCTGGACTCCAGGTCGGTGCTGGCGAACAGGTGCTGCATCAGCGCGTCGTGGTCGACTCGGCTGTTGACCGGAATGATCACGATGCGGCACGGGTTTTCGTGGTCGGATTCGTCGCGCAAGTCAGCCACTTGCGGCGCTTTCGACGGTTTTGCCTGCATCATCGCGGCAATCTGTTCCAAGACCTTGGCCCCGGAGACCTGATGCGGCAGCGCCGTGACAATGATGTCGCCGTCTTCAACGTGATACACGGCGCGCATGCGCACCGAACCACGGCCGGTCTCGTAGATTTTCAGCAGGTCGGCACGTGGGGTGATGATTTCCGCTTCGGTCGGGTAGTCCGGCCCCTGGATGTGTTCGCAGAGTTGTTCCACCGTGGCTTTCGGTTCGTCGAGCAGACGCACGCACGCCGTGGCCACTTCCCGCAGGTTGTGGGGCGGCACGTCCGTGGCCATGCCCACGGCGATGCCGGTGGTGCCGTTGAGGAGGATATTCGGCAAACGTGCTGGCAAGACCAAGGGTTCGTCGAGGGTACCGTCGAAATTCGGCCCCCAATCCGCCGTGCCCTGGCCCAGTTCGCTGAGTAGCACTTCGGAATAGCGAGACAGCCGTGCCTCGGTGTAACGCATGGCCGCGAAGGACTTGGGATCGTCCGGCGCACCCCAGTTACCCTGGCCGTCCACCAGGGTGTAGCGGTAGCTGAACGGCTGGGCCATCAGCACCATGGCTTCATAGCAGGCCGAGTCGCCGTGAGGGTGGAACTTACCGAGCACGTCACCGACGGTACGCGCCGACTTCTTGTGCTTGGAGTCGGCGTCCAGTCCCAGCTCACTCATGGCATAGATGATCCGCCGTTGAACCGGCTTCAAACCATCGCCGATGTGCGGCAAGGCACGGTCCATGATCACGTACATGGAATAATTGAGGTAGGCATTTTCGGTGAAGTCAGCCAGCGATCGGCGTTCTACGCCGTCTAAGCTGTCTGCAAGAATGTCGCTCATGCGGGCCTCATCAGTTCGTTGTCTGGCGCAGCAGCATGGTGCCGTCGCGCTGGGTAAATTCAAGTTTGTTCAGGGCGCTCATGCCCAGCAGCACTTGCGTGCCACCCAGGCCTGGCGCCACCAGGGCACGGACATCGCGCAAGACGATGTCACCCAATTGCAGCCGGTCGATGCGGGTGCGATAGCCCTCGCTCAAACCGTTGGCGGTACTCAACGTCACGCCGAAACCTTTTTCCAGCTTGAGGCGCTCGGCCAACTCCACCGGAATCGCCACGTCGGTGGCGCCCGTGTCGAGCATGAAATCCACCGGTTGGCCGTTGATCTGGCCGCTGGCGACGAAATGCCCCTGCCTATTGCCGACCAACTTCACCTCGATAAATCCTTCGCCTCTTTGCGAATACACCTGGGCATTGGGATTTTGCTGGCGCTGTTCCCATTGGGCAAAAAATCGCGTTGCCAGGAACAGCGCCGCGCACCAGGCCAATATCATCAACACCCGGCCAGCACGCTTGCCCGCCGGCTGACTCATGGCGAGGCGCCCCAGCCACCGTCCGGCGCGGCGAAGCGCCAGATGATCGGCCGCGTTTCGCCGTCGGCGCGGGCACCGTCGTTGTTGTCCAAGCCGACCCAGGCGCCCTCGGCGTCCACGACCAGCGCCTCGGCCAGCCCATAATCCTGGGAATAACGCCGACTGTCCTGCAACGCCTCGGCGGCGAACGACCAGCACCGTTCCACCTGGGCGGTCTGCTGGTCACGCCGACAGATCTGAAAGGCGTTGCGCTCCAGGGTAAACAGCTTGCCATTGAACAATGACAGATCAGCGAAGTCCCGCGAAACTGCCTTGGCCTTAGGGAATTGCGCCGGTTGCATCTCCAGCCCGGCTTCGCTCAGCAACACGCAATTGCCATCGCAGTCCCACACCGTTTGCTGGCGCTTGATCTGCAACAGACCGCGCCGCTCACGCTCCGCCGCCAGCCACAGCTGATCACCCGCCGGGTTGATCGCCAGGCCTTCGAACAAGGCGTTGAAATGCAGCAACATGCCACTGCCTCGGGCCTGACGGATCATTGTCGGGGCGATTTTCAACCAGGAGGCGTCTCCCGACGGCGACACTTGCAACACCGCGGCATGAGACTCGCTGACCACATAACGATTGCCAGCACTGTCGCAACTGATGCCTTCGAAATCCAGCTCACCACCACGCAGGAACGACGCCGCCCAGGTCCGGGAACGCAAGCCCCAGGGCAAACCGCTGTCGGGTACCTCGGGCACCTCGATTTCAACCACTTCGGCTTGCCAGACCGGCGCATCGACGGGCTTGAGGCGGTAGATCCGGTCATCGTCGCGATCGGATACCGTCCACATTTCGCTGCCGCACAGCGCCAGTCCCGATAGATTGCCGCCGCGCATGCCATCGACGGCATGCTCGGACAGCAACTTCAGTTCCGGTGCAGGCCCTGCAAGCACACCCCCCGCCCACAGCAACAACGCCAGGGCGAAACCGTTGCGCATCAGGCCAGCACCTCGGCCAGGTCCCCTTTGGATTCGAGCCAGGACTTGCGGTCGCCGGCGCGTTTCTTCGCCAGCAGCATGTCCATCATTTCCGACGTCGCTTCGAAATCATCCAGGGTCAGTTGCACCAGGCGACGGGTGTTCGGGTCCATGGTGGTTTCACGCAGTTGCGGCGGGTTCATCTCGCCCAGCCCCTTGAATCGAGTGACCTGTGGCTTGCCGCGCTTCTTCTCGGCCACCAGGCGATCGAGGATGCCGTCACGCTCGGCCTCGTCGAGGGCGTAGTAGATTTCCTTGCCCAGGTCGATCCGGTACAGCGGCGGCATCGCCACATAGACGTGACCGGCGTCCACCAGCGGGCGGAAATGCTGGACGAACAAGGCGCAGAGCAACGTGGCGATGTGCAGCCCGTCGGAGTCGGCGTCGGCGAGGATGCAGATCTTGCCGTAGCGCAGCTGGCTCATGTCCTCGGCGCCCGGATCGACGCCGATGGCAACGGCGATGTTATGCACTTCCTGGCTGGCCAGCACTTCGCTGCCGTCCACTTCCCAGGTGTTGAGGATCTTGCCCCGCAGCGGCAGGATCGCCTGGAACTCCTTGTCCCGCGCCTGCTTGGCCGAACCACCGGCGGAGTCACCTTCGACCAGGAACAGCTCGGAACGCATCGGGTCCTGCCCGGCGCAATCGGCGAGCTTGCCCGGCAAGGCCGGCCCCTGGGTGATGCGCTTGCGCTCGACCTTCTTGCTGGCCTTGAGACGACGACCGGCGTTGTTGATCGCCAGCTCCGCCAGGGCCAGGCCGGTTTCCGGGTTGGCGTTGAGCCACAGGCTGAACGCATCCTTGACCACCCCGGAAACAAACGCCGCCGCTTCACGGGACGACAGGCGTTCCTTGGTCTGACCGGAAAATTGCGGCTCCTGCATCTTCATCGACAACACGAAGGCGATGCGTTCCCAGACGTCTTCCGGTGCCAGCTTCACGCCACGGGGCAGCAAGTTGCGGAACTCGCAGAACTCGCGCATGGCATCGAGCAAGCCCTGGCGCAAGCCGTTGACGTGGGTGCCGCCCTGGGCCGTAGGGATCAGGTTGACGTAGCTTTCCTGGACACTTTCGCCGCCTTCAGGCAACCATAAGAGCGCCCAGTCCACCGCCTCCTTGTTACCGGCCAGGCTGCCGCAGAACGGCTCGTCGGGCAGGCGTTCGAAACCGCTGACCGCGTCCACCAGGTAAGAGCGCAGACCGTCCTCGTAATGCCACTCGACTTTCTCGCCGGTGGCCTTGTCCTCGAAACTGACCAGCAACCCCGGGCACAACACGGCCTTGGCCTTGAGCACGTGCTTGAGGCGGCTGACAGAAAACTTCGGTGAATCGAAATACTTCGGGTCCGGCGCGAAATACACGCTGGTGCCGGTGTTGCGCTTGCCAACGGTGCCAACCACTTCCAGCTCGGCGGCCTTGTAGCCATCGGCGAAGGTCATCTGGTATTCGTTGCCGTCACGCTTGACCCGCACCCGCACCTGGGTCGACAAGGCGTTGACCACGGAAATACCCACCCCGTGCAGACCGCCGGAGAACTGGTAGTTCTTGTTGGAAAACTTGCCGCCGGCGTGGAGCTTGGTGAGGATCAGCTCGACACCCGACACACCCTCTTCAGGGTGTATGTCCACCGGCATGCCGCGGCCGTCATCGCTGACTTCCAGCGAGTGATCGGCGTGCAGGATGACCTGCACCGACTTCGCATGCCCGGCCAAGGCTTCGTCGACACTGTTGTCGATGACTTCCTGGGCGAGGTGGTTCGGCCGACTGGTGTCGGTGTACATGCCGGGGCGCTTGCGCACCGGGTCGAGGCCCGAGAGGACTTCGATGGCGTCTGCGTTATAAGAGCTAGCGCTGGGAGTGGCCATGGGGTCTCGTCGTCAGTGTTCAGTGAAAAAGGGGCGATGGCTCACAGCGACGTGAAGTCGATCGCCTGGTACAAATCGGCGCCAATGCCGGCAAAACTCAACAGTGCCGGCAACTGCTGGGCAAACCCTTGGAAACTGTGGTCGCCGCCGGCCTGGATGCGCAAGGCACAGGCGCGGTAATACTGCTGCGCGTGGCGATAATCCAGCGTTTCGTCCCCGGTTTGCAACCATACCTGAAACCGCTGCGGATCCCGGGGCGCCGGCACGTCCAGTTCGGCCAGGGCCGTGACGTGGTCGTGGGTCAATTCCCAGGTTTCGTCGGTGTACAAATTCTTCTGCGTGCCCAGGTAACCGTCAAACATCCGATGCGGGCTGACGGCTGGGTTGATCAACAGCGCCTTGAGGCCGTGGCGTTCGGCCAAGTGAGTCGCATAGTAGCCGCCGAGCGAGCTGCCGACCAGCAGCGGCCGCCCCAGTTGTGCAATCGCCTGTTCCAGCTGACCGATGGCCTGGCGGGGGTGGTGGTGCAGGGCTGGGACTTGTAGGCGGTCGCTCAGGCCCAATTGCGCCATTACGTCGATTAGCTGGCGGGCTTTGGTCGAGGCTGGGGCGCTGTTGAAGCCGTGGATATAAAGGATAGAACCCGACATTGCCGACTCCCTGGGTGTTGGGCAAAGGCCGGAGTTTACAGGGAGTTTGTGGGGGTTTGGGGGTGATCTGTTCATACAAGACAACACAAAACCCTGTGGCGAGGGGATTTATCCCCGCTGGGGCGCGAAGCGGCCCCCTTCAGCTGGATTGGGTACATATCCATTTCTGCGGTAACGGCCACTTAGGGTTCCGCCCTGACGGCGGGTCACTTTCGAAAAGCGCGAAAGTAACCAAAGCGCTTCTGCCCCACCACTCGGCACCTCGCCTAGGCTCGGTGTGCCCTCACTCCGGCATTGCTCCGTGGGCCCGCTGCGAAGGGCCATCCATGGCCCAGCGCAGCTATCCCGGCATCCATGCCGGGATGCCCACTCCACAATGCCTGCGTTCGGCCAGCGTGGTTAACGGGGCGCCGAGATCAACGTCCGACGCGAGGCGGCCTGAGAGCCGGCCTGGTTTAGGGTGATCGCGTTTCTCCAGTGCGAGCTTGCTCGCTTTTGCGCGCGGTGTGGTCAGGGTTGTGTATTGACGTTGTCCAGCATCCGATTCGCCAACAAGGCACCCAGCTCGATCAGTTGCTGAATGCCAAGGGCAACATGGCGTCGCGAGCCTTTCAGGTCGAAGGCAAGGTCGCTGACCATGGCATCGGCTGAGGCCAGGGTTTCGCTGAGGTTGGCCAGTAGGCTTTCGGTGTCGACGCCGTCCACGACGGTGAACAGTTGACCTGAGGGCTTTTTCTTTTTGGCTTGAGGTTTGGGGTCGAGATAGTGGTCGATGACGCGCTTGGCGGCTTCATCGAGTTTTTGGGGATCGAGCCCGGCGTGGGCTGATGAGGGATCGGTTTCGGGGGGATTGGGTGTTGCCTTGAACATGGTACAGCTCCTTTTGCGTAATGGAGCCGCCACATCCCGTTTCCAGGCGAGAGGGTGGCAGCTATGCGCGGGCTGGAAACCGAGGCAAAAGTAAAACCCGGCAGACTCGAAAGTCTCCCGCGCACAGCCGCCATAATGCAGAACTGCGCACGCAAAAAAGCGCCGCAGTATCTCATGTGGCGCGCTGTTGCGCCTTTTGCTAATCGGGTTTCCAGGCCCGGCCGCTGAATTTGCAGCGACGGAAAAAGGTTAGCGACAGCCCTTCCCACCCGGCAACCGCCAGAACTCGTCGGAAAAATCTACTTGAATCAGAAAGTGTGTCCGACCATTCCCACAAACCCTGGTCGGCTGTAAGGCCGTCTTCGCGAGCAAGCTCGCGAAAGCGGTGGGTCAGCTTGCATCAGCATTGAATGTGCCGCCGTCTTCGCGAGCAGGCTCGCTCCCACAATTGGATCGGAGTACGACTGGGAGAGCCAGGCCGGCTCTCAGGCCGCCTCGCGGTGGACGTTGATTTCGGCGCCCCGTTAACCACGCTGGCCGAACGCAGGCATTGTGGAGTGGGCAACCCGGCATGGATGCCGGGTTAGCCGCGCTGGGCCATGGATGGCCCTTCGCGGCGGGCCCACGGAGCAATGCCGGAGTGAGGGCATGCCGAGCCTAGGCGAGGCACCAAGTGGTGGGGCATAAAGCGTTTTGCTTACTTTTGCGCTTCTCAAAAGTGAGCCGCTGTAAGAGCGGAACCGCCAGTAGCCGTTACCGCAGCAATGGATATGTACTCAACCAAACCTCAGTACCCGTCGGACTCATAGTCCGGAGTAAAAGCAAACCCAACCACCCGCTCAACCCCCGTCTCCAACCGCCCATCCGGCCAAAGCCGCAACCACCGATACCCCGGCGCCTGCGAGCCGACCGCAAAATCCTCACTCCCCGGCTCGAACTGAATACAAGTCGAAGGCGAAGCCAACAAACGAACCCCCTCGCGCACCCGGTCAACCTCCTGATGCACATGCCCCCACAACACCGCCCGCACCTGAGGAAACCGATCCAACACCGCAAACAAAGCCTCCGGATTACGCAACCCGATAGGCTCCATCCACACACACCCAATCGACACCGGATGATGATGCAGACACACAAGGTGATGCCGCTCCGGCGCCTCACTCAACGCATTGGCCAACAGAATCAACTGCTCCTCAGCCAAAAACCCCGGCACCGACCCCGGCACGGCCGAGTCCAGCATCGTCACCCGCCAATTGCCAACATCCACCACCGGCTCGAGCAGCGTACTCTGGACCGCCGCCTCCAGCATGACCTGCGGCTCATCATGGTTACCCGGAATCCAGCGCGCCGGCGCATCGATTCGCCCGCTCATCTGCCGAAACGCCTGATAGGACTCCAGCGTTCCGTCCTGGGACAAATCTCCCGTGGCCAGCAGCAGGTCGATGTTCGGCTGCTGCTCGAGCACCAGGTCAATGACCGCCCGCAAACTGTCGCGGGTATTCATGCCCAGCAACGAGGCATCGGCCTCGGCGAACAGATGGCTATCGGACAGTTGGACCAACAACGCCGCATCGGCAGTGGTCAAGCTGGATACGCTCGGCAAATCGCTTTCTCCCAGGCGCAATCACGCCGTTGCATGAAGCGGCAATTATGCTGGGGGACGATCGAAAGGGGAAACCCGCGAACCGGAACCGGTTCACAACTACCGAACGACTTCGAACTCGTGGCCCAGCGCCAGGCAATGACTCAGCCACTCGCCCAGGAACAGGTTCAACTGGGCCTTTTCGTCCGGCTGGTGCATTGACGCATTGGGATAAGGATAGATGCCGCGAAAGCGTCGCGCATGTTCGGCACTGACGACTTCGGCCATGCGCGCATCATGATAGACCTGAACTTCCAGCTGCGGCACCGGTAGCCAGGGCAGGCTGTGCTCCTGGCGTACCTGCAAGGTCGTGGTGTACGGGCAGGTCTGCAGCACTTCGAGGGCCAGCACGCCGAGCATCTGGTCGCCGTGGGTCACGGCGATACGCCGCGGCACCGGATCGTTGCGCATGTCCGGCAACAAGCGCATCAGGCGGGCGTAGTTGGCCTCGCAGGCGGCCTGCAACCCCACCAGATCGACGCGATAGCGATCGCGCAGCTTGTTCAGGACCATAACCCCCTCACTTCCTCGCGGTTCAAGGCCAGCCATTGCAGGGCGATGATGCTCGGTGCATTGCAGATTTGTCCGTCGCGCACAGCTTGCAGGGCATCTTCGAAAGACCAGACCTTGACGCGGATATCTTCCGCCTCTTCCGCCAGGCCATGCAGCCCGCCCGCCCCCGTGCTGTCGCAACGCCCCAGGTACAAATGGACGAATTCATCGCTGCCGCCCGGGGATGGAAAATACTTGGTCATCGGCCAAAGCGCAGCGAAGGCAAGCCCAGCTTCCTCCTGCGCTTCACGATGAGCAACTTCTTCCGGTTGTTCGTCCTTGTCGATCAGGCCGGCCACCAATTCCACCAGCCAAGGGTTGGCGACCTTGTCCATGGCGCCGACGCGAAACTGCTCGATCAACACCACTTCATCGCGCTGCGGGTCGTAGGGCAACACGCACACCGCGTCATGGCGCACGAACAATTCACGGCTGATTTCGCGGCTCATGCCACCGGCGAACAATTCGTGACGCAAGTGCACACGATCGAGTTTGTAGAAACCCTGGAAGCAGCTCTCGCGCTTGACAATGTCCACGGTGCTCGGTGCGGCGTTGGCGAAATCGGTCATGACAATCCTCGTGTGCAATGGATCAATACGAGGTTCCAACCTCGGCTTCGCGCCATCCTAACGCGCCCGTACCGTTTGATGCAGCCCCTTTCCACTCATCGGGATGGACGGCAGAAGGTGAAAGAACTCTAATGAGCTTAGTGGCGAACTGATTGTCCTGCTGGCAGTCGAAGCGGGTAACTTTTCGCCTTTCCCTGTTCCATGAAGGACGCCCATGTCGCTTTTCAAAACTGCCTCCGTGGCCGCCATTGCCCTGACCCTGGGCGCTTGCCAAAGCCTGTTCCAACCCAATTACCGCGCACCGCTGGAAACCACCCGCGATGCATCGGAGCAACTGCAACAAGGATGCGCCAGTGCCGACTGCCCGTTGGTGAACATCGATACCCTGCACTTTCCCACCGAGCCTGCCCTGGACGGCATCGTCGAAAAACGCCTGCTGCAAATGACCCGCACCACCCCGGACGCCCCGGTTGCACCGACGCTTGCCGCCTATCGCGAGCAGTTCCTGCGCAGCGCCGCGCCCCGCAACAGCAGCTATTTGCAGGCCAAGGTACGTGAGCAACATGACGGCCTGGTGATCATCGAACTGTCCAGCTACCTGGACACCGGCGGCGCCCACGGCACGCCGGGCCGCGGCTTCATCAACTATTCGCGCCAGCAACACAAGGTTCTGACGCTGTCGGACATGCTGCTGCCGGGCCAGGAAGAAGCCTTCTGGAAAGCCGCCCAGGTCGCCCACAACAGTTGGCTGATCAGCACCAAGCTGGATCAGGAACCCGAGTTTTTGAAACAGTGGTCCTTCCAGAAAACCCCACACGTGGCGCTGACCTACGGCGGGGTGATCCTCAAGTACGAAGTGAGCACCATCGCCCCGTACGCCCTGGGCCACATCGAATTGAAGATCGCTTACCCACGCCTCAATGGCATCCTCAAGCCCGAGCTGTTCCCCGGCCGTAGCTGAAAGCCCGGCCCAGCAACAGTTGCAGCAACCCTGCCAGAATCAGCGAAGGCAGGGTTGCGCCGATGTCTGGATGGAAGTTGGCCAGCAGGTGATAAGTGCTCACCCCACCCAACCAGGCCAACAGGGCCGGCCAGCGCAACGCGGCTGATACCACTTGGCTGCTGCGCTTGCGCAGGATGAAGTGGTCCACCAGCACCACGCCGAACAGCGGTGCGAACACCGAGCCGATCAGCAACAGGAAGTTCTGGTATTGCGCCAACGGCGCGAAGCAGGCGATCAAGGTGCAGAGCACGCCAATCGCCAAGGCCAGGTGCTCGACCTTCAGCCCCGACAACATGCCACTGGAGACCGCCGCCGAGTGAATGTCGGCGAAGGCGTTTTCCGACTCATCCAGCAGAATCAGCAGCAACGGAATGCCCAACCCGGCGCCGGCCAAGGCTAATAGCAACGCATTGACTTCACCGCTCGGCGCGAACGCCAAGGTGTAGGCCACGCCCAGGCTCATCAGCCAGACGTTACCGATGAAGAACCCCACGGCCGTACCGCCGAAGACATTCTTGGCGCGTTTGCCGAAACGCGAGTAGTCGGCGATCAGCGGCAGCCAGGACAGCGGCATCGCAATGGCGATATCAAACCCCACCGCCAGCGGCATCGAGCCGTCGCCTGCCTGGGCCCACAACGCCGCCAGGTCAGCCTTGGCGAACAGGTTCCAGGTCAACCAGATGCACGCCGCCAACAGCAGCCAAATGCCCCACTTACGCAGGACTTTACGCACGAACGTCAGCGGCCCGCTCACCGCGAGCAGGGTCGCCAGGGCACCGAAGAACAGTGTCCACAGCAGTGGATTGGAGCCCAGGCTACCTTCGCTGAAGGCCCGCGCACCGAGCAGGCTCGCCGCATCGCGCATGACGATGATTTCGAACGAGCCCCATCCGATCAGTTGCAGCAGGTTCAACACCGCCGGCACGCTCGCGCCCTTGCCGCCAAGGCTGAGCTTGAGGGCCGCCATGGCCGACAGGCCGGTGTCGCTGCCGATCACACCGACGGCCGCCAGCAGCAGGACACCCACCAGCGTGCCGAGGAAAATCGCCAGCAACGAGCCGCTAAGGCCCAGGCCCGGCGCCAACAGGGCACCGACCTGCAAGACCATCAGGCCGATGCCGAGGGAGAACCACAGGGAAAACAGATCGCGGGCGCCGAAGACACGTTTGTCCGTGGGAATCGCGATGTCGGGGGAATAGGTGTTCAAGAGAGATATCTCAAGGGAAAAGGGTTGCAAGCGTCAAGCTGCAAGCCTCAAGCAAAAGCAGATCCTGCCCTTGCTTCTAACTTGCAGCTTGCAGCTTGCCGCTTAAACTTTCTTGTACAGCTGACTTCCTTCCTTCTTGAACCGCTCGGCCTGTTCCGCCAAGCCCTGGGCAACGTCCACGTCCACCGCCTCGATGCGTTGGTTGGCCGCGTACTCGCGCACTTCCTGGGTGATTTTCATCGAGCAGAATTTCGGCCCGCACATCGAGCAGAAATGCGCCACCTTGGCCGAGTCCTTCGGCAGGGTTTCGTCGTGGTACGAACGGGCGGTGTCCGGGTCCAGGCCGAGGTTGAACTGGTCTTCCCAACGGAACTCGAAGCGCGCCTTGCTCAAGGCGTTGTCACGGATCTGCGCACCGGGGTGGCCCTTGGCAAGGTCGGCTGCGTGGGCGGCGATCTTGTAGGTGATGATCCCGGTCTTCACGTCATCCTTGTTCGGCAGGCCCAGGTGTTCCTTCGGCGTGACGTAGCAGAGCATGGCGCAACCGAACCAACCGATCATCGCCGCACCGATGCCGGAGGTGATGTGGTCGTAGCCCGGCGCGATGTCGGTGGTCAGTGGGCCGAGGGTGTAGAACGGCGCCTCGTCGCAGCACTCGAGTTGCTTGTCCATGTTCTCTTTGATCAACTGCATCGGCACGTGGCCGGGGCCTTCGATCATGCATTGCACGTCGTGCTTCCAGGCGATCTTGGTCAGCTCGCCGAGGGTTTCCAGCTCACCGAACTGCGCTTCGTCGTTGGCGTCGGCAATCGAGCCAGGACGCAGGCCATCGCCCAGCGAGAAGCTGACGTCGTAGGCCTTCATGATTTCGCAGATGTCTTCGAAGTGGGTGTAGAGGAAGTTCTCTTTGTGGTGCGCCAGGCACCACTTGGCCATGATCGAACCGCCACGGCTGACGATACCGGTGACGCGCTTGGCGGTCATCGGCACATAGCGCAGCAACACGCCGGCGTGGATGGTGAAGTAGTCGACGCCCTGCTCGGCCTGTTCGATCAATGTGTCGCGGAACAGCTCCCAGGTCAGGTCTTCGGCCACGCCGCCGACTTTTTCCAGGGCCTGGTAGATCGGCACGGTGCCGATCGGCACGGGCGAGTTGCGGATGATCCACTCGCGGGTTTCATGGATGTGCTTGCCGGTGGACAGGTCCATGACCGTGTCCGAACCCCAGCGGATGCCCCAAGTCAGCTTCGCCACTTCTTCTTCGATGGACGAACCCAGCGCACTGTTGCCGATGTTGCCGTTGATCTTCACCAGGAAGTTACGGCCGATGATCATCGGTTCCAGTTCGGTGTGGTTGATGTTGGCCGGGATGATCGCGCGACCACGGGCGATTTCATCGCGGACGAATTCCGGGGTGATGACTTTCGGCACGCTGGCACCGAAGCTGTGGCCGGCGTGTTGCTGGTCCAGCAGGCCAGCGGCGCGGGCGACTTCCAGCTTCATGTTTTCGCGGATGGCGACGTATTCCATCTCGGCGGTGATGATGCCTTTGCGCGCGTAGTGCATCTGGCTGACGTTGGCACCCGGCTTGGCGCGACGGGGGTTGTTCACGTGGGCAAAGCGCAGCTTGGTCAGCTCGGGATCAGCCAGGCGTTCCTGGCCGAAGTTGGAGCTCAGGCCGGCAAGACGCTCGGTGTCGCCACGGGCTTCGATCCATGAAGAACGCACGTCGGCCAGGCCTTTGCGCACGTCGATGATCACGTTCGGGTCGGTGTAGGGGCCCGAGGTGTCGTACACCACGACCGGCGCATTGATTTCGCCGCCGAAGTCGGTGGGGGTCACGTCGAGGCTGATTTCGCGCATGGGCACGCGGATATCCGGGCGGCTGCCCTGGACATAGATTTTTTGCGAGCGGGTAAAGGGCTGGACCGATTGCTGATCGACTTGGGCCGATTCACTTAGGTTGGTCGCGTTTTTTGATTTTGTCGTCATCACGGGCTCTCCAGACACACATCCAGGCAGTGGATTTTTGTCGGAGCGAACCTGTAGCGAATGGACGCGTCCCTGCACGAAAGTGCGGACGCTGTGCTTGCTGCTCGAGCATGTTCGAAGATCGAAAGTCGACGGTCGAACAACATCCCGGACGAAGCACAAGAGGACTCGCCGGGGGACGAGAAATCTTGTTCCCTACGCAGGCGCTAACCTGATCAGGTTCAACGGGATCCGAAATTATTCGATCTCAGCCTCATAGCAAGGCACCCCGACAAGAACCCGGCCAGTCTAGACACAACCACGAGAGAACGCCATCACCAGGACAAAAGGCGTGATGAATGGCGCATATACAGGATTGTTGCGGCGCGCAGGCGCAACTACACTCGCTACGCCGCGCCTCTTGTGCGCAATCATCTGAGAAGTAGGGAACGCCTCATGCTGCGCAAACTCTCACTGGCCCTTGCCGTGTCTTGTGCGTCCAATGGAATGGCCTGGGCTGCCGAAGCACCCTTGACCACCAGGACCGATCTGGTGAGCGTGTATCAGGAAGCGGTGGACAACAACGCCGACCTGGCCGCGGCTCGCGCCCAGTACGGCGCCCAGAAGGAAGTGGTGCCCCAGGCTCGCGCCGGGTTGTTGCCGAATCTGTCCGGTGGTGCGGAAGTCGCCAATGTACGCACCGATATCGACCAGCCTGCCGCGGTTGCCAACCGCAGCGCCCGCTCCTACCAGGCCACACTGTCCCAGCCCTTGTTTCGTGCCGATCGCTGGTTCCAGTTCCAGGCCGCCAAGTCGGTGAACGAGCAGGCCTCGCTGCAACTGTCGGCTACCGAGCAGAACATGATCCTGCAAAGCGCCGAGAGTTACTTCAACGTGCTGCGCAGCCAGGACAACCTGGCCTCGACCAAGGCCGAGGAAGCCGCGTTCAAGCGCCAGCTCGACCAGTCCAACGAACGTTTTGACGTCGGCCTGTCGGACAAGACCGATGTGCTGCAATCCCAGGCCAGCTACGACACCGCACGTGCCAACCGGATCCTCGCCCAGCGCCAGGTCGAGGACGCGTTCGAAGCGCTGATCACCCTGACCAACCGCCAGTACAACTCGCTCCAGGGCATCGTGCATACCCTGCCGATCCTGCCACCGACGCCGAACGACGCCAAGGCCTGGGTCGACACCGCCGCCAAGCAGAACCTCAACCTGCTGGCCAGCAACTACGCCGTCGATGCCGCCGAAGACACGTTACGCCAACGCAAGGCCGGTCACGCACCGACCCTGGACGCCGTGGCGAAATACGAAAAAGGCGACAACGACGCCTTGGGTTTCAGCAACCCGAACGCCTTTGGCCGCGCCTACAGCGGCGACGTCGATCAGCGCACGCTGGCCCTGCAACTGAACATTCCGATTTTCAGCGGCGGGCTGACCAGCTCCCAGGTGCGCGAGTCCTACTCGCAACTCACCCAGACCGAGCAGCAACGCGAAGCCCTGCGCCGGCAGGTGGTGGAAAATACCCGTAACCTGCACCGTGCAGTGAACACCGACGTGGAGCAGGTCCAGGCCCGGCGCCAGTCGATCATCTCCAACCAGAGCGCGGTGGAAGCCACGGAAATCGGCTACCAGGTGGGCACCCGCAACATCGTCGATGTGCTCGACGCCCAGCGTCAGTTGTACACCTCGGTGCGCAACTACAACAACGCCCGCTACGACTACATCCTCGACAACCTGCGCCTCAAGCAGGCGGCTGGGACGTTGAGCCCGGCGGACCTGCAAGACCTGTCGCGCTACCTCAAGCCCGACTACAACCCGGACCGCGACTTCCTGCCACCGGACCTGGCCCAGGCAGCGGCGCAGCAGTTGCGCTCGCGGCCGGCGCAATAGTCCAGAGATATCACTTGCGACAGTAAACTTTTGTGGCGAGGGGATTTATCCCCGCTGGGCTGCGAAGCAGCCCCAAAACCTGCTAGCACGATGTGTCAGGCAGTTTGAATGGGGGCGCTTCGCACCCCAGCGGGGATAAATCCCCTCGCCACAGATACCCTGTCACCACAGATCTATCCTCTTGCCACAGAGCGATCATCACCGTCCAGCGAGCAACCGCCCCAACCCATCCAGCAACCGCTGCAACGCGCCCTGGTTGCTGCGCATCACCTTCAACCCCGCCTCGGCCATGCGCTGGGCATCGCGGGGCAGTTCGAACAGGCGCTGCACCGCCAGGGCCAGGCTTTCGGCATCTTCCACTTCCGCCAGCGCACCGGCGGCGCGTAGCTGCGCGGCGATTTCGAGGAAGTTGAACACGTGCGGCCCGCTGAGCACCGGTTTCGCCAGCGCCGCCGGCTCAAGCAGGTTGTGTCCACCGTTGGGCACCAGGCTGCCACCGACGAACGCGCTGTCGGCCAACGCATAGAGAAACAGCAGTTCACCCATGGTGTCACCGAGCAACACCGAAACCTGCGCAGTCACGGGCTGCCCGCTGGAGCGCCGCACCGTGGCCAACCCTTCGCTTACACACAGTTGGTGCACTGCGTCGAAGCGCTCGGGATGACGCGGCACCAGGATCAGCAACGCATCGGGATAACTGTCGAGCAACCGGCGGTGGGCAGCCAGTACCACTTCGTCTTCACCTTCATGGGTGCTGGCGGCGATCCACACCGGGCGCTCGGTTGCCTGCCACTGGCGGCGCAAGGCGCTGGCGTCTTCGAGCAGTTGCGGGGCGACGGTCAGGTCGAACTTGATGGAGCCGGTGACTTCGACGGTTTCCGCCCGCGCGCCCAACTGGCGAAAACGCTCGGCTTCGGCTTCGGTCTGCACAGCGAACAGGCTCATCTCCGCGAGCATGGGCCGGGTGAGCTTGGGAAAACGCCCATAGCCCTGCGCCGAACGCTCCGAGAGCCGTGCGTTGGCCAGGGCCACGGGAATGCCGCGCCTGGCGCATTGGTGAATGTGGTTGGGCCACAGTTCGGTTTCCATGATCACCGCCAGGGACGGCCGGACCCGGTCGAGAAAACGCTTGGCGGCGCAAGGCAAGTCGTAAGGCAAATAGCAATGCTGGATGCGCGGCTCGTTGGCGAATAACGCCCGGATCCGCTCCGAACCGGTGGGCGTCATGCAGGTGACGGTGATCGGTAGCTGTGGATAACGTTGCAGCAAGGCGCGGATCATTGGCGCGGCGGCGATGCTCTCGCCCACCGACACCGCGTGGACCCAGATGCCCCCCGGCAGCACGACCGGCAGCCCCCAGGAGAACCGCTCGCCAATGCGCCGGGCGTAAGCCGGCGCCTTGCGGGCCCGCAACCACAGCCGAATCGCTACCAATGGCAGCCCCAGGTAAAACAACGCGCTATAGAGAGTTCTGTTCATGGCGGCGGAGTTTATCGGTTTTTCAGCCAATCGCCTGCAACTGCACGGCAAAACGTTCCGCCAGCCAACGCGCGGCCGGGCCCAGGGGTTCATCACGGCGCCAGACCAGTTCCACCACCAGCGCCGGCGGGGTCCATTCGCTGCTGAGCTCGACCATGTCGCCCAGGTAGGCCGGGTATTGCACCACATGCCGAGGCAACCAGGCCCAGCCCAGGCCACTCCTCAGCCATTCGGCCAACACATAGAAACTGTCGGCTCGCCAGACCTGCGGGCTGGCCTGTTCACTGCCGGGATAGACGCTGGACTGGGTGGCCATCAACAACTGGCGGTGCCGAGCCATTTCCCGACAGGTCACATAATCATGGTTCGCCAGTGGGTGGCCCCTGCCGCACACCGTCACCATCTCGACGCTGCCCAGCACCCGGCGCTCCAGCGCCTCGGGGATCTGGTCGTGATAGAACAGCAAGCCGAGGTCGGCGCGCCGCTCCACCAGTTTGCGCGCCACGTCGCCCTGGGCGGCGCTGGCCAATTGCACTTCGAGGGTAGGAAATTGCTCGGCCAGGGCCGCCAGGCTATCAATGACCGGTTGATAGGGCATGGCTTCGTCCTGGGCCAGGCGCAGCGACGCTTCCTGCCCGCGCATCAGGGCCAGCGCCCGGCCATTGAGACGCTCGCACTGGCGCAGTACCTCCCTGGCCTCTTCGAGCAAGGCTTCGCCAGCGTCGGTGAGCCTGGGCTGACGGCCGCTGCTGCGCTCGAACAGGTTCACGCCCAAATCCGTCTCCAGCAACGCAATCGCACTGCTGATGGCCGATTGGGCTTTGCGCTGATCCCGGGCCACGGCGGAAAACGAACGCTTCTCGGCGACCCCGACGAACAGCCGCAATTGTTCCAGGTTCCACTGAACGTTCATGGCTCAACCTATCTTGATTACAGATAGGTAATGACTTTACCGCATCTGACCTATCTCTAGAATGGCCCCATCGAAAGACGCAACCGTCGAAGAGGAACCGCCTATGAACGCCTACTACTACCTGGCCATCGCCATCTGCGCCGAAGTGATCGCCACCGTTTCGATGAAAGCGATCAAGGGCCTGAGCACACCCCTGCCTTTGCTGCTGGTCATCGTCGGCTACGCCACCGCGTTCGGGATGCTGACGCTGGTGGTGCGCACCGTACCGGTGGGTGTGGCCTATGCGGTCTGGGCCGGGCTGGGGATCGTCATGGTCAGTGTCGCGGCGTTGTTCATCTATGGGCAGAAACTGGACGTGCCAGCGATGCTGGGGATGGCGCTGATTGTGTTGGGGGTGGTGGTGATCCAGCTGTTCTCCAAGACCGCCGGGCACTGAAAACACACTGATCATTAATTGGAATACCTTGTGGCGAGGGGATTTATCCCCGCTGGGGTGCGAAGCGCCCCCTTTTTCAAGGCAACTGGCATACCGTGCTGTCAGGTTCTGGGGCTGCTGCGCAGCCCAGCGGGGATAAATCCCCTCGCCACAGTTGGACTGACCGTGAACAGGGGGATCAGACGCATCTCATCGAGTCTGTATACTGCGCCCTCGTCTTGAACACTGAGGTCGCTGCATGCCATCCGTTATTTCCACCGACATTCTGATTGTCGGCGCAGGCGTCGCCGGCCTCTGGCTGAATGCACGCCTGCGTCGCCTGGGGTTTTCAACCGTGCTGGTGGAAAGCGCCAGCCTCGGCGGCGGGCAGAGTGTCAAATCCCAGGGCATCATCCATGGCGGCGCCAAGTACGCCTTGCATGGCGCACTGACCGGTGCCTCGGAAGCCATCGCCGACATGCCGCGTCGCTGGCGCGAAGCCCTGAAAGGTGAAGGTGAGCTGGACCTGTCCGGCGTGCGCATGCTGTCCGACGCCCATTACCTCTGGTCCCCCGGCACCCTGGCCGGCAACCTCACCAGTTTCTTTGCCAGCAAGGCCGTGCGCGGGCGGGTCGACCAGGTCAAGGGCGACCAGTTGCCGCCGGCCCTGCAAGACAAACGCTTCAAGGGCAAGGTCTATCGCCTGGCCGAGCTGGTGGTGGACGTGCCGAGCGTGATCGCACGCCTGGCGGAACTGGCCGGCGACAGCTTGCTGGCCGGGCAACACATCGAACCGCTGCGCGAAGGTGGCGAGCTGATCGGACTCAACGTCGATGGCCGCGAGATCCGCGCGCAACGCATTGTCCTCAGCGCCGGGGCCGGCACCGCCGACCTGCTCGACGCCTTGGGCCTGGACCAGCCAGCCATGCAGCGCCGACCGTTGCACATGGTCCTGGTCAAGGGGCCCAGCCTCAAGCCGCTCTACGCCCATTGCCTGGGCGGCGGACCGAAGCCGCGCGTCACCGTGACCACTCATCCGGCGGCCGATGGCCAATGGGTCTGGTACGTGGGTGGCGATCTGGCCGAAGGCGATGGCGTGGCCCGCGAGCCTGCCGCGCAGATCGCCGCCGCCCAGAAAGAACTCGGCCAGTTGTTGCCTTGGATTGACCTGAGCACTGCGCAATGGGCCACGCTGCGGGTGGACCGCGCCGAACCGTTGCAGTCGGGCCTGACCCGCCCGGACAACGCCTTCCTCGCCGAGCAGGATCGCCTGCTGGTGGGCTGGCCGACCAAACTGGCCCTGGCCCCGGACTTCGCCGATCGGGTGGTCGATGCCCTGCAGCGCGATGGCATCCAGCCAAGCCACCCGGCCCCACTGCCGGACCTGCCGAAGCCGCCGATGGGCGTCCCTGCCTGGGAGCAACTGCTGCCATGAGCCAACCGACCCTGCATGACCTCTATCGCCCCCTGGGCCATGACGGCCCGCGGGTCTCCCCCCTGGGCCTGGGAACCGTCAAGCTTGGTCGCGACCAAGGCGTCAAATACCCCAACGGCTTTCAGATCCCCGATGACGACGAAGCACGCAGGTTGCTCAAACTGGCGCGCGACCTGGGCATCAACCTGATCGACACCGCGCCGGCCTATGGCCGCAGCGAAGAACGCCTCGGCCCGCTGCTGCGCGGCCAACGCCAGGATTGGGTGATCGTCAGCAAGGTCGGCGAAGAATTCAGCGACGGCCAGTCACGCCATGACTTCAGCGCCGCCCATACCCGGTTCTCGGTGGAGCGCAGCCTCAAGCGCCTGGAAACCGATTATATCGACCTGGTGCTCGTGCACTCCGACGGCAACGACCTGGCGATCCTCAACGACAGCGAGGTCTACCCGACCCTGGCGGCGCTCAAGCGCGAGGGCAAGATCGGCGGCTTCGGCTTTTCCGGCAAGACCGTCGACGGTGGCTTGAAAGCCTTGGAGCAAGGCGATTGTGCGATGGTCACCTACAATCTGAACGAACGAAACGAAAAGGCTGTCATTGACTACGCCAGCGAACACGGCAAAGCGATCCTAGTGAAGAAGGCCCTGGCCAGCGGCCACGTTTGCCTGAGCCCCGGGGTAGACCCGGTTCGCGCCAGCTTCGAACTGTTGTTTGAGCATCCTGGGGTCGCCAGTGCTATTGTCGGCACTATCAATCCGCTGCACCTCGCCCACAACGTCGCGACCGTAGCCAAGGTCCTGCGTAAAAACTGACGCCGCCCTACGCGGCCTTAAGGAAGGAGCCGACATGCCGCGTACGCTCATCAGAAAGAATCCCAGCAACTTCAAGACCCTGCCCCTTTTCGTCGAAGCGACACCCGAAGGCCTGACTTACCAGAGCGTCGGCATGCCGCTGAATTTCGCCCAGACCTTGCAGCGCCGCCGCCCGGTAGCCGTGGCCGATACCGAGCGCTTTTCCCTGGAGTTGGCAAACCTGGGCGTTTCTGTGCGCCTGACCCTGCATTGGCAGAACCGCGACTATTGGGTACTGGTGCGCCAGCGCCGGCAGGATCGCGGCGATGTGGTGCTCAAGCTGATTTCCGGCTACGTCCCGGCCCACGAGTTGAACCTGCCACTGCTTACCGCCATCAGCGAAATTGCCGAAGAATGCCTGCTGGAAACCCCGGAAGGTTGGCTTGGCGGACGTTTCAACGACACCTGGCTGCCGGCCCCCTACGCCACGGCCCTGCATTACCGCGAAGCCTTGCCGTTCCGGCTGACCCCCCTCTCGGGCTCGGCCCGCCCGGTGCGCAGCGCCAACCTGCAACTGATCGAGCGACCACGGGCCTACGTACACCTGCCGACGGCATCGCTGCAACTGATCTATGACTTGCGTCTGGATGTGCCCAAGGAAGCCAAGTCCCTGAGCCTGTTTCACGTCGATGAGCGCCTGGAAGGTGACCAGTTGGTGGCGCGCCTGGACCGCAAGCGACCTGACCTGTACCTGATGCCACTTGAAGATGGTAAGCCGATCGGAGAACTCTACACGCTCAAACGTGATCAGTTGGTCGCGGCCAGTACCCGAGGCCTGCATCTGGCTGAAAGCTTCGCTAGCCAAGAGGGCTGGGTGGTGCGCGACGAACGCATCCGCTGGAAGGATTGGCTCGTGAAGCAAGGTTTGGTCGTGCACACGCCTCGTCGCCAAGGCCTGACCAGCTTGCACAAGAAAGCCATGGGCCTGATGCGCATGGTCCGCGGGACGCTACACAAATAGCGTCAACTGGAACGCCGTTTATCCAGATAGGTTCGCCACCGTGCAAACAGATGGAAATAACGATTTTCACGCTTGCCCATGCCACGTTTGGGCGAGAACGATTCTTCGGCGAAGGCGCCATCGATTCGTACCCGTGACGCCGTGGTCGGCAGGGTGCACACCTTTACCCCGGCTTGTTGCAACGCGTATTTGAGCAACCGCTCGGAATGCAACTGGCGGCCCGTCGCCTCGCAAAAATCGAAAATACGCTCGATACGCTTGCCATAGGCTCGGTAGGCATCACGTCCACAAATAGCGAAACGGTCGTTCAAGCCTCCCCACCATTGCCAGTCCGGAATGTAGGCATTCAATCTGCGTGCATCAGCGTGAGCGAACACATACGCCGGAAGCGCGCTGTGGTAGAAATTGTCAGGACGCACAAACACGACGAAATCCGGATCAAACGGTTCCATCATCGCCGTCACGGCATTCAGGGAATTGAGCTGGTAGATCAGGTTTCTGAGCGAGGCATGCCCATCTCCCCAGGTATCGCCCAAGGACTTGACCCGCTCGAAGTCCCAACGCTCCAGGACGCCTTCGGTAGAGTCGAGGCGACCGGTCATGGTGGTGAACGGTGCGTAGTTGTCCGCTTTTAGTTCACCTTGCTCCCCGGAGCGCGGGTTGCGGATTTCATCGATTTTGTACAGGTGATAAAAGCACTGGACTTCGCTCCCGACAGGGATGTGTGCCAGGACGTTTTCTCGAATAGAGGGAAAGCAGATTTCCGAGTTTCTCGGAATACCAAAAAAAGCCAGCGCAACTTTCAACACGCGTCCTGCCCTTGTCGTAAAAAAGAAGTGCCCGGCGGCATCGCATCAGGCGGTTCACTTGCCAATGCGATTCAAGGGCGACGAAACCACCTTTGCCACCAACGGCAGCGTCGTAATGGCACAACACTCACATCAGCCTGGAGCAGCCATTGCCGCTCATAATCCCAAGCGTGTCCGCTCCAGAATTTTCCGGCCTCGTTGGAAAAACCCAACGTCATGATCTGGTATTGATAACCTGCATGGCCGCGCAACCAATCAAACAGCACCAGAGCATTGAACCCCGTCGAAGGACCGACATAGCGCTTGCCTCCCTCCCTGTTGACTGGGTAGTTCCACAAAGGTGGCAATGGAATGCGCTCCCAATACAAGGCCACGCCAGGCAGTGGCGACATGCTCCCGGTGCATCCCACCAACATTGTGAAGCAGCGTGCGTCGGGCAAACCGAACAATCGCTGCACCTCGGCGTTATAGGGCAGGCCGAAAAAATAGGCGTCGGGGGCATTGAAGCCATGGACGAACACATTGACGCTGTGCGGACTGAGCAGTGCCGACTTTACGCAGGTGTTGAAGGTCACGACCACATCGTCGCTGCCGATATCGAGTGCCTGGAAGTCGGCCACGGTGATCGCTGGGTTATTCGCCACCAGCACCACCCGCGATGCCCTTTCCAAGCAATCCTTCAACGCTTGGGGCAAGGCCCCCATCAGCGATTGATGGCCCCCAGGCAACGTGTCGAGCGCCATTTCATCACTGATTTGCGGTACACGATCCGCCATGTCGCCTACCCCGGCACCGTCATGCCATAGCGCAGCTTGACCCATACCCGAACAAACGCCGAAGGGGGCTGCCAGGGACGCATTTCACGCTGGATTTCCTCGGCCAGGGCTCGCCCGACGCGCGCAAACGAATAGCGGCTCTCGGCGAAGGCTTGGCCATTGCGGGCGATCCGCGCGGCCAGTTCCTGGTCACGCTGCAACAGCTCGATCTTCTGCACGGCCTCCTCCTCGGAACGATAGAAGACGGTGTTTTCCATGTCCTCAAAACCCAGCAATCGATCTTCCTCGCCCTGGCTCCAGGCCAATAACACGCAACCGCAGGCCATGGCCTCGAAGTTCTTGATCATGAACTCCCCCATTCCCAGGTCGGCGCTGACAAAAATCTTGATGCGATTGAGTGTTTCCAGATATTCGCGTCCCGACTCGGTGCGCGTCACAAGCATGCCGGTGCGTTGTACCAGGGATTCAAGCAGCGCCTTGCGTTGAGCATATTCAGTGCTCTTGAGACTGCCGAGAAAACCAATGGGAATATCGCGGACACTGTCAGTATTGCGCAGCATCTGTTCGTCATAACCTTTGGAAACGAACACCGCATCAATGTTCTCGGCTTGCATCCGGCGAGCCACGACAGCCCCTGACACCAAGGCGCGACAACTGGACAAGCGGCGATACAGTCGCGAGTAGATGCCCATGTATTTGCTTTCGCGCATGTAGTTCTGGTAAGCGTCGTGCTCAAGAAAGACCAGGCCCGGGATACATTTCAATACGCTCAATTGCGGGGCCAGGCGCTTGACCCGCGAAAAAATCACCACCCGATCGAAATCTTCGTAATGGACCGAAGCCAGGAACCGGCCAAGCTTCATTTGCTGCTGCTTACTCAAGCGATAGATAGTGCAGTCGTCACAGTTCTCTCGCACGACTTCATACAGCCGATCGAGGATCACCCTCTGTTCATCCATAACCAGGAGCATGACTTTCATAAGTTAGTTAACCACGAAACGAAACAAGCAGAGCCCATGAGCGAATTCAACCCACGAAGGCAGGCGTTTGCCATATAAGGTCTTTCCCGGAATGTAAGAGAATTCCTTCAACGGTTGCGAATTTTCTCGACAATAGCCGTTGTCGAACTGTTTTCCACAAGCCCCAATACCTTCACGGTGCCGCCGTAGGCCGTGACAATGTCCGCGCCCACAACCTGATCGATCCCGTAGTCACCGCCCTTGACCAGCACATCCGGCTTGACCTCGCGCAGCAGGTTTTCCGGCGTGCCCTCGCTGAAGCTGATCACCCAGTCCACCGCGCCCAGGCCGGCCAGGACCGCCATGCGCCGGTCAACGCTGTTGATCGGCCGCCCCGGCCCTTTGAGGCGACTGACGGAGGCATCGTCATTGACCGCGACGATCAGACGATCACCTTGGGCCCTGGCCTGTTCGAGGTAGGTCACGTGGCCGGCGTGCAGGATGTCAAAGCAACCGTTGGTGAAGACGATTCTTTCGTTGTGGGCACGGGCATCGTCAACGGCCAGCAGCAGTTGCTCCAGGCCCAGCACACCGCGCTCGGAGCCCTCCTCGCGCTGGATGGCACGTCGCAGTTCCGGGGCGCTGATCGCCGCCGTACCCAGTTTGCCAACAACGATGCCGGCCGCCAGATTCGCCAGGGCTACCGCATGGGGCAGTTCTTCACCAGCGGCGATGGCGGCGGCCAGGGTGGAGATCACGGTGTCGCCGGCCCCTGTCACGTCGAACACTTCACGGGCACGGGCCGGCAGGTGCAACGCAGGGTGATCGGGGCGCAGCAGGGTCATGCCATGCTCGCCACGGGTCACCAGCAAGGCACCGAGGTCGAGGTCCTGCATCAACTGCGCGCCCTTGCTCACCAACTCATGCTCATCAAAGCAACCGCCGACGATGGTTTCGAACTCACTGAGGTTCGGCGTGATCAGGCTGGCGCCCCGGTAGATGGAAAAATCCTTGCCCTTGGGATCGGCCAGGACCGGGATACCACGGGCACGGGCGGTCTGGATCAGCGCCTGGTGGTTTTTCAACGCGCCTTTGCCGTAGTCCGACAACACCAGGACCTTGACGCCTTCGAGCAGGTTGTCGACCTCGGCACCGAGGGCCAGGGGGTCGGTGGCGAACGGCTCTTCGAAATCAATGCGCAACAGTTGCTGGTGACGGCTCATGACCCGCAGCTTGACGATGGTCGGCTGGTGCGCAACACGCTGGAATATCGCACGTACGCCCGCGCCCTTGAGGCTGTTGGTCAAGCTGTCGGCGGCCTCGTCGTCGCCGGTCACGCCCACCAGTGAGGCCGGTGCGCCGAGGGCGGCGATGTTCAAGGCAACGTTGGCGGCACCACCGGGGCGATCCTCGATGTGCTCGACCTTGACCACCGGTACCGGCGCCTCAGGGGAAATCCGTGAGGTACCGCCATGCCAGTAGCGGTCGAGCATGACATCGCCGACCACCAATACAGGGGCTTGATCGAATCGCGGCATGGACAACTTCATGGAGCATCCCACATACAAAATGAACAGGGCGGGGATATTAGCACAGGGTTGGCGCAAGGCTCTTCTATGGCTGTGACGGGATGCGTTAGTCGTGCAACAGCGCCCACAGCCGGTCGCAGGCCTGGCCCAGCTCCAGCTTGTCGGTGTCGATTTCGCAAGCGGGTGTCAGCGGCACTTCGTATGGACTGTCGAGCCCGGTGAAATTCTTGAGCCTACCCGCGCGCGCCTCCCGATACAGTCCTTTTGGATCTCGTTTGGCACACACGTCAAAAGGCGTGCTCACATAGACTTCAAGAAAAGTGTCCGGGGCGAACAATTGCCGTGCCGCCTCACGGTCAGCCCGAAACGGGGAAATGGCCGCGACAATGACGATCAGTCCAGCATCGACCATCAATCGCGCCACCTCACCGATTCGTCGGATGTTTTCCTTGCGCGCCTCGGGACTCATGCCCAAATCACTGCATAACCCCTGGCGCAGGTTGTCCCCGTCAAGGAGGCAGGTGTGGAAGCCTAGCTCGTGCAAGCGTACTTCCAACGCATTGGCCAATGTTGACTTTCCCGCGCCAGACAAACCGGTCAGCCAAATACATCGCGGTCGCTGGGATTTGATCGCCGCCCGTGCCTGCGGGGAGACTGTCAAGGAAGGCCCGGTAGCCCGCCGTGGTGTCGATATCTTTGTCGTCCTGTCCATAACCGAGCCTCTCGCGGCAACCGAAATCCTGGGGTTTACCGGCCTCCGCGCTGCATGGCGCATATACCGACCTATTGCCCAGAGCAAAGCATAGGCTGAACACCGCATGTCGACGGCTCGCTAATCATCCTTTGTCGACACATCCAGTGGGCGCGTCCAGAAAAGCTCATGTCGACGAACCGCCTTGCGGAAAAACTCATCCTCCCCGGTACGAGGCCAGCGACGCCCGGCCAACAACCGCTGGATCATTCGCCGCAGTTGTCTTTTGAAGGGTGGACGACCCTGCAAATCGTGCTGCATGCCTAATGCCATCGCCTTGTCCATGCGGGTTGGTGCATCCAGCAGCGGACTCCATAGGCCATCGGCCGGCAACGGCTCGATGGCTGGAGGCAAGGCGATACCATAGCCTGCCGGGCCCATTGGCCAACGGTCGTTATCGTGCAGGTGGTTGGCATACAGCAGCAGGGTACGTGGGCGCCAGGTACTGAGTTCAATTGCCCCCATCAAGGCGCGAGTACCGGCAACATGGTCGCTGTGAGGATCCAGTTCGGGATGAGGTGTCACTACTGCGTCCGGTCGGTGATGCTCAAGCAGTCCTACCAGATCGGCCACCAGGTTGCGCCAACTGGGCTGGCCGTCAACGTCACCGGGCAGACTCAGGGCGTTGAACCGGCGCACGTCCCGAGTATCACTATCGCCCGACTCCAGAGAGCCGAAGCTTCGCTCCGGTTGCTGCGCCATTGCCCCTAACTGAAGGCAGTAGTAGCCCAATTGCACACACTGCTGCTGCCCCACTCCACCCCACAGCGGTACCGCCAGGCTGTCCCAGCTACGCAGACGGCCCTTCAAACGAGCGGCTTGAGCCATGTCCAAGCCCATATCGCGATAGTTATCGGCTTCGATTTCACCCTGGGTGAGCGTGACAATAGCCACATCGCTCGCCCGACTATAGAGACCAAAAGCCGCGAGTTCGGCATCATCGGCATGAGGGGCAATGATAAGCAAACGTTGCTGACTAAAGTCCGGGTTGCTCAGGACGTGAAGGGTCGCCTGTGGCGCCAGGCTGCAAAAACGGCCGTGCACTCTCAGGGCGCCGCTTGCCAGTAGCGAATCCTGTCCGGACAGATTGAGGAAACGTTTCCCCGCGACACCGCGCTCCAGATCCTGGCGATCGTCACCGATCCATACTTGAGGATCGAAAAAACGCCCCAACCAATGGCTTTTGACCCGCACCTGCAGAATCAGAGTCTGCCCCGCACTGAACGCGCCCGCCACCTGCAAGAGACCATCGTTCAAAATGGCAGAAAACTGCAGTGTGCCTTCAGGGAAGTCATAACGATAGTCGTCGTCCGGAGCATAGAACAGATGATCGCAAAACCAGGCCTCGTGGGCGACCCAGCCCAGCAGCAGGAAAAGCGGCGACGCCCACCACGACACAAAAAAACCCAGTGCCGACGCCACCAGCAACATGCCAATCAGTATCAGGCGTTTGCGTTGACGATGGCGTTTGAGCAATTGCTGTTTGCGTCCGCTCATGACTGTTTACCCTCGCTCAAACCTGAAAGACCGGAACCCGGTGACACCAGCGATCCTTGTATTCGCGATCGGCACGGCCGAACGAATAACGCAGCGGCTTGCCCAGGGCGCGAGCCTGCTCCCAAGCGGTTTGGGTATTGACGAAACTGAGCACGCTGCCAGGACTGAACTCGCGACTCTGCGGGTCGACGCCGCCGTTGATATATTCAAGGCTGGTCCACTTGGGTGCCTCGACCCGGTACAGGATCTGAATTGCCACCGGCTCGTCTTTCAGGTAAATCAAGGACCCGGTCATGAACTCACGCATCAGGCCGAACACGTCAGCCAGATGTTTTTTCCCCGGGGCTTCGAAGTTCCAGCGGCGCTGGAACAGGTCTGCATAGATGGCCGCCTGTTCGCTGGCGCTCAGCTCCAGCACAGGCCGGATGCTACCGCCTGCATCCTCCAGCAAACGCTGCTCGCGACGCTGGTTGTAACGAAACTTCTTACTGTATTCTTCGGGTTCACGGGCTAGCGCCAAACCTTCAGGCTGCTCAACAAGGCCGGTCATGTTCCGGGCATTGAGCTCGGACACATAGCGCATGCGATGTCGTACACGAATCCGAGCGTCTTCGGCAACCGGCAGGATGACCTCGGCATTGCCAAGATCGAGCATGCCACGCTTGCCTTCACGCTTGAGCACATCCTTGGATAAGGCCACATGACGTCCCCAGGTAGGGATCGCAGCACACAATTGCCCGTCAACGAACCACCCCAGGTAACGCACCGGAATACCTACAAGCCCGGCCAGGCGCTCGACCACATCAGGGTGAGTTGCCACACTGCCGCCAAACTGTTGCCAGGCCTGGGCGTAAGCCACAGTATCAATGGGGGTCCAACCGCTTTCTCGCCAAGACCGCCAGTAACTCAAAATCAAACGAAGGACTCCTTCGCTGCCTCTTCGGGACCTTCAACGAAATCTTTCTCGTGCAACCGGGCATAGAAGCCATTGAGTGCCAGCAACTCGGCATGAGTACCGCGCTCTACGATGCGTCCCTTGTCCATCAACAGGATCAAGTCGGCCTTCTCGATAGTCGACAAGCGGTGAGCAATCACTAGCGTGGTGCGCCCTTTTATCACTTGATCCAAAGCTGCCTGGATGTGGCGCTCGGACTCGGTATCAAGGGCCGAGGTTGCCTCATCCAGGATCAACAATGGTGCGTTCTTGAGCAGCGCACGGGCTATCGCCAGACGCTGACGCTGCCCTCCGGAAAGCAGGACGCCATTTTCGCCCACCAGCGTGTCGTACCCCTGAGGCATCTGTTCGATGAACTCGGCGGCGTAGGCATCTTCGGCCGCCTTGCGCACAGATTCGAACGGCGCATCGGCAAGGTCACCATAAGCGATGTTATTAGTGACGCTGTCGTTGAACAGAGTGACCTGCTGGGTCACGAGGGCGATGTGGCGCCGCAGGTTGGTAAGTTTGTATTGCTCGACGTCCACACCATCGAGCAGGATCTGGCCTCGGTCATGGTGATAGAAACGCGGGATCAGGTTGGCCAAGGTCGACTTTCCGCTGCCCGAACGCCCCACCAGAGCAATCATCTGACCTTCTTCGGCCGTAAAGGAAATGTCATCGAGCACGATCTTCTCGGTACCCGGATACTGAAAGCTCAGGTTACGCACTTCCAGACGCCCGTTGACACGGGCCATCTCCTTGGTCCCCGTATCGACTTCCGGTTCCTCGTCGAGCTGCTCGAAAATGCTATCCGCTGCGGCCAAGCCTTTCTGGATCGTGGCGCTGACTTCCGACAATTGACGAATGGGCTTGGGCAACAAACCGGCAGCCGTGATGTAGGCAACCAGCTCGCCAGCAGAAGCATCGCCGCGAAGATAAAGCACCAGGTACATCAGCACGGCCATGCCGATGTAGATCACCAGTTGCAACATTGGCGTATAGATCGACTGGGTACGAGTCATGCCCAGGCTGCGATTCATATTGTCGGCGCTGGCCTTGTGGAACCTCGCAATTTCGTAACTTTCACCGCCAAAGCTGCGAACCACACGGTAGCCCTGGATCGTCTCCGAGGCCACGTGGGTCACATCGCCCATCGCCACCTGGATTTTCTTGCTCTGTTTACGAAATTTCTTGCTCGCGCTACTCACCAGAATGGCAATAACCGGCAGAATCGCCAGCAATACCAGCGTCATCTTCCAGTTGCTGTACAGCAAATAACCGAACAGGAACACCACCGTCAGGCCCTCACGGATCACCACCTTGATCGCATCGGTGGCGGCACCGGTGACCATGGTCACGTTATAGGTAATACGGGAGATCAGATGGCCGGAGTTATGGTTGTCAAAGTAACGGTTGGGCAGGGTCAGAAGGTTGTCGAATAGGGCGCAACGCAGGTCGTGGACAACACCACGGGCAACCTTGGCCAGGTAGTAATTACCCAGGAATGAGCCTATGCCTTGGTAGACGGCAATAAGCACGATCAGCAGCGGCACGCCGAGCACCAGCGAAACGCCCATGAACTGAGTGTCGTTGGGCTTCTGCAAAGCGTCGAGAAAATGCTTGAGCATATCTGCCAGCATTGGCTGGCTGGATGCGAACAGCACGAAACCGATAATACTGATGGCGAAAGCACCCCAATACGGGAGCACGTATTTCAGCAACCGCAAGTAAATCGTCATGCTCGACTGCTGGTCGATATTGGCCATTCGGTGCGCCTCGGACGTTTGAAAAAGAGACAAGGTCTAGATTGTAACAGCGAACGAATTACAACACCGGCGCAGTCAGGACTGAACGACTGGACAGCACAGCGATAGCAATTCGCCTTCGCGTCAAAAGCATCAAGAAATAGAAGTGCTCTAGATGGAGCTTTTGGTTTCAGCGCCCTCTCGAGCAGCCAACACAATACTCAAGGCGATCGGCAACCACATGACCAACCAGTCGGCGTTCGGCTTGAGCCAGAGACCGATGCCATCGGTCATCAACGACGTCCCGGAAAAAACCCAGAGTGCCAGCAAAACTTGACCCAGCGGCTGAGCTCGCGAAATCCAGCCGCGCCAGCCAGCCGCCAGCCACAGCCAGCCGAACAGCAGCAGACCAGGCACCCCGAGACGCACTCCGGCGTCCAGAAAGAGGTTATGGGGATGTTTGAAGGACCTTCCTATTTCAGGGACCGGTATCAGGTACTCTTTGAATCCCAGCCCCGTCACCCAGTGGTCCAGAATCAACTGAATACCACCTCGCCATAGCTCGGGACGGTAAGAGACACCACGCTGCAATAGAATCTCGGGTTTGAACAGAGCAATGCACGCCACTCCCAACGCCCCCAGAAGGATTAGGCCGCCTCCCAGGCGTGACGGTCGCGCTACGGCCATAACGAGAAAACAGACGGCCAAGCCGATCCAAACACCACGCGTTTGGCTGAAGCCCAGAAACAGCGCATATCCGATCGCCGGGATTAGCAGCAACGCCATCACAACAGGAGGAAAGCGCCTGGTTCGCAGTGTGAACGCGCCCATGATTGCCAAGGCGCCCACCGCGTGCGCCGCCATGATCGCGGTGTCCCATAAGCCGATGGCGATCACCCGGGAGTGCAAAGATTGCGCGGATAGACCATAAAAATATGCCCAAGAAGCGGCCGCAAAAACACCACCGATAATCGATGCGTACAACAACATGGACTCTAGCCGCCATTTGCGGTTCTGTGCCGCCAGCAACACGCCTGCCAGGGTCAAGGCTACATAGAATGTCACCTTGACTTTGCCGAAGACGTTATCGCCCCCTTCGACCGCCAATACCAGGAACGTCCAGGCAACGAACAAGAGGAAAAAAATGCACTCCGGCTGTTTGAGTAACTGGCGAAAATCCCGATGAAACAGCGCCAGCAAGGCGGGCAGCCAGAGCAGCACAATCAACATCTGGTGATAGAGTTTGTTGCTCGGCAGTACCCACGGGCCACATAACAAAATGAGGAGCCCGATGGATGCCCACACCGCCAGGACATCCTTGCTAATAAACCTTTTTATTTCTGACATCACTTAACTTTTCCCCAGCATTCGATCGGCAACTCGTTGTAACTGAGCTCTATCTGCGTTCTTCCAGCCCCCCTTAATGCAATAGTGCTCGCCAAGGTAGTGCAGGAAGTTACGTCTTAATTGCTCGTCAAGCGGCCATCGCGGGAACACACGCGCCAATTCCACCGCCTGTTCAGCGGTGTCGGCATGCATCACCAGCCCCTCTATGTTGAAAAACGCTTGGCCTAAGGTAAGCACGGGCCTGCCCAGGAGCAGGCTTTCCAGGCCAACCGTCGAATTGATCGTCATCACAAAAAGACTGGACTCGATCAATTGCTGGGTAGAGTTACCGTTGGCGAACAGCACACGATCACCAGTACGCTCATGCAGTTCTGGATACGTCTCTCGACTGGACGGATGCTCCTTGAACACCACTGTCAGCCCCGTCTCTTTAGCCAGTCGTTCGCCCAAGGCAAACATCTCGCGCATGTTGCTGATCCAGGGAGAAAACAGCCGAACCTGGCTATCTCGGTCATCCTGAAACGGAACAAAGACGAACTGCTGCGGCAGCGCAATGGGTGCCGGGCCAGTGGTACGAGGCGGACGAGGGATCAGCACTGGTGCGGCCTGGTTTTCAGGCACGAGGTAAGGATAGTTGAGGTAAAAATCGGCCTCACGCGGAACCGCATTCAGGTAATTCACGCCTTTGGGGTCCACCGTCGTGGTATCGGGCAACAGGCCATTCTCGAAAAAGAACGTCTTGCAACTCGACGGGGCCAGCGCCGTCAGCAATCGGCAATAGCGATGGGAACCATTCCAGAATACCAATGCATCAGGACGCTCACGATTGAGCAAAGCCTGAGCCCGCAATGCCATCCCAAAGAGTTCAAGACGTAACAGCAGGCGGTAAAGCCGGCCATTGCTCTTGTTCTTGACGCGACGCTCCTCGCATTTCTCTTCGATCAGGCTCGCCCAGTCGATGCGAGAAAGGATCCTGGATATCTGCAGTGAGCCGAACCAGGGCATCTGTGAAGGGGTAACTACTTTGCCTTGTAGTTCTGTTTCGTTGAGCAACCGATTGAAATAAAGGCCTTGATGAGCGGCCAAGGAAATGAACAGCATTGTCGTCATGGAGTGTCCAGAAGATAGGCAGCATCTACACGCCTGCCGACGCATGGCGAATAGCAACATGGATCAGAACCAACACTCTGTGACAGAGTCCAGGCGACCCCATGGACAGCGCCGGGATCCTTTGAAATGTGGCGCGACTATACCACAGCTGTTTTTGCAGCATGCACACTGCGGTAACATAGCCGGCGGCCCATCCATCGGGCCAGTTTTTGGAGCACTGATGCAAACGCTCGACCATGCACTTTATCTCAGCCTGCGCGAAGGTGCCGAGGTTCTCGAAGCCGATGGTAAAGGGGATAAAGTCCTGCGCCTGACGGATGGCTCGATACTCAAGCTGTTTCGTCGCAAACGCCTGCTGACCTCCGCGCTCTGGGCTCCTTACGCCAAGCGCTTCGCCGACAACTGCCGAACGCTGCGCGAACGCGGCATCGAGTGCCCGGAAATTCTCCAGGTTTATCGCATCCCCAGCATCAAGTGCGATGCCGTCCATTACACGCCACTGCCTGGCTACACCCTGCGCCAACTGCTAAACGTGGATACTAATGAGGATCTTCAGGCACGATTGGGAGAGTTCGTTGCACGGTTGCATCAGAACGGCATCTACTTTCGCTCCGCGCACCTGGGCAACGTCGTATTGACGCCGCAAAACACGTTGGGACTGATCGACATTGCCGATCTGCGCACCTACCGCAAGCCGCTTCGCAAAGGCCTGCGCCTGCGCAATTTCAAGCATATGTTGCGCTATCGGCAGGAGCGCGATTGGCTACTCAAGGACAACCAGTTCCTGGAGCACTACCTGACCCACCAACGCCTGTGCAATGAACTGGAAGTGAGGCTGGCGCTCAACGCTTGAGCCATCTACCCCCCGAGGTCAACCGACTGCAGGCAGCCTGAAGGTCTCGAAGTCCCGCACAGGCTCTACGTCGTGCAACAGGTTATCGACTAGTTGAACGGTTTTCGCCAATCCCTGAGAACCGTGCACCAAGTGATAATCGGCGAAATGACGGGCTCGGGCCACATGCCCCTGGTAGTCGCACTCAAGCGCCTGCAACTGACGGGACAATTCAGGCTCATCACGAACTTGAGGCCCAAAAAAAAGCGAATGGGAAAAAATGTCCTGATCACTGCCCGCGTTCACATGGATCACCGGCCGGCCCGCCAACCCTGCCTCGATACCGGCATTGGACATGATATTGATCACAACGCTGGCCTGGGCCAGCGCCTGGGCCAGCGAGCACGTGATATCCAGCAGTTCTACGTTGGCCAACCGCTCAGCAGCAGCGCTCCAGAATTGCGCCTTGCTACGCGGGTGACGCTTGAACAGTACGCGATAGTGCGGATTGCGCTCGGCCCAATCACACAATAGCTGATAGGTGTTCTGGTAGCCCGAGTCTTTCTCCCGATCAGGACCAACCCCCAAAACCAACACCGTTCGGAGCGCCGGGTCAGCGACAGGCAGATCATAGGTTTCATCGACCAGGTAGGAACCGACCAGCACGACTGTCGACTCACCAAACCGCAATGTTCGCTCTTGCAAGGCAACAAGCGAACTGCGCCCAAAGACGCCGTAGAAATCAAAGTCGTTCATCGCCAGACGCCGAGAAGACTCCAGCGTCGCGGCGTGGGCCAGATGTAGCAGTCGAGCGCCACGCGCAGCCAATGCCAGGCGCAGAAATGGCGCATGGAGACTACCGTTGCGCTCGTTGATCAACACCTTGGGCTGATAGGTCATCACTAACCACTGGGCATGGGCCGCGTATACCAGATATCGCAGCGGTACAGACTGCGCAGGTGCCATAAGCATTCGCTGCGCGCAAGCATCCGACGGCGAGCGTAAAGCGTCTTCCTTCAGATGGTGTCCGCGCTTGCGCAGGGCCTCGATCAAAATATTCTTGCGCTGCAATGCCATGGACTTGGGGGCCGAATGCAGCAACAGCACCTCACAGTGCATGGGGTCGACCGAACCACTCAAGCACGCTTTGGCGCGTATCCCGACAGCAACATCGACGAGCACATCACGAACCAGTCGCAGCAGGCTGCCAAAGCGACCATGACGCTCGCGTAGCAACTTCCAACGATAACGATCCAGCTCCCGTGCCTTTTGCGCCCAGCGCCCATCGACCTGGAGCACTCCTTCGCCGGACGACGGCGCACTCATTTGAACAACAACCGAATGGCCTTGCGGGTATAGGGCCAACGCGTGAGAGAACGAATATCAGTGCACACAGCTTGAACATAAAAAGCCCTGGCCTTGACATAGTCGCCAGCGGTGTAGCAATCACGGAACAACGACAGGCAGCGCTGAGCCAGGAAAGCTTGGCGCAAGTCCTGCATTTCAGGCAACCGCGCAGGAGAAAATACTTCGTCAACCATCCCCACGCCCGCCGCCAGGCTTTGCTTGAGGTCGTGACGCATACTGTCGTCGTGCTTATGGATCAGCGCCAGCGGCTGATCGAGAACGCTGCACGGGAAACGCGCCAATACCTGGGCAAACACTGGGATATCCTCGACGTTGCGCAAGTGCTCGGGGTAATTGCCCGGCGCAAACACATCGCGATGCATCACGCAGGCGCCGTTGGACAACATCACTTTCTTGTCCAGCAAGTAACCACGCACACGCTCACGCGGCGTGGCGGGCAAGGGCTTTACGCAATGCCGGACCCGACGCCCATCGGAAAATACCGACCAGTGCCCACCAATGATAAACCGGCTCTCCGGATGACTGGCGATATGTTGGGCCACGGCAGCCAGCGCGCCTGGAGCCATCTCATCATCGGCATCCAGGAAGATCATGTATGGCCCTCGTGCCTCCACGATCCCGCGATTACGAACCGAAGATAGACCACCATTGGGTTTACGCAGAACTCGAAAGCAATTCGCATGTTCAGCCTGGAGCTGTTCCAGTACTTGTGGCGTCGTGTCAGTTGAGCCGTCATCGATCACCAGCAGTTCAGCTGGGGCATCTCCCAACTGTGCCACAACAGAGTCCACCGCACGCGGCAATGTCTTGGCATAGTTATAAGCAGGGATGACAACGCTGATCAACGTCTCAGTCATAAGCGTCCACGCCGTCTTTGACCACCAGGATGTCTTCCATGATCAGGTACTGCAGGTCGGAACCGAAGAACATGTTCAGCGCGTCGGTCGGCGAGCAGATCATCGGTTCGCCACGACGGTTGAGCGAAGTGTTCAGCGACACGCCATTGCCGGTCAGGACTTCCAGGGCCTTCATCATGTCGTAGTAGCGCGGGTTGTACTCGCGCTTGAGCACCTGGGCCCGGGACGTGCCATCTTCATGGACGACTTCCGGCACGCGGGCTTTCCATTCTTCGGCCACTTCGAAGGTGAACGTCATGAACGGCGCCGGGTGGTCGACCTTGATCATCTGCGGCGCGACGGTGTCGAGCATCGACGGGCAGAAAGGCCTCCAGCGCTCGCGGAACTTGATCTGTTCGTTGATGCGATCGGCCACGCCGCTGGCACTTGGGCAACCGATGATCGAACGACCGCCCAAGGCCCGCGGACCAAACTCCATGCGCCCCTGGAACCAGGCCACAGGGTTGCCGTCGACCATGATCCTGGCGATGCGCTCGGGGGTGTTGTCGATCTTGCGCCACGCAGGCTTGCTCGGATGACGGGCGCATGCAGCGATCACATCTTCGTTGCTGTAGGCCGGGCCGAGGTAGACGTGTTCCATCTTCTCTACGGGTACGCCACGGGCGTGGGACACATAAGCCGCAGCACCCACGGCAGTACCGGCGTCGCCGGAAGCCGGTTGCACGAACAGTTCCTTGACGTCGTCACGGGCGATGATTTTCTGGTTCAACTTGACGTTCAACGCACAGCCACCCGCGAAGGCCAGCTTGCCGGTTTCCTTGAGCACGTCGCCCAGGTAGTGGTCGATCATCTGGAGCGCGAGCTTCTCGAACAGCGCCTGCATGCTCGCCGCGTAGTGAATGTACGGCTCGTCGGCGATGTCGCCTTCACGTTTCGGGCCGAGCCATTCGATCAGCTTCGGCGAGAAGTAGAAGCCCTTGCCCTTCTCTTTATAGCGACGCAGGCCGATCACGTTGGCGTAGTCGGTGTTGATCACCAGCTCGCCGTTTTCAAAAGAAGCCAGGCGCGAGAAATCGTACTTGCTGGCATCGCCATAGGGCGCCATGCCCATGACCTTGAACTCACCGTCGAGCATTTCAAAGCCCAGGAACTCGGTGATCGCGCCGTAGAGGCCGCCCAGGGAGTCCGGGTCGAAGAATTCCTTGATCTTGTGGATCTTGCCGTTTTCGCCATAGCCAAAGAAGGTCGTGGCGTATTCGCCCTTGCCGTCGATGCCCAGGATCGCGGTTTTCTCCTGGAAGCCCGAGCAGTGATAGGCGCTGGAGGCGTGGGCCAGGTGATGCTCGACCGGCTCGATCTTGATTTTTTTCGGATCGAAGCCCAGTTGCTCCAGGCACCAGACGATCTTGCGGCGATAGCGCTTGTAGCGACGGTTGCCCATCAGGATCGCGTCGAGGGCCCGGTCCGGGGCGTACCAGTAGCGCTTGGCATAATGCCAGCGCGCCTCGCCAAACAGGCTGATCGGGGCAAACGGGATCGCCACTACATCGACGTCGGAAGGCTTGATGCCGGCCTGCTCCAGGCAGAACTTCGCCGACTCGTAGGGCATGCGGTTCTTTGCATGTTTATCGCGTACGAAGCGCTCTTCCTCGGCCGCTGCGATCAGCTTGCCGTCAATGTACAACGCAGCGGAAGGATCATGGCTAAGGGCGCCGGACAGGCCAAGAATCGTCAATGCCACAGGGGTCTAGCCTCTTATGTCTGCATACGGGCGACAAGCGCCGCGAAAAATTGATGTGCCGCGCGCCCAGGGCACGGGGCAGCTAAAGGGCGGGATTATAGCTTAAATGCGGCCTTAAGCCTCTAGCGACAAGCGGCAAGCTTGGGCCTACTTCTTAGAGGGACCACGGCAAGCCGGCTCCTGGGACTTGTGGCGAGGGGATTTATCCCCGCTGGGTTGCGCAGCGACCCCAAAACCAGTTGAGCGCAATCAGCCTGACACACCCAGGTGGCCGATTTGGGGACTGCTTCGCAGCCCAGCGGGGATAAATCCCCTCGCCACAAAAGCTGTATCCGACTGCCGAAATACATTGCCCACTAGGAGGAGACGCTATCGGCCTCTCTAGGCAACCGCTGATCAATCACCCGATACAACCCACTGTCCTCAGGCCAATTACGCATGAACCGCGCGCGATCACGGGCGTAGGCCTGGGCGAAGCTGGCATGGGTGCGGTGTTGGCACATCGAGTCGAGGTCGATCAACGCCCAGCGGTCTTGCTGCCAGAACAGGTTGTGGCCCTTGAAGTCGCCGTGACTGATGCGTTCGCGGATGAGGTCCGCGAACAAGCGATCCAGCGCCAGCAATTCCGTCTCGGGGGCGTCACCGTTTTCCACGTAGGGAGCAAAACGCTCGATGATGTCGGGCCCGGACAGGTATTCGGTCACCAGGTACGCACCGCGACGCAGCCACAGGAAACGCTTTTCCAGCAGAGCCAGGGGCTTGGGCGTGGCGATGCCGAGAAAGGCCAGGCGATGGCCTTCGCGCCAGGAGTGCCAGGCGCGACTGGGGCGCCAGAAGCGCTTGAGCCAATGGGCGAAGTTCTTGATGTTGTAGCGCTTGATCACCAAGGTGCGACCGTTCACCTCGAC
The DNA here is from genome assembly GCF_900119205.1 of Pseudomonas sp. NFACC16-2. NCBI lineage: Bacteria > Pseudomonadati > Pseudomonadota > Gammaproteobacteria > Pseudomonadales > Pseudomonadaceae > Pseudomonas > Pseudomonas sp. NFACC16-2. The sequence goes on along the minus strand of NZ_FPIX01000002.1, from coordinate 65,331 downwards.
TTTGCCGACACTGGCCGCGCCGCCAGTCTTGTACAGGTGTCCCTGGTCGAGCAATGCATCGGCCTGTTCCAGCACCGGTGTCATGGCCGCTTCTTCATCACGGCGGATCGCCCGCAGGCCAAACGCCCCGCGTTGCACGCTGAACAGGCTGCACTCGCGCCCGACTTTCGCGAGAAAATCCTTAAGGCGCCAGACTTGCACCTTGTCGATCTGTTTTTGCAGCGCTTCCATGGGCAGCGCGTGTTCGGCGTTGCCCAGCAGGTAATGCACCAACAGCTCTTCATTGAACGGCTGGAGGGCTTTGGGAAGCTGAGCGAAAAACACTCCCAGGTTCTCCAGGACTTTCTGCCGCGACAGCGGTTGGCCTGGGGTTTCAGCGCGGATGCCGGCGCCGTCGATCAAGTAGAGCTTGCCGTCGTGACGCAGCAGATTGTCCAGGTGCAGGTCTTGCTGCCATAGGCCTTTGCTGTGCAATTGCGCGATAGCGCCCAGGGCTTCGGCCAGCACCGCCGTCTGTTCGTCGGCCAGTAATGGCAGGTGTTCGACCTGTGTCCAGGCATCGCCCAGGCTCTCGGCGCCTTCGAGCAATTCGAACAACAACCAGCCGCCTTCCCCCTCTTTCAGGCCATCGGCCAGCAACAACGGCGTGGTCAGCCCCTGCTCCGCCAGCAGGCGCACGCCTTGCAGTTCCCGCTGGAAATGCCGGGCGGCCTTGCTGCCCACCAATAATTTGGCCAATACCGGCCGGCCACGCCAGACGCCCGCGCCAACGTAACGTTGCCCCGGCAACACCCGCAACAGCGAAAGCAGCTGCAACTTCGCCGGGCCGGCGGCATCGGCCAGCTCCAGGCTCAGGGGCAGGCTGGGGCTGCGACCGGCATTTTTCAATTCGGACAGATGCATCAACGGGTTTCCTTGTGGCTGCGCCGAGCGTTCAGACGGGTCATCCAGCGGTCGACCAGCCCGCTGTCGAGCGGCTGGTCCAGATAACTGGACAGCAGCTGGCGCACATCGGCCTCGCTCCAGACAGAGGCGCGACGCAGCAAAGGCTCCAGGTCCTTGACCCGATCACGCAGGCCGAACAATAACGGCCGGGTCTTTTCCAGGTCGATCAATTGCGCCTGATAACCGTCAGCGGTGGCTTGCAGGAAGATGTGTTTTGGATAGAAACAACCGTGCACCTGATGCATGCCGTGCAGCCGCCGCGCCAGCAAACCACAGGCGCCGAGGATGGTGGTGCGTTGCGCCGCCGTCAGGCTCGACCAGCGCTGCACCAGTGAATCCAGGTCATCCCAGCCGTCCAGGGCACGGGTCAGCAGGATCGCCCGCACCTCACCGTTTACCTTGCGCTGACCATAGAACACCGCTTGCAGGGCCGGAATGCCCAGCTGGCGATAACGGCTGATGTTGCGAAACTCCCGAGAGAAACTTGGCTCGCCAAACGGGTGGGACAAGGTCCGGGTCAGGTAATTGCTCTGGCGCTTGAGGTAATACCCCTGCCCCTCCAGGTCCAGCCGGAACACACTGCTCCAGCCGTCACCCAAGGTATTGGGTTCGTCCACCGCGTCCAGTTGCCGCGCCCACAAGGCCTCGAAGCTGTCCAGGCCATGACGTTGCAACAACGCCCGGTCTTCAGCGGCCAGAAAATCAGTCATTCACGCCCCTCGAAAAATCTCACCACGTGACGGATGCGTTTCTTGTCGCATGCATCGAGCCGGTCGCGCTGGCGGTATTGCAGGTAGAACCGCAGGCGCTGCGTGGCCGACAAGTGATACTTGGCCACTTTGTCCAGGCACGCCAAATCCTTGGTGATGCGGTACTTGAGCCAGAAGCCGCGCCAGAAGTCGCCGTTCGGGCAGTCGATCAGGAACAGCTTCGCCTGGTCATCGACCAGCAGGTTGCGCCATTTCAGATCATTATGGGTGAAGCGCTGCTCGTGCATGGTCCGTGTGTAACCGGCCAGTTGCCGACTCACGCCGTCAACCCAGGCGCGGTCGGCCAGCCTCGGATCGCGACGCTCGGCCAGCGCCGAGAGGTCTTCGGTATGCGGCAGTTCGCGGGTGATCATCGCGCCACGGGCATAGGTCGCCCCGCTTCGCTCCAAGCCCCAGCCCACGACTTCGGCGGTGGGAATGCCCCATTTGGCGAAGCGCTTGAGGTTCTGCCATTCGGACTTGACCCGCGGCTTGCCCAGGTAACGCCGCAAGCCTTTGCCGGCCCCGACGTAGCGCTTGACGTAGTAATTCACACCGTTGCGCTGCACCCGGATCACCTCTGACAACGGATCACGGGTCAATCGCTCCCCTTGCAACGCGAAGACCGCCTCGAGGCTGCCGAAATCCTGCGCCAGGTCGGCGTAGGCCGGTTCCAGTGTCCAACCTGACATCAGAGCGCGTCCCCGTATCGCTTCTTGCGGGCATACAGCTTGTTGGCCTTGCCCTCGAGCCAGGCCAGCAGCGACGCCTCTTCAGCGAGGATCCGGCGCAACGGCTGCTGGAAATAGCCCTTGAGAAAACGCAATTTGTCGCGCCGGGTCAGGCCAATGTCCAGCGCCGAGAAATACAGCGCCGCCAGGTCCTTGTTGCGCCAGCGCGCGGTAATGGCCGGACGGGTCTGGGCACGGTGCAGGTCGATCACCGAAAGCTTGAAGTCGGCAGGTGTCACCGGCTTGTCGGTGTGCAGCAGGAAGTGGCAGATGTAGCAGTCGCGATGGTTGACCCCGGCGCGGTGCATCATGCCGGTCATGCGCGCCACTTCGGCGATCAGGGCACGCTTGAGCGCCGGTGGCGGCGGCTGCTTGACCCAGTCGATGCTGAAGTCTTCGAGACTGACGGTCGGCGCCAGCTCTTCGGTGACGATGAACGAGTGCTGGTCCGCCGGATTGCTGCCCTTCTCGCCGTAGGCGACAGCGGTCATGGTCGGCACGCCGACTTCCTGCAAACGCTGGATCGCTTTCCATTCCTGCCCCGCACCGAGGACCGGCAGCTTGGCGGTGAACAGGTTCTTGAAGATCTCGCCCCAACCGATGCCGCGGTGGATCTTCACGAAAAAGCCGCGACCGTCCACCTCCGTGCGCAAGGTGCGCCGGGCTTCCAGTTCACGATAGACCTCGCCCTTGAGCGCCTCGACTTCGGTGAACGCATCGCGCCCGGCCCAAAGGCTCTTGAACGGTTCGGCCAGCATCAACTTCATTGCGCGTGCTCCGCCAAAATCACATCGGCCGCGTGCTGCGGCATGCTGTAGAGGTCGGCCGTCTCGGCGAAGGCCAGACCGTTGCGGCCCCAGGCCGCCCGGGCATCGGCATCGTTCAACATGCGACCCAGGTACTCGGTGAGCTGCGCTTGTTCGAACGGCTCGTCGAGCACCAGGCCGCTGTCGGCCTCGGCGATGTAATGGGCGTACCCGCACACCGCGCTGACCAGCACCGGCAATCCGGCCACCAGCGCTTCGAGCAGTACGGTGCCGGTGTTCTCGTTGTAGGCCGGATGGATCAACAGGTCGGCACCCAGCAGGAAACGCGGGATGTCGCTGCGCCCCTTGAGGAACCGCACATTATCACCGAGCCCCAGTGCGACGCTCTGCAGTTGGAATACCTTGGGGTCGTCCTGGCCAATTACAAACAGCCGGGTGCGTTTTCTCAATTCGGCGGGCAGCGCGGCCAGGGCCTTGAGGCTGCGATCCACGCCCTTGGTCTTGAACCCGGAACCGATCTGCACCAGCAGCAGGTCGTCATCGGCCAATTCGAATTCGGCCCGGAACGCCGCACGGATCTCGTCGGCGTCGGCGGGCCGACGCCGGTCCAGGGCGATGCCCGGCGGCAGCAGGTGAAAGCGCTCAAGCGGTGTGCCGTAGTGCTTGATGAACAGTGGCTGCTGGACTTCGGAAATCATCAGCACGTCGGTCTTGGCATCCTTGGCGAACACCGCCCGCTCGTACTCGGCGAAATGCCGGTAGCGGCCCCAGCGCCGATACAGCGAATTACGCAGGTTCTGCGCCTTGTCTTCGAAGCAGCCGTCGGCGGCGTAGTACACGTCCAGGCCGGGCATTTTGTTGAAGCCGATCAGACGATCCACCGGACGCTTGGCCAGGTCCGCCTCCATCCACGCGCTGAGTTTCTCGTTGCGGCGATGGTTGAACAGCGCCTTGACCGGCGCGACCAGCACTTCGAAGCCGGGCGGCACGTCACCTTCCCATATCAGCGTGTAGACACGGATCTGATGACCGCGCTGCTGGCACTCCAGGGCGATGCGCATGAAGTCACGCTGCAGGCCACCGAAGGGGAAGTACTTATAAAGGACAAAAGCCAATTGCATCAGCGCGGCTCCTCAGCCAATAACGTGCTCAGGTGGCTGGCAACACGCTCGGGGTTCAGACGCGTGAAGCACAGGGGCTGCTCGCGTTTCAGGTCAAACCGCCGGGCATCTTCGGCGGTGGGTGGGTAAGTGCACTGCTTTTGCATGCAAGGCGCACAGGGGAAATCGCTGGCGAGATGGATCTGGCCCTTGCCGTAGGCGCCGGTCAGCACCGGATTGGTCGGGCCGAGCAACGAAATGGTCGGTACGTCCAGGGCCGCGGCCAGATGACCAAGACCGGTGTCCACGGCCACACAGGCCTGGGCACCGGCAAGCACCTTGCCCATCCCGCCGAGGTTCAGCTTCGGCAGCACCAGGGCGTTGCGCAACCCGTTGGCGATGCGTTCGGCCCGGGCCTTTTCGGCGGGGTTGCCCCACGGCAGTTTTACCACCACGCCGAACTGCCCCATGCGTTCGGTGAGCTGGCGCCAGTAAAGTTCGGGCCAATGCTTGGACTCCCAGGTCGTGCCGTGCAGGAACACCACGTAGGGATAGGGGCGTGGCAATTCCACCAATCGGTCGACGTTGAGGCCATAGTTACCCAGCGTCTGCGGCAAGTCATACCCCAGCGCCAGGGCAAACAGCTGCCGTACGCGCTCGACCGCATGCTGACCACGGGCGACCGCCAGGCGCCGGGAATAAAAACGCGCCGCCAGGGGCTCACGCGCCGAATCTTTATCCAGACCGGCCACCGGGGCCTTGACGTAGCGGGTCAGCCAGGCGCTTTTCAGCAGGCCTTGGGCGTCGATGACCAGATCGTATTTTTCGGCCCGCACGCTCTGCTTGAAGCGTCGCCATTCGCCACTCTTGATGGTGTGCCAGAGGCTCTTGCGCCAGCGACGGATCGCTACCGGAACGACTTTGCCCACGGCCGGGTGCCAGGTGGGGATTTCGGCAAAGCCTTCTTCCACCACCCAATCGAACTTGATGCCAGGAATCGCCCGCGCCGCGTCGGTCAGCGCCGGCAGGGTGTGGACCACATCCCCCAGCGAAGAGGTCTTGATCAGCAATACCCGCAAGTTACCGAACCTCCACGGGTGTGCCCTGCAGACGCTCCAGGGCCTCGTTCACCGACGACGGCATGAGCTGGCGCAGGCAATTGTAATGACCGAAGCGACAGGTGCGGTCGAAGCACGGACTGCACTCGATGCCCAGGCGCACGACTTCGACCTGGTCGGCCAACGGTGGCGTAAAGCCCGGCGAGGTGGAACCGTAGACCGCCACCAATGGGCGGTTCAGGGCCGCGGCCACGTGCATCAGGCCGGAGTCGTTGGAGACCACCGAATCGGCGCAGGACAACAGGTCGATGGCCTCGGCCAGGGACGTGTCGCCGCTGAGGTTTACCGATTCTTCCCGAAGGCCGGGGATCAGCCGAGAGCGGATGTCCTCGCCCACCGGATGATCTTTTTTCGAGCCGAACAGCCAGACCTGCCAGCCTTCGCGAATCTTCGCCTCGGCAACCTGGGCGTAATGCTCGGCCGGCCAGCGCTTGGACTCGCCGAACTCGGCCCCCGGACACAGGGCCAATACCGGACGGTCCAGGCTCAGGCCGAACTTGGCCAGCGCCGCTTCGCGGGTGAGCGGGTCGATCTGCAGGCTCGGTCGTGGATACGGCTTGGGCAACTCGGTCCCAGGTTCGTAGGCCAGGGCCATGAAGCGCTCGATCATCAGCGGGTAGCGCTCTTTGTCCAGCGTGCGCACATCGTTGAGCAGGCCGTAGCGAAACTCGCCACGCCAGCCGGTGCGCTTGGGGATGCCTGCGAAAAACGGCACCAGTGCCGATTTCAACGAATTGGGCAACACAATCGCCTGGTCGTACTGACCGGCCAGGGATTTGCCAATGCGCCGACGGGTCGCCAGCTCCAGCACGCCGTGGCCGAGCGGGAAGCTCAAGGCCTTGCGTACCTCGGGCATACGCTCAAGGATCGGCCGGCTCCACTCGGGGGCCAGGACGTCGATTTCGCACTGCGGATGACGCTGTTTCAGGCACTGGAACAGTGTCTGCGCCATCACCATGTCACCGACCCAGCTGGGCCCAACGATCAGAATATTCATGTGGTTTCCAAAAACGCTACGGGGAGGCCTACGCCTCCCCGCCTCGAGAATCACTGTGGCTTAGGTCGTTGCCTGTTGCCTTCAATCTACAACTGTGGGGGCGAGCTTGCTCGCGATAGGGCCATAACATTCAACATCCATGCTGCCTGACATTCCGCTATCGCGAGCAAGCCCGCTCCCACGTTTTAAGCTTCAGCTCAACCCCAGCTCGCGCCAGATCCTCAGCACCTGTTGGCGCTCCTCCACGAACTGGTCGCCTGCGATCACCCCGGCATCTTTCTGCAAGGCCTGGCGGTGAGCGGCAGAGCGGTAGGCTTTGTAGGCTTCGCGCAACAGCGTGGCATCTTCGGCCGACATCAACCCAACCTCCTGCAACCCGTCCAGAATGCGGATGTTATCGGTGTAGCGCACCAGCGATGGGTGTTCCTCGGACCACGCCAGGGCCGCGTATTGCACCATAAATTCAATATCGACGATACCTCCGGCATCCTGCTTGAGGTCGAAGGGCGCCGAGGCCTCGAAGGCATTCGGCGCGGTCCCGGCGGCGGTGGCCTTGCTGCCAAGGTTGTCGCGCATCTTGGCGCGCATCTCGCTGACCTCCTGGCGCAGCGTCGGCAAGTCACGCTTGCGTCCCAACACCTGGACGCGAACCTTCTCGAACGCCTGGCCCACGTCCTGGCTACCCACCAGCACTCGCGCCCGCACCAACGCCTGATGCTCCCAGGTCCAGGCTTCATTCTCCTGGTAACGGGCAAACGCCCCGAGTGAACTGACCAGCAACCCCGACGCCCCGGATGGCCGCAGGCGCATATCCACTTCATACAACTGCCCGGAGTTGGTCTGCGCGGTCAGCAGGTGAATGATCCGCTGGCCGAGCCGGGTGAAGAACTGCGCGCCATCGATGGGTTTGGGACCGTCGGTTTCCGCGTGCGGGTCGCCATCGTGGATGAACACCAGGTCCAGGTCGGAACCATGCCCCAATTCCAGGCCGCCGACTTTCCCATAACCGACAATAATGAAGCCCGGATCGCACAGGCTGCCATCGGTGCGCAATGGCACGCCGTGCTTGGCGGCCGTCTGGCGCCAGGCCAGGGCCAACACTTGTTCGAGAATCGCCTCGGCCAGCCAGGTCAGGTAATCGCTGACTTTCATCAGCGGCAGGCTGCCGGCGATTTCCGAGGCGGCCACCCGCAGGCGGTGCGCCAACTTGAAATGCCGAAGCGCCTCCATTTGTTGCTCAAGGTCATCCTCGGGGATGCGCGTCAGGCGCTCACGCAACTCTGCCGCCAACTCCGGCGCCAAGGGCGGCTTGAACAGCCGGCCCTCATTGAGCAATTCATCGAGCAGCAAGGGGAAACGGGTGATTTGTTCAGCAATCCACGGGCTCGCCGCGCACAACGTCAGCAAACGACGCAGGGCGCCAGGGTTTTCCGTCAACAACACCAGGTAGGCCGAGCGGCGGGCTACCGCTTCGACCAAGGGCAGCACCCGCTCCAGCACCAGGTCTGGATCGGCATGTTCCACGGCTTGGGCCAGCAGGCGTGGAATGAAGGCATCCAGACGCTCGCGTCCCAGGCGCTGCATGGCGCGCAGTTGCGGGCTGCCGCGCAGTGCAGCCAAGGCCTTGAGGGCTTTGGGTGCATCGACGAAGCCGCCCTCCTCCAACTGACGGCACGCCGCCCCTTCATCCTGGCTGTCTTCCCACAACGGCAACCATTCACCGCCCACCACGACTTCGCTTTCGCCACCCGCCTCTTCATCCGGGTCGGCGATGACCTGGCCGAAATGCCAGGCCACACGCCCTCGCCAGTACATCAATTGCTCGTGAAAGGCCGACCAGTCGGCAAAACCCAGCATGAACGCAATGCGCGCCTGATCCTGCGGGTTGTCCGGCAACATCTGGGTCTGGCGATCGGCGATGGCCTGGATCGCATGTTCGGTATAACGCAGGAATTCATAGCCTTGGCGCAGCTCGTCGATCACCTTGGCCGGCAGATAACCCTGACCTTCCAGTGTCCCCAACACCTTGAGCAGTGGACGCTGCTGCAAGCTCAGGTCGCGGCCGCCATGGATCAGTTGGAACGCCTGGGCAATGAACTCCACCTCACGAATGCCGCCCGAGCCCAGCTTGATGTTGTCGGCCATGCCCTTGCGCCGCACCTCCTGCTGGATCAGCTGCTTCATGGTGCGCAGCGCTTCGATGGCGGAAAAATCCAGGTAACGGCGATAGACGAACGGGCGCAGCATGTCGAGCAATTGCGCACCCGCCACCTGGTCGCCCGCCACCACACGCGCCTTGATCATGGCGTAGCGTTCCCAGTCGCGACCCTGGTCCTGGTAATACTGCTCCAGGGCATTGAAGCTCAGCACCAGCGCCCCGGCTGAGCCATAAGGGCGCAGGCGCATGTCGACGCGGAACACAAAACCGTCGACGGTCATCGGGTCCAGGGCCTTGATCAGGCGCTGGCCGACACGGATGAAAAACTCCTGGTTATCCAGTGGTCGCTTGACGCCAACGGTTTCACCGCCCTCGGGGTAGGCGAAGATCAGGTCGATGTCCGACGACAGGTTCAGTTCCACGGCACCCAGCTTGCCCATGCCCAGGATGACCATCTGCTGCGGCTCGCCGCTGCGCCGTCCGGTGGGTGTGCCGAATTGCTGGCTGAGGCGCTGGTACAACCATTGATAGGCCTGGTCGATGCAGGTGTCGGCCATGTCCGAGAGGTCGCGGCAGGTCTGGACCAGGTCGGCCTGGCGGGTCAGGTCACGCCAGATGATCCGTACCTGCTGGCGGGTTCGCTGGCGGCGCAGGACGCGGCCCAGTTCGTCTTCGGTTTCGGCGGCCTGCACGGCGGCACCGATCTGCGCGCACAGTTCACCGGGCGCCAGGCTGCGGTCCAGCTCGCCGCTGCGCACCAGCTCCAGCAGCATTACCGGGTCGCGGAGACTCTGCTCGATGACAAAGTCGCTGGCGGCGGCAATACGGCTGAACGCCTCCCAGCGCTGCGGGGTCCAGGTCGACAGCCCATGATCGTCGTCGAGCAAGGCGACCACCGCACGGAACGACTGCTCGGCACGACTGACCAATGACTGGAGAATGGCCGGCACTGTTTCCGATATTGGGACAAGCGAGGGCAGGCTCATGGTCTATCCTTGATCGGCGCGGGAGAGGCTGGATGTAGTGTTTTTTCCAAATACACTACCTGATCGACTGTCGAACAAAGATGATAAATAGCTGAAAATCTGATTTTATTGGCAGCCGGCATCAAGTTTTTACCTGTTCGGGTTGGCTAATGACCAACAGTAACGATTATTCTCACAACGAAACGAGGGGCCATGAGCCGCTCATGTGTAGTTTTACTACTCGTCTATACATTCGAAAGGCTGAAACGGTCGACGATTTGTAGTAAAACTACACGCCGCCGAAACAACCTTCGGCAATCCAAGAATTTATATCGTCTGCCCACAAGGCCAGTCGCAAACTCAGGCAACCGATTCTGGTAGCCTTTCCGCCCTGGAGCAAGCCATGCAAGACCTCGATCCCGTCGAAACCCAGGAATGGCTGGACGCCCTGGAATCGGTTCTCGACAAAGAAGGCGAAGACCGTGCTCATTACCTGATGACCCGTATGGGCGAACTCGCGACCCGCAGCGGTTCGCAACTGCCCTACGCCATCACCACGCCGTACCGCAACACGATCCCCGTTACCCACGAAGCACGCATGCCTGGCGACCTGTTCATGGAACGCCGCATTCGCTCGCTGGTACGCTGGAACGCGTTGGCCATGGTCATGCGTACCAACCTGAAAGATTCTGACCTGGGCGGTCACATCTCCAGCTTCGCCTCCAGCGCGACGCTGTATGACATCGGCTTCAACTACTTCTTCCAGGCCCCGACCGACGAACACGGCGGCGACCTGATCTACTTCCAGGGCCACGCATCGCCAGGCGTCTACGCCCGTGCGTTCATGGAAGGCCGCATCTCCGAAGACCAGATGAACAACTTCCGCCAGGAAGTGGACGGCAACGGCCTGTCTTCGTACCCGCACCCTTGGCTGATGCCGGACTTCTGGCAGTTCCCGACCGTTTCCATGGGCCTGGGCCCGATCCAGGCGATCTACCAGGCACGCTTCATGAAGTACCTGGAAGCCCGTGGCTTCATCCAGCCAGGCAAGCAGAAAGTCTGGTGCTTCATGGGTGACGGCGAGTGCGACGAGCCGGAATCCCTGGGCGCGATTTCCCTGGCCGGCCGCGAGAAGCTGGACAACCTGATCTTCGTCATCAACTGCAACCTGCAGCGCCTCGACGGCCCGGTTCGCGGCAACGGCAAGATCATCCAGGAACTCGAAGGCGTGTTCCGTGGCGCCCAATGGAACGTCAACAAAGTCATCTGGGGCCGTTTCTGGGACCCACTGCTGGCCAAGGACGTCGACGGCATCCTGCAACGTCGCATGGACGAAGTCATCGACGGCGAGTACCAGAACTACAAGGCCAAGGACGGCGCGTTCGTCCGTGAGCACTTCTTCAACACGCCTGAACTCAAGGCGATGGTTGCCGACTTGTCCGACGACGAGATCTGGAAACTCAACCGTGGCGGCCACGACCCGTACAAGGTCTATGCGGCGTACCACGAAGCGGTCAACCACAAGGAACAACCAACCGTCATCCTGGCCAAGACCATCAAGGGTTATGGCACCGGCGCCGGCGAAGCGAAGAACACCGCGCACAACACCAAGAAAGTCGATGTCGACAGCCTGAAGTTGTTCCGCGACCGCTTCGACATTCCGGTCAAGGACAGCGAGCTGGAAAACCTGCCGTTCTTCAAGCCTGAAGAAGGCAGCGCCGAAGCCCGTTACCTGGCCGAGCGCCGTGCCGCACTGGGCGGTTTCGTGCCGCAGCGTCGCGCCAAGAGCTTCAGCGTTCCGACCCCACCACTGGAGACCCTCAAGGCGATCCTGGACGGCTCGGGCGACCGTGAAATCTCCACCACCATGGCTTTCGTGCGGATCCTCGCGCAACTGGTCAAGGACAAGGAAATCGGCCAGCGCATCGTTCCGATCATCCCGGACGAAGCCCGTACCTTCGGTATGGAAGGCATGTTCCGCCAGTTGGGCATCTACTCGTCCGTCGGCCAGCTCTACGAGCCAGTCGATAAAGACCAGGTGATGTTCTACCGCGAAGACAAGAAGGGCCAGATCCTCGAAGAAGGCATCAACGAAGCAGGTGCCATGAGCTCCTTCATTGCCGCCGGTACTTCGTACTCCAGCCACAACCAGCCGATGCTGCCGTTCTACATCTTCTACTCGATGTTCGGCTTCCAGCGTATCGGCGACCTGGCCTGGGCGGCCGGCGACAGCCGTACCCGCGGCTTCCTGATCGGCGGCACCGCAGGCCGGACCACGCTGAACGGTGAAGGCCTGCAGCACGAAGACGGCCATAGCCACATGCTGGCCGGGACCATCCCGAACTGCCGCACCTATGATCCGACCTATGGCTACGAGCTGGCGGTGATCATCCAGGACGGCATGAAGAAGATGACCGAAGAACAACAGGATGTCTTCTACTACATCACCGTAATGAACGAGTCCTACCAGCAGCCAGCCATGCCGGCCGGCGTCGAGGCAGGCATCGTCAAGGGCATGTACCTGCTCGAAGAAGACACCCGCGAAGCGGCGCACCACGTCCAGTTGATGGGCTCGGGCACCATCCTGCGCGAAGTGCGCGAGGCAGCGAAGATCCTGCGTGAAGAGTTCAACGTCGGCGCCGACGTCTGGAGCGTCACCAGCTTCAACGAACTGCGTCGCGATGGCCTGGCCGTAGAGCGCAGCAACCGCCTGCACCCCGGCCAGAAGCCAAAGCTGAGCTACGTCGAAGAGTGCCTGAACGGCCGCAAAGGTCCGGTCATCGCGTCTACCGACTACATGAAGCTGTTCGCCGAACAGATCCGCCAGTGGGTTCCTTCCAAGGAATTCAAAGTGCTGGGCACCGACGGTTTCGGCCGTAGCGACAGCCGCAAGAAGCTGCGTCACTTCTTCGAAGTCGACCGTAAGTTCGTTGTGTTGGCAGCCCTGGAAGCCCTGGCTGACCGTGGCGATATCGAACCTAAAGTGGTGGCCGAAGCCATCGCCAAGTTCGGCATCGATCCGGAAAAACGCAACCCACTGGACTGCTGAGGAGAATTTTCGTGAGCGAACTCATTCGCGTACCTGACATCGGCAGCGGTGAAGGTGAAGTAATTGAACTGTTTGTGAAGGTCGGCGACCGTATCGAAGCCGACCAGAGCATCCTGACACTTGAATCGGACAAGGCCAGCATGGAAGTGCCTGCGCCGAAAGCCGGTGTGATCAAGAGCCTGAAAGTGAAGCTGGGCGATCGCCTGAAAGAAGGCGACGAACTGCTGGAGCTGGAAGTCGAGGGCGCCGCTGCGGCACCTGAAGCGGCCGCCCCTGCAGCAGCCCCGGCGGCAGCTGAAAAGCCCGCCCCGGCACCGGCTGCCGAGGCGGCTCCCGCTCCGGCTGCTGCGCCTGCGGCGGCCACGGTCCAGGACATTCACGTTCCGGACATCGGTTCGTCGGGCAAGGCCAAGATCATCGAAGTACTGGTCAAGGCCGGCGACACCGTCGAAGCCGACCAGTCGCTGATCACCCTGGAATCCGACAAGGCCAGCATGGAAATCCCATCGCCGGCCGCCGGTGTGGTGGAAAGCGTCGAGATCAAGCTGGAAGACGAAGTCGGCACCGGTGACCTGATCCTGAAGTTGAAAGTAGCCGGTGCCGCCGCTCCGGCCGCGCCAGCCCAGGCCGCGGCACCCGCAGCCAAGACCGAAGCCGCTCCGGCTCCGGCTGCTGCCGCACCAGCCGCCAAGGCCGAAGCAGCGCCTGCCCCAGTCGCCGCCGCGCCTGCGCCAAGCGGTGCCAAGGTGCACGCCGGCCCTGCGGTGCGTCAGCTGGCCCGTGAATTCGGTGTCGAACTGTCCGCCGTCGGCCCAAGCGGCCCTCACGGTCGTGTGTTGAAAGAAGACGTGCAAGCCTACGTCAAGGCCATGATGCAGAAGGCCAGGAACGCACCGGCCGAAGGCGCCACTGGCGGCGCGGGCATTCCGCCGATCCCGGCGGTGGACTTCAGCCGCTTCGGCGAAACCGAAGAAGTGGCCATGACTCGCCTGATGCAGATCGGCGCGTCGAGCCTGCATCGCAGTTGGCTGAACATCCCGCACGTGACTCAGTTCGACCAGGCCGACATCACCGAGCTGGAAGCTTTCCGCGTTGCGCAGAAAGCCGTGGCGGAAAAGGCCGGCGTGAAGCTGACCGTGCTGCCGCTGCTGCTCAAGGCCTGCGCGCACCTGCTCAAGGAACTGCCGGACTTCAACAGTTCGCTGGCCCCAAGCGGCAAGGCTGTGATCCGCAAGAAATACGTGCACATCGGCTTTGCCGTCGACACCCCGGAAGGCCTGCTGGTACCGGTCATCCGCAACGTCGACCAGAAGAGCCTCTTGCAACTGGCTGCCGAAGCTGCTGCCCTGGCCGAAAAAGCCCGGAACAAGAAGCTCACCGCCGACGACATGCAAGGCGCCTGCTTCACCATCTCCAGCCTCGGCCACATTGGCGGCACCGGCTTCACGCCGATCGTCAACGCGCCGGAAGTGGCGATCCTGGGTGTTTCCAAGGCCACCATCCAGCCTGTCTGGGACGGCAAGGCCTTCCAGCCGAAGCTGATGCTGCCACTGTCGCTGTCCTACGATCACCGTGTGATCAACGGCGCCGCCGCTGCACGCTTCACCAAGCGTCTGAGCGACCTGCTGGGCGACATCCGCACCATCCTGCTGTAACTCCGCACGGCCCTCCCTTGGGGAGGGCCGTTCGGAGCACTGCTTTCCGAGCGCCACGCTCGTACCTCAACCCCGCCCGTTTGGCGGGGCTTTTTTTGCCTGGATGCTGGATGAGCTCGCGATGGCGGAAGATCAGGCAGCGCGGCAACTTTCCTACCTCACAAGCTTGAAATGACTACGCCCCCTGTTAGTCATTACCCACAACTTGCGCCCTCTCCTCGATCAATATTTATCCTGCATCGAGCTTTAGCATCGGAGCCTCAAGGCAACTTGATGTTTGCCCCCACTGCTGAAACTTCGAATGGATTCGAATATGTTCAAACCTACCGTTGGCCCCATTGTCGGCCACACGACAACGGACCACGCCCGGATATTCCTGCGCGGCGATCACGACAACAACCGGGTATTTGCCGGTATTCGCCACCGGCGCCAGGGCGATACACGCTGGTCGAAAGGGCATTTTGTCCAATTGAAGGCCTACCGCGACATGTCCGATGTCATCGTGTTGAAAGGCCTTCAACCCGATACCGCCTACGAGTACCAGGCCGGCTGGTTCAGCCCCCTGAGCCCGACCCATACCGTGGAAACCGTCCTGGAATTGCCGCTGCAATGGCCCGGGACCACCTACTGCCTACGCACGCCGGCCAGCAAAACCGATGCGCCACGCGCTTATATCGTGGGCTCTTGTCGCTACTTGCGAATCGCCGCCGGCATCCCATTGCTACCTGGGCTTGGCGACCGCACCTTTGCCGGCATCAACCGCCTCGTGGCGCAGGCCAACCCACCGATCAGCGCGGTATTGATGACCGGCGATCAGGTTTATCTGGATGACCTGAATGTCATCGGACCGGACCGAACCTATCAGAACATCCTTTTCAGATACCGAACGGTATTTACCCAGCCGCATATCCGGAAACTGATGTCTGGCGTCCCTACCTACATGATCCTTGACGACCATGAGATCGAAGACAACTGGCCCGCCAGGAAAACCGTCAACGACGACATCCTCTACGCAAATGCCATGGGCGCTTATGGGCTTTATCAGGCCAGCCACGGGCCAGCCCATGAACTGTCGAGCGACGGAACATTACACAAGTCGTTAACCCGCTACTGGTACACCTTCTCCCACGGCGATATCCAATGGTTCGTCACCGACAGCCGGACGCAACGCAACCTGTCAGCGAATGACCGGCGCATCTTCGACGAAGAACAGGAACAGTCCCTGCTCCAATGGCTCATCGACAGCCCCGCCAGGGTCAAACTCGTCGTGACCAGCGTCATGTTCTTCCCTGACAGCAAGCACGATGACGGCGACGCCTGGCAGGCCTTCCCGGAACAACGCCTGCGCCTGCTGGAAACCATACGCCGCCATCGGATCAAAAACGTGATTTTCGTCTCGGGCGATGTCCACGGCTCCATGACCAGCCGCCTGCGTCACAGCGAGGATCCTGATTTCGAGGTCAACACCGTCGTTTCCTCACCGTTCTACAACAGTAAATTGCTGCCTTTTGCAAAAGCCTCGGATTTTATTTTCCACAGGCCCATGGCCCGTACCCAAAGCGGTCAGTACCGCTATGAACTGACCAGCAAAGTGGTGAGCCAGGACAACTTCGCCTGCCTGCATGTCACGACCCAGAGCCTTCAAGTCACCTTCCATGACCGGGACGGCAACCCCTTGCAGACGGTCGATATCCCACTGCAATGATCCTCCATGCCCTCTGATCGGCCGGCGACTGGAGAAATCCTCTCGTCAGCCGATAAAAGGTTTATAGCACTTGGCCTTCATCTCTCTTGTCAGCCGGTGCCGCAATGATGCAACCTTGCGCCAATCCGTAATAACGAGGGCGTCAGCCCGGCGCGATCAGCATTTTCGAAGCGAGTTTCCCCATGAAAAGCCAACCCGATGCCGCCAGCCGTATGGCGGCCGAGGTAGTGACGCAGTTACCGGTGCCCTCGCGGCTCGGTATGCTGCGTTTCGAACGGCTGAATGAAGCGAGCTGGGCGCTGTTGTTCCTCGATCCCAACTGCGAGCGATACTTCGGCCTGCCGGCGGTAGAGCTGTGCTCGCTGGTCAGTGCGCCTTACGCCAGCTTGATGGAGCCCGAAGCACGCTATCAGTTGCACGACGCCATCCAGCAACAACTGGCCCAGGCCGCGCATTACCAGATTCGCTACACGCTCCACACCGCCAAGGGTCCGATGAACGTGCTGGAGACGGGCGAGGCTTATAAGCAACACAATCGTCATCTGCTGCGCGGTTATCTGCTGGCAGTGGACAACCTGCTGCAAGGCGAACCCTCCGTGCCGGCACTGGACCTGGAAACCCAGAACTCACGCCTGCAGATCGCCCTTGAACTGAACCAGCGCGCCCAGCAAGAGCAACTCCAGCACCTGGACCGGGTACGTGCCCAACAGGACTTGATCCTGCTGCTGACCCGTCAACGCTACAGCACCAACAACTCCCTGCTCGAAGCCGCCGAACTCATCACCCGCAGCGCCTGCGACATCTACCAGATCGACTGCGCCAGTCTCTGGAATCTGGACGATGGCAAACTGGTACCGATTTCCGCCTACAACCGCGCGTCCCAGGCGTACTTCCTGCCGGCGGTGATCGACGCCAACGACTTTCCCGACTACATGGAGGCGCTGCAGACCTGCCGCGCCATTGACGCCCACAATGCAATGCGCGACCCACGCACCCGAGAAATGGCCGAGAACCTGCGCGCCCGTGACGTCAATGCCATTCTCGACGCCAGCGTGCGTATCGACGGCCAGGTGGTGGGCGTGTTGTGCCTGGAGCAAGTAGGCGTCACCCGCGCCTGGCAGTCGGATGAAATCGCCTTTGCCGGCGAGCTCGCGGACCAGTTCGCCCAAGTCATCAACAACCATAACCGACGCACCGCAACCAGTGCCCTGCACTTGTTCCAGCGCGCCGTGGAACAGAGCGCCAACGCGTTCCTGCTGGTCAATTGCGACGGTGTGGTGGAGTACGTCAACCCGAGCTTCACCGCGATCACCCAGTACACCACCGAGGAAGTCCACGGCCAACGCCTCTCGGAACTGCCGGCCCTGGAGAACCTCAGCGAACTGCTGTTCGACGCCCCCTCGGCGCTGGCCCAGAGCAACAGTTGGCAGGGTGAGTTCAAGAGTCGGCGCAAGAACCTGGAGCCCTACTGGGGCCAGCTGTCGATTTCCAAGGTCTACGGCGATAACCGCGAGCTGACCCACTACATCGGCATCTACGAAGACATCACCCAGACCAAGCTGGCCCAGCAGCGCATCGAGCGCCTGGCGTACACCGACAACCTGACCAACCTGGGCAACCGTCCGGCGTTCATTCGCAACCTCGATGAACGCTTCGCCCGGGACAGTGATTCGCCCATCAGCCTGCTGCTGGTGGACATCGACAACTTCAAGCGCATCAACGACAGCCTCGGCCACCAGACCGGTGACAAACTGCTGATCAGCCTGGCCCGGCGCCTGCGCAACAGCTTGAGCCCCAGCGGCAGCCTGGCGCGATTTGCCAGTAACGAATTCGCGGTCCTGCTGGACGACACGAGCCTGGAAGCCGGGCAACAGATCGCCAGTCAGTTGCTGATGACCCTCGACAAGCCGATGTTCGTCGATAACCAGTTGATCAGCGTGACCGGCTCCGTGGGCCTGGCCTGCGCGCCGCTGCACGGCCGCGATCCGCAGACCCTGATGCGCAACGCCGGCCTCGCCTTGCACAAGGCCAAGGCCAACGGCAAACACCAGGTCCAGGTGTTCACCGAAGCACTGAATGCCGAGGCCAGCTACAAGCTGTTCGTGGAAAACAATCTGCGTCGCGCCTTGACCCAGAACGAACTGGACGTGTTCTACCAGCCCAAGTTGTGCCTGCGCAGCGGCCGCCTGCTGGGCATGGAAGCCTTGCTGCGCTGGAACCATCCGGAAAAGGGCATGATCCGCCCGGACCAGTTCATCAGCGTGGCCGAAGAAACCGGCCTGATCATTCCCATCGGCAAATGGATCGCCCGCCAGGCCTGCCGCATGAGCAAGCAATTGACCGCCGCCGGCCTGGGCAACCTGCAGGTGGCGATCAACCTGTCGCCCAAGCAGTTCTCCGACCCGGACCTGGTCGCCTCCATCGCCAGCATCCTCAAGGAAGAACAACTGCCGGCCCGGTTGCTGGAGCTGGAGCTGACCGAAGGCCTGTTGCTGGAAGCCACCGAAGACACCCACTTGCAGCTCGACCAGCTCAAGCGCCTGGGGCTGACCCTGGCCATGGACGACTTCGGCACCGGTTACTCGTCCCTCAGTTACCTGAAGAAATTCCCGATCGACATCATCAAGATCGATCGCAGCTTCATCCACGAAATCCCGGATAACCAGGACGACATGGAAATCACCTCGGCGGTGATCGCCATGGCCCACAACCTGAAACTCAAGGTCGTGGCCGAAGGCATCGAAACCGCCCAGCAACTGGCGTTTCTACGGCGCCACCGCTGCGACGTCGGCCAGGGCTACCTCTTCGACCGGCCAATCCCGGGCGCGGAGCTGATCGAAAAGCTCAAGCGCTACCCGCGTGGGCCGCTCGTATAACTCAAGCTTCAAGCTTCAAGCAAACGATGGCACACTCTCACCACTTGCAGCTTGCAGCTTGCGACTTGCGACTTGCAGCTGCCTCCCAAAGAGGACTGATAAATGGTCTTGCGCTCGGAAATCCTGGTGAACAAAAACGTGCTCCCTACTCAAGAACAAGCCCTGCCTGGCCGTGAAACCCCGATGACCGTGCCGGAAAAACACTTCGTCCTCGACGCACCGCTGCTGGGGCCGTTTGCCATGGACGTGGATTTCGCGATCTTCGGCCTCGGCTGCTTCTGGGGCGCGGAACGCAAGTTCTGGCAGCGCGAAGGCGTGGTCAGTACCGCGGTGGGTTACGCCGGTGGTTTCACACCGAACCCGACGTACGAAGAAGTCTGCTCGGGCCTTACCGGCCACAGCGAAGTGGTGCTGGTGGTCTACGAGCCGGCGAAAGTCAGCTACGAACAGCTTCTGAAGATGTTCTGGGAACTGCACAACCCGACCCAGGGCATGCGCCAGGGGAACGACATCGGCACCCAGTACCGTTCGGTGATCTATGCCACCACCCCGGCCCAACTGGCGGCGGCCAAACACAGCGAGCAAGTCTTCCAGGCTGAGTTGACCAAGGCCGGCAAAGGCACCATCACCACCGAAATCGAAGAAGCGCCAACGTTCTACTTCGCCGAGGCCTATCACCAGCAGTACCTGGCGAAAAACCCCGAAGGCTATTGCGGGATTGGCGGTACGGGCGTGACCTGCCCGATCTGACTGTCCGGCCCTGAAAAGCTTCGCGAGCAAGCCCGCCCCCACAGGTCTGGCGGCGTATACAACTCTTGCGTACGCCTAAGATCCCCATGTGGAAAGGCGCTTGCTCGCGATAGCGCCCTTCCAGGCGCCAGCAAAACTCAGCTTTCAGCAATCAACCAATCCATCTGCCACCCGCCCTGGGTCTGCCCCAGCTTTTTCGACAGCCACGGCAGCAGTTCACGCAACTCTTGCTCCAGCCCCCACGGCGGGTTGGCAATCGCCAGGCCGGAGCCGTTCAGGCTGTTGGGCGTGGCCAATGGATGCACCAGCAGTTCCACCCGCAACAGCTTCGGCGCGCCCGTGCCGGCCAGGTCCTGGTAGAAGCGGCGCAACATCCGCTGGTCCTTGACCGGGTACCAGATCGCCGCCACCGTCTGGCGCATCCGGCCAATGGCTTCCTTGAGGGAGGCGGCGCAGCGCTGCATCTCGTCCAGCTGTTCGAAGGGCGGATCGATCAGCATCAGGGCACGCTTCTCAGCCACCGGCAGCAGCGCCCGCGGCACATGCCAGCCCTCACCCAGGTGGACCGCCACGCGACGGTCGCCTTTCATGTTGTCCTTGAGCAACACGCCGTCTTCAGGGTGCTTCTCATTGAGCAGCACACGGTCCTGCGAACGGGTCAGGCGCCGCGCCAACTCCGGCGAGCCCGGGTAATAGCGCAACTGCCCGTCCGGGTTCATCTCGTGCAGCACCTTCATGTAATCGGCGGTCAGCGGCGGCAGATCGCTCTCGCCCCACAACCGCGCAATGCCTTCCAGGTACTCACCGGTACGGTTGGCCTGGTCACCCTGCAAGTCGTACAACCCGATGCCCGCGTGGGTATCGAGGTAGGCGAAGGGCTGCTCCTTGCGCGACATCAAGGCGATGAGGCGGGTCAAGGTCAGGTGTTTGAACACATCGGCGTGATTGCCGGCGTGGAAGGCGTGGCGATAATTCATGGCGGCTCCTGCGAAGGGCGACGAGTTTACCTTGAAGCGCGTCGAACGTCAGGGGTTCGCAGCCCAGCGGACAGGCCACCATCAGCCCAGCTCTCGCAGCAAATAGGCTTGCAATGGCGCCATTTTCGCCTCAACCACCGCCGATCGCTCAAGAAAGTGGGCAATCTTGCAGCGCAGGACACTGCCATCGACCCGCTCGAACACATGGGGATGCTCTTCACCCAGCCAAGTGAGCACGTTGTCCAGCAGACAGTCCGTCGGCCCCTTGGCCGTTGCGGCCAACAGGGTGATGGGCACTTGCCACCAGGGAAAAGCCTGGGCCGGCCGCTGGGCATTTCCCACGACCTCAAGGGATCGCCCATTGATCAGGCAACGTTTGATAACCGGCAAGAGTTGCCCGGCCTCCACCTCGGTCGATTGCAGGATCGGTCGCATGAAGCGCCCATCCCAAAAGCGCAGGAAGACCGGCTTGCCACCGGGCAACAGTACCTGCGTGAGCCCTCGCAAATGTTCGACAAGGATTTCTTGACTCACGCACGAAACCGCCAGCCAACCCCAATCGAGGGAATCGGTGGCGGCTATCCAATCAAGAAACCCACTGTCTGCGCTGACCAGCCCTACATAGGGCATGACCGCTTCCCACCCGGCGTACGGCGTGTCGGCCCAGATCGGGCTGGCGACCGAGCTCATCGAGCGCCTCCAGACCGACAACGCCCCGGCGCTACTGGCATTGCTGAAAATGGCGAATAGTTGCTCGGAGGCCTGCAAGGGATGCTCCTCAAGCCAGGCGCGAGGAGATTGATCGCTGTTCATGGACGCCTCCGGACATCGACAGGTTTGTGAAAGACCGGCGGCGCCGCACAGGCGCCATTTCTGCAACGCTCGCACTCCTCACAGAACGGCGCCGAACCTTGGAAACTGAGAATCTGCGCAAGGGAAAGCGCAGGTGCCGCCGCAGCGACCCGCTTCTCGGCGCCACCTGGAGAGCCGAATGCCGCGCTCATGACCGCCATCGGCGCGCCACCGACCTCGATGGGTACGCTGCTGGAAATCCCGCCGGCACCGATGTTGATCCAATGACCGCCAGCCTGAAGGGTCACGCTCGCGCCCCCGTCCAAGACTACCTGCTGGCCGGCGCTGACATGAAACTGCTGGCTGGCATTCAGGACCTGGCTGGTGACACGAATATGCCGCTCACCGCTCACCAGCAGATGATCGTCATGCCGCACTTCTGCCCGGCGTTGACCGTGGGTGAGGCGCTGCTCATCGGCCTTGAGCTCGTGCCGTGCCGTACCGGCGACAACGATGCTGCGCTCGTGATCGACCTGCACCCGCTGGTCATGCAGCACATGCTGGGTCCAGTTGCGCTGGGCCCGCAGGTAGATTTCCTCGGCACCCTTGCGATCCTCGATGCGCAATTCGTTGTAGCCTCCCCCGCCGGGGCTGCTCTGGCTGCGCAACACGCTGCGGGTCTTGTCCGCAGGCAAGTCCAGCGGCGTCGGGTTGGCGCCGTTGGGCAGACAACCGACGACCAACGGCTTGTCCACGTCGCCATCGATGAACCCCACCAGGACCTCCATCCCGACCCGGGGGATCATCACTGCGCCATAGCGATCGTGAGCCCAACCGGAGGCCACGCGCAGCCAGCAGCTGGAATGCTCGTCGCGTTGACCGTCGCGATCCCAGACCAGTTGCACCTTGACCCGTCCGAACTCATCGCAATGGATCTCGCTGTCCACCGGCCCGGTCACCACCGCCAACTGATAGCCCTGGGCACGGGGCTTTTCGTGATGCAAGGGTGGCCGAAAGAACACGTCCCATGGCGTGGCAAGAAAGGTATTTTTGTAGCCCTGGAATTCATCCGGGCCGGCGGCGGTTTCTTCCAGCACCTGCGGTTGGCGGCCATGATGGTCGATCTGCGTCAGGAGCCAGAGATCATTCCACGGCTCCCGGGGATGTTCCTTGATACGCATGAAATGTCCGCTGACCAGGGCGTTTTCATTGCTGCCGCCTTCTGCCACGCAGTGGTCGGCGCCGTGGCGCTCAAGGGCGCGTCGGGTCAGATGCTTGCCGTCGTCACGGGCGCAGAAACCACCGGGATAGTGATAGTCCTCAAGCTCAGGACGCTGTCGATTGTCGAGTTGGGTTTGCAGTAACGAACCGGGCCTGCGGAAGTCGTAATCGCGCAACGTCACGGCATTGGTACGGGTCTGGAGCCGCACCGCCAGGCGCTTGATGGCCGGCTCGTCGGCAGCCATGCCGCTGTCCGGCAGGTATAGCGTCGACTCAGGCAGGCGGGGAAACATCGTCTGGTCGTCACCGAACACCAGCAGATGACCGCAAGGGCGATGCCTGAAGTGATAATGGATACCGACTTCGGCGCAGATCCGCTCGATGAAGGCCAGGTCGCTTTCGCCATACTGCACACAATACTCGCGCTCGGGATATTGCCCGCCAAGCGTGAACTGGCAGGCATCCGCCAGGATCCCGTGCTCCTTCAACACCCGGGCGACGATATCGGGCACGTTCAGGCGCTGGAAAATCCGCTGGTTGATGCGATGGCGCAAGTAGGCCAGGCGGGGCACCAGGCTGATCTGGTAACGGGTCAGGCGTTTGCCCGAATCCCCCTGGGCCACGCTATAGACCTGGCCGTGTACGCCACGGTCCCGATCATCGAACCCCAGAAATGCCTGGCGATGCAGGAGCTCTTCCAGCGCCAGGTCAGACCGCTCGCTGACCAGTTCCAGGTCAAAGCGATAGGGCTGGCTGATGGCTTCCTTGC
Organism: Pseudomonas sp. NFACC16-2; assembly: GCF_900119205.1. Taxonomy (NCBI): domain Bacteria; kingdom Pseudomonadati; phylum Pseudomonadota; class Gammaproteobacteria; order Pseudomonadales; family Pseudomonadaceae; genus Pseudomonas; species Pseudomonas sp. NFACC16-2. Next base: position 42,007 of record NZ_FPIX01000002.1, on the reverse strand, counting down.
CCTTGAACTCGAGCACCTTGAGTTCATTCGGCCCGCTGTCGAGCGTTAGCGTGAAACGCGATTGGTTGGCAGGCGGGAACATCCAATGTGCCTCTGCTGAGTGGAGGCGGGTGATTCTGCACGAGCGATAGGGAGAGTGGATTGGAGGTCAGGAAAAACAGATTTGCCCTACATCCAAGAAGTAAAAGGCCGCAGAACCTGATGCATTTTCCGATAGACATTTGAGGCATCGCGGACAACCGCAATCGCCCTGCAAACAAATCCACAGAATCTTGCAATGAGGCCGATTTCTGGGCAGTAGTGAGCGTGATAACGTGCCATGGTCACAAAAAAGCAAAGGACGCACGGCATGACAACACGTTACGCAAAAATCGCAATGACCCTGGCGCTCGCCGCATTCGCCTTCCTGACGGTGTTCAATAACATCACGGACTACAGCTCCAACTTCAATTTCGTCCATCACGTACTGAGTATGGATACCACCTTTCCCGACAACGCCGCCCGGTATCGGGCCATCGATCAACCGTGGATGTGGCACGGGGCCTATTGGCTGATTATTCTCGGCGAAGCGATGACGGCAGGGTTGCTGGGCTACGGCGCACTGGAACTGTGGCTGGCACGCCAAACCGAGGCTGCGGTTTTCGCCCGCGCCAAGCGCTGGGCCGTTGCCGGCCTGACGGTGGGTTTCTTCGTCTGGTTCTTTGGTTTCATGGTCGTCGGTGGCGAGTGGTTCCTGATGTGGCAATCAGAAATCTGGAATGGCCAGGACGCCGCGTTCAGGTTCTATATGGCGATCCTGGGCGTGTTGATCTTTCTCAACCAGCCTGACGCCAACCCGGACTGAGCCCCATGAAAAAAAGGCCCGCCTCCATTGGAGACGGGCCGTTTTCATGCAAGTCGTCCTGCGAGCCATCAAGGCCTCGCCGAAGGCCTTACTGGTTCAGGCGAAAATCTTTTTCCGCCGCGTCGAAGCGCTGCAGCATACCTGCGGTAGGCACGCCCATCTTGCTGACGAAGTAGATAGCCAGGCTGGCGAAGATGAAGCCCGGGATGATTTCGTACAGGCCCAGCAACGCGAAATGCTTCCAGACGATCACAGTGATCGCACCCACCAGAATGCCGGCGAGCGCGCCATTGCGGGTCATGTTCTTCCAGATTACCGAGATCAGGACAACCGGGCCGAAGGCAGCACCAAAACCGGCCCAGGCGTAGCTCACCAGACCCAGTACGCGGTTTTCCGGGTTAGCGGCCAGGGCAATAGCGACCAAAGCCACCAGCAGCACCATGGCGCGGCCGACCCAGACCAGTTCCAGCTGGGAAGCGCCCTTGCGCAGGAAGGTCTTGTAGAAGTCTTCGGTCAGGGCACTGGAGCACACCAGCAACTGGCAACTCAGGGTGCTCATCACCGCCGCCAGGATGGCCGACAGCAACACACCGGCAACCCATGGGTTGAACAGGATCTTCGCCAGCTCGATGAACACCCGCTCTGGGTTCTCGGTCACGGGACCGGCCACGTCAGGGTGCGCCGAGAAGTAAGCGATACCGAAGAAGCCCACAGCCACGGTGCCGCCCAGGCACAGGATCATCCAGGTCATGGAAATGCGACGGGCATTGGCGATCGACTTGACCGAATCCGCCGCCATGAAGCGCGCCAGGATGTGCGGTTGGCCGAAGTAACCCAGGCCCCAGCCCATCAGCGAGATGATGCCGATGAAGGTGGTGTTTTTCAGCATGTCGAACGACGTAGGATCTTTTGCTTCAATGGCCAGGAACGTGGTGTCCACACCACCGGTAGCCAGCAGCACGATGATCGGTGTGAGGATCAGCGCAAAGATCATCAGGGTGGCCTGTACGGTGTCGGTCCAGCTCACGGCCAGGAAACCACCGACGAAGGTGTAGGCAATGGTCGCTGCAGCACCGGCCCACAGCGCCGTCTCGTAAGACATGCCGAAGGTGCTTTCGAACAGACGGGCACCGGCCACGATGCCGGAAGCGCAGTAGATGGTGAAGAACACCAGGATCACCACCGCAGAGATGATCCGCAGCACGCCGCTCTTGTCTTCGAAACGGCTGGAGAAGTAGTCCGGCAGCGTCAGCGCGTCACCGTTGTGCTCGGTCTGAACCCGCAGGCGACCGGCCACGAACAACCAGTTCAGGTAGGCACCGGCGATCAGGCCGATGGCGATCCAACTTTCCGACAGGCCGGACATGTAGATTGCACCGGGCAAACCCATCAACAACCAGCCGCTCATGTCGGAAGCACCTGCAGACAGTGCCGTCACCACGCTGCCCAGGCTACGACCGCCCAGGATGTAATCGGAAAGGTTGTTGGTGGAGCGGTAAGCCATCAGACCGATCAGGACCATGGCTGCGATATAGATCACGAAAGTGATCAAGGTGGGATTACTAACACTCATGAGTTACGCCCTGGCTTTGTTTTTATGTAGCGGTGGCAGTTGAAAGCGTCGACAACACAGACGTTGTAGCGACGATTTGCAGTCCCGCGAATTTATGACTGATGTTTCCCCAGGAAAGCCATCAGCCGATGCCCCTCGGTTTTGAACCGGTTGCACCTTGGCCGCGAATGCTATTCAACAAATCAAATAAGGTGCAACCAGTTTCGTTCGAATAAGTTGCACCTGATCGGTTTTATCGCAAAATCTGTATTTTTTGCTCCCTTTTAGTGCAGTTTCCAGCGCTCAGCTAGAAGCTAAAGCACTAAGCCGGTGCAGGATCAGCCGGACGATATTTGCTTCCAGATGAGCTGCCTGTCATTTCGAGAAAAAAAGGGTTGCACCCGGTTGCACCTCAATCATCCCGCAGCTAATCTTGCCGCCAGCTGATGCCACGCGATACGTGGTAAACATGAGGATAAAAATATGGCTACCACCACCCTTGGGGTCAAACTCGATGACCCGACCCGCGAACGCCTCAAGGCGGCCGCAACCTCGATTGATCGCACGCCGCACTGGCTGATCAAGCAGGCAATTTTCAATTACCTGGAAAAACTCGAGGGTGGTGCAACCCTGACCGAGCTGAACGGTTCACCTCGCACCGACAGCGACGATGCTGGCGATGTGCAAGTCGACCATGCTCACCAATGCTTCCTCGAATTTGCCGAGAGCATCCTGCCGCAATCGGTCCTGCGCGCCTCCATCACGGCCGCTTACCGTCGCCCAGAGCCGGAAGTGGTGCCGATGCTGATCGAGCAGGCCCGCCTGCCGGCACAAATGGCCGAAGCCACCAACAAACTGGCGGCTTCGATTGCTGAAAAACTGCGCAACCAGAAAAGTGCCGGCGGCCGTGCCGGTATCGTTCAGGGTTTGCTGCAGGAGTTTTCCCTGTCGTCCCAGGAAGGCGTAGCACTGATGTGCCTGGCCGAGGCGCTGCTGCGCATCCCGGACAAAGGTACCCGTGACGCGCTGATCCGCGACAAGATCAGCACCGGCAACTGGCAGCCACACTTGGGCAACAGCCCGTCGTTGTTCGTCAACGCCGCCACGTGGGGCCTGCTGCTGACTGGCAAGCTGGTCGCTACCCATAACGAAGCAGGCCTGACCTCTTCCCTGAGCCGCATCATCGGCAAGAGCGGCGAGCCGATGATCCGCAAGGGCGTCGACATGGCCATGCGCCTGATGGGCGAGCAGTTCGTCACCGGCGAAACCATCGCCGAAGCCCTGGCCAACGCCAGCAAGTTCGAAACCAAAGGCTTCCGCTATTCCTACGACATGCTGGGTGAAGCCGCACTCACCGAACACGATGCGCAGAAGTACCTGGCCTCGTACGAACAAGCCATCCACTCGATCGGCAAAGCGTCCCACGGTCGTGGGATTTATGAAGGCCCAGGCATTTCCATCAAGCTGTCCGCCCTGCACCCGCGCTACAGCCGCGCCCAGTACGAGCGCGTCATGGACGAGCTGTACCCGCGCCTGCTGTCGCTGACCCTGCTGGCCAAGCAATACGACATCGGCCTGAACATCGACGCCGAAGAGGCCGACCGCCTCGAGCTGTCGCTGGATCTGCTCGAGCGCCTGTGCTTCGAGCCGCAACTGACCGGCTGGAACGGCATCGGCTTCGTGATCCAGGCCTACCAGAAGCGTTGCCCGTACGTGATCGACTATGTGATCGACCTGGCTCGTCGCAGCCGTCATCGCCTGATGATCCGCCTGGTAAAAGGCGCGTACTGGGACAGCGAAATCAAGCGCGCCCAGGTCGAAGGCCTGGAAGGCTATCCGGTCTATACCCGCAAGGTGTACACCGACGTGTCCTACATCGCCTGCGCCCGCAAACTGCTGTCGGTGCCGGAAGTCATCTACCCGCAGTTCGCCACGCACAACGCCCATACCCTGGCAGCCATCTACCACATCGCCGGTCAGAACTATTACCCGGGCCAGTACGAATTCCAGTGCCTGCATGGCATGGGTGAACCCCTGTACGAACAGGTTGTAGGCAAGGTTTCCGAAGGCAAGCTGAACCGCCCGTGCCGCGTGTACGCTCCGGTCGGCACTCACGAAACACTGCTGGCGTACCTGGTACGTCGCCTGCTGGAAAACGGCGCGAACACTTCGTTCGTCAACCGTATCGCCGACCAGTCCATCTCGATTCAGGAGCTGGTGGCCGATCCAGTGGCCAGCATCGAGCAGATGGCGACGCTGGAAGGCGGTTTCGGCCTGCCGCACCCGCGCATCCCGCTGCCGCGTGACCTGTATGGCAGCGACCGCGCCAACTCCAGCGGCATCGACCTGGCCAACGAACATCGTTTGGCGTCGCTGTCCTGCGCCCTGCTTGCCACTGCCCATAACGATTGGAAAGCCGTGCCGATGCTCGGCTGCGCATCGAGCGAAGAAACCCCGGCCCCGGTACTGAACCCGTCCGATCACCGCGACGTGGTGGGCCATGTGCAGGAAGCCACGGTCGCCGATGTCGACAACGCCATCCAGTGCGCCCTCAACGCCGCACCGATCTGGCAAGCCACGCCGCCAGCCGAGCGCGCCGCGATCCTCGAACGTGCCGCCGACCTGATGGAAGGCGAGATCCAGCCGCTGATGGGCCTGCTGGCCCGCGAAGCTGGCAAGACCTTCGCCAACGCCATTGCTGAAGTGCGTGAAGCCGTGGATTTCCTGCGCTACTACGCGGTGCAGGCGCGCAACGATTTCACCAACGATGCCCACCGCCCACTGGGTCCGGTGGTCTGCATCAGCCCGTGGAACTTCCCGCTGGCGATTTTCAGCGGCCAGGTCGCCGCTGCCCTGGCCGCCGGTAACCCGGTATTGGCCAAGCCCGCCGAGCAAACGCCATTGGTGGCTGCCCAGGCTGTGCGCCTGATGCTCGAAGCCGGCATTCCGGAAGGCGTGCTGCAATTGCTGCCGGGGCGCGGCGAAACCGTCGGTGCCCGCCTGGTGGGTGACGAGCGGGTCAAGGGCGTGATGTTCACCGGCTCCACCGAAGTCGCCCGCCTGCTCCAACGCAACATCGCCGGGCGCCTGGACAACCAGGGCCGTCCGATCCCGCTGATCGCCGAAACCGGCGGCCAGAACGCCATGATCGTCGACTCCTCGGCGCTGACCGAACAAGTGGTCATCGACGTGGTGTCGTCGGCCTTCGACAGTGCCGGCCAGCGTTGCTCGGCCCTGCGGGTCCTGTGTCTGCAGGAAGATTCCGCCGACCGTGTCATCGAAATGCTCAAGGGCGCCATGGCCGAATCGCGCCTCGGCAACCCTGAGCGTCTGTCGGTGGACATCGGTCCGGTGATCGACGCCGAAGCCAAGGCTGGCATCGAGAAACACATCCAGGCCATGCGCGACAAGGGTCGCACCGTGTACCAGATGGCAATCGCCGACAGTGACGAGTGCAAGCGCGGCACCTTCGTGATGCCAACCCTGATCGAGCTGGAAAGCTTCGACGAACTGCAGCGCGAGATCTTCGGTCCGGTGCTGCACGTGGTGCGCTACAAGCGCAAGGAGCTGGACCAGCTGATCAACCAGATCAACGCCTCCGGCTATGGCCTGACCCTGGGCGTGCACACGCGCATCGACGAAACCATCGCCAAGGTGATCGACAATGTCCATGCGGGCAACGTCTACGTGAACCGCAACATTGTCGGCGCGGTGGTCGGCGTGCAGCCGTTTGGCGGCGAAGGCCTGTCGGGCACCGGTCCCAAGGCCGGTGGTCCGCTGTACCTGTACCGCCTGCTGTCGACACGTCCTACCGATGCGATCCAGCAGTCCTTCGCCCGTGGTGATGCCCTCACCGCGCCGGACCTGCGTTTGCGCGACGCCATGAGCAAACCGCTGGCCGCCCTGCAAGCCTGGGCCGACAGCCAGAAGCTCGCCGAGCTGAGCGCCCTGTGCGTGCAGTTCGCGGCTCAATCGCAAAGCGGTATTACCCGGACTCTGACCGGCCCGACCGGCGAGCGCAACAGCTATGCCATCCTGCCGCGCGAGCACGTGTTGTGCCTGGCCGACGTGGAAGGCGACCTGCTGACGCAACTGGCGGCCGTACTGGCCGTGGGCGGCTCGGCCGTGTGGCCGGAAACCGACACCAGCAAGGCCTTGTTCGCCCGCTTGCCGAAAGAGATTCAGGCGCGCATCCAGCGGGTGGCCGACTGGACCAAGGACGAGGTGCTGTTCGACGCGGTCCTGCACCACGGCGACTCGGATCAACTGCGCGGCGTTTGCCAACAGGTAGCCAAGCGCACCGGCGCTATCGTCGGGGTCCATGGCCTGTCCCAGGGCGAGACCAGCGTGGCGCTGGAGCGTCTGGTGATCGAGCGAGCCTTGAGCGTCAACACCGCGGCCGCGGGTGGTAACGCCAGCTTGATGACTATCGGTTAAACCGCTGTAACCCAGGCACCTGCAATGGGTGCCTGGCAATCCAATCCCTGTGGGAGCTTGCTCGCTCCCACATTGGGATTAGTGTCGCCCGCACCACTGCATCACTATCATCAATCATCCTGTTCAGCCTTTATCAGCACGCCTAGACTCGGCCCATCCCAAAAAAAGGTAAGCCGCCATGTCCGAGACGCTGCTCAGTTCCCGCAATCTGGCTTTCGAGCTGTATGAAGTCCTCGATGCCGAGGGCCTGACCCAGCGCGAGCGGTTCGCCGAACACAATCGCGAAACCTTCGACGCGGCCCTCGCGACGGCGCGAAACATCGCCGAGAAATTTTTCGCCCCCCACAATCGCAAGAATGACGAAAACGAACCGCGCTACGAGAACGGCGAGGCGATTCTGATTCCGGAAGTGAAGCCGGCGGTGGACGCTTTTCTCGAGGCCGGATTCCTCAACGCTGCGCGCAGCTTCGAGGCAGGCGGCATGCAACTGCCGACGTTGCTGTCCCAGGCCTGCTTCGCGCACTTCCAGTCGGCCAACGCCGCTTCGACCTCTTATCCGTTCCTGACCATGGGCGCGGCGAACCTGATCGAAAGCTTCGGCAGCGAAGAGCAGAAAAAACGCTTCCTGCAACCGATGATCGACGGTCGTTTCTTCGGCACCATGGCCCTGACCGAACCCCACGCTGGCTCCTCGCTGGCGGACATTCGTACACGTGCGGAGCCGGCGTCCGACGGCAGCTATCGAGTCAAAGGCAACAAAATCTTCATCTCCGGTGGCGATCATCCGCTGTCGGAAAACATCGTGCACATGGTCCTGGCGAAATTGCCGGACGCCCCGCCGGGCGTGAAGGGCATTTCGCTGTTTATCGTGCCCAAGTTCCTGGTCAACGACGACGGCAGCCTCGGTCAGCGTAACGATGTTCTGCTGGCGGGGCTGTTTCACAAGATGGGCTGGCGTGGCACCACCTCCACGGCGCTGAACTTCGGCGACAACGGCGAGTGTGTCGGTTACCTCGTAGGTAAACCGCACCACGGCCTGAGCTACATGTTCCAAATGATGAACGAGGCGCGAATCGGCGTCGGCATGGGCGCAGTCATGCTGGGTTACGCCGGCTACCTGTATTCCCTTGAATACGCCCGCGAACGCCCGCAGGGCCGGGTGCCCGACAGCAAGGACCCGACCACCGCCCCGGTGGCGATCATCCAGCACGCCGACGTGCGCCGCATGCTGCTGACCCAGAAGGCCTACGTTGAAGGTTCGTTTGACCTGGGCCTGTACGCGGCGCGCTTGTTCGACGACACCACCATCCTGGAAAGCGAAGCCGAGCGCAGACGCGCCCATGAGCTGCTGGACCTGCTGACCCCGATCGTCAAATCCTGGCCCTCTGAGTTCTGCCTGAAGGCCAACGAGCTGGCGATCCAGATCCTGGGGGGCCACGGCTACACCCGCGAATACCCAGTGGAGCAGTATTACCGCGACAATCGCCTGAACCCGATCCATGAAGGCACCCACGGCATCCAGTCCCTGGACCTGCTGGGGCGAAAACTGGCGCAGAACGGCGGTGCCGGGCTCAAGCAACTGGTCCGCCTGGTGGCCGACACCACCGAACGCGCCCAGGCGCACCCATCGTTAACGCCGTTGCGCCAACCACTGGAAGGCCTCGTGGCACGCCTGCAAACCGTCACCCTCGGACTGCTGACGGACCTGGCCCAGGGCAAGGTGAACAGCAGCCTGGCCAACTCGGCCCTGTACCTCAAAGTGTTTGGCCATATGGTGATTGGCTGGCGCTGGCTGGAACAGGCGATCCGTGCCGAGGAGGGCCTGGCCAAGGGGAATACTGCGGACAGCGACTTCTATAACGGCAAGCTGCAAGCGGCGCGCTACTTCCTGACCTGGGAAGTGCCGGGTTGTCATCATGAGCTGGAGCTACTCGAGGCGCGAGATGATACGTGCCTGGGGATGCGGGATGAGTGGTTTTGAGGCGAGTCTTGCGGCGCGGCCGAGAGCCAATCGCGAGCAAGCTCGCTCCCACAGGGGTTCCAAGTGAACACACCATCTGCGCTCACCACCGATCCACAGTGAGAGCGAGCTTGCTCGCGATAGCGGTGTTTCAGCCAACACACAGGTAGCTGGGCTGACGCCATCGCGAGCAAGCTCACTCCCACACAAGCCCCACAGTCAACATTCGTTAACGGTTTCAGGCCTGCTGGATCGTCTTGGCAATCACATCGACCGTGGCGCTGACTTGCTCTTGGTAACGGTCGAGTTCCGCTTGATGTTGCTTCTGCATTTCCATCTGCTGCGAACACAGGTTCATGGCCGCCAGCACCAGCAGGCGATCACCGATCAGCGTCGGGTACTTCCTTTTCGTATCAGCCAGTGCGGCCTTGAGCATCGAAGCGGCGTCCAACAGGGCCTGTTCCTGCCCGGCCGGCGCTTTGATTGAATAGTCTTCTCCCAGGATCGAGATGACTGTCACCCCATCGGCGCCGTGCTTCATGCGCTGACAGGACCGGCGCTGGCGCGCTCGATCAGGGCCTGGATGCGGGCCGCGGTGGTGCCGTGCAGTTCTTCCTGTTCCATCAGGCTCAGTTGCAGGCTTTCGTTTTCATCCTTGGCCTTGGCAAGCTCGGTGTTCAGGGTTTCGTTCAGGCCGGTGAGGTGACGGTTCTGTTGCACCAGGTCATTGACCAGTTGCTCCAGTTGGCTGAGGGATGTTTCCAACATGTTGATTTCCAGGCTTTTTCAAGGGGCGCGTACGATAAAGAAAAGTCACTGCCAATGCCACGCTTTACGGGGTAGCAGGGCTTTCCGGCGAGTTTTAGAGACTGCGAATGGGGAATCTGGTTCCGACCCTTCGTCGCACCGCCACCTTTGCTCCGTGACAAAAACACGCATGTCACTCAAGACTTTAGTCGTATGACCGATAAGTCAGGGAACAGCAGTCACAGCCCCGCACGGACGCGTCTACTTCCGGTACTTTCCATGTCCCTACGTAATATGAACATCGCGCCCCGGGCATTCCTGGGGTTTGCCCTGATCGGCGCCCTGATGCTCGCCCTTGGGGTATTTGCCCTGACCCAGATGAGCACCATCCGCGCATCTGGCGAAAGCATCGCCCGCAACAGCGTGCCCAGCATCAAGGCCCTGGATGAGTTCACCCAGCTCACCCTGCGGCTGCGGGTGCTGTCCTATCGCTTGCTGACCAACCGCGAACCGGACATCCAGCAGAAAACCTACGACCTGTTCGAGCAGCGCAACCAGCAGATCCGCGCGGCCCAGGCTACCTATGAAAAGCTGATCAGCGCCCCGGAAGAACGGGCTGCCTACGATCAATACGTGCAACTGCTGGGGCAATACCGTCAGCTTGAAGATCGGATGAAAACCCTGTCGCGCAACAATCAGATCGAAGATCTGCGGGCTTTGCTCAACACCGAGCTGTTGAGCAACTCCGAAGCCATCAACGTGGTACTCGGTCGCCTGCTGGAAATCAATAACCAACAAGCCGACGCTTTTAATCGGGGTGCAGAGCAACAATATTCAAGAGCCTTCAATATGGTTGTCACACTGCTGGTCATCGCCACCGGCCTGACCCTGCTGTTCGCCTGGCTGCTGACCAACAGCATCACCAAACCGATCGCCAACGCCCTGGATGCGGCCGAAGAAATCGCCAAGGGCAACCTGACTCGGCCGATCACCGTGGATGGCAGCGACGAAGCCGGTCGCCTGCTGCGGGCAATGTCGACCATGCAGGAAAAACTGCGCGACACCTTGCAGCGGATCTCCGGCTCGGCCACACAACTGGCCTCCGCCGCCGAAGAACTCAACAGTGTCACCGATGAAAGCGCCCGTGGCCTGACCCAGCAGAACAACGAAATCGAGCAGGCCGCCACCGCAGTCAACGAAATGACCAGCGCCGTGGAAGAAGTCGCGCGCAATGCAGTGAGCACCTCCGAAGCATCGAAAAACGCCACCACCTCCGCAGGCGACGGTCGCGACCTGGTGCAGGAAACCGTCAGCGCCATCGAACGCATGAGCGCCGATGTGCAAAGCACCGCGGCGTTGATCGGCAACCTGGCCGATGAATCCCGTGACATCGGCAAGGTGCTGGACGTGATCCGTGGCCTGGCCGACCAGACCAACCTGCTGGCGCTGAACGCCGCCATCGAAGCCGCCCGTGCCGGTGAGGCCGGTCGTGGCTTTGCCGTGGTGGCCGACGAAGTCCGCGCCCTGGCCCACCGTACCCAGCAGTCGACCAGCGAGATCGAACGCATGATCGGCAGCATCCAGAGCGGCACCGAACACGCCGTGGATTCGATGCGCAACAGCACCGAGCGCGCGGAGTCGACGCTGAACATCGCCCGCGGCGCCGGCATGTCCCTGGACACCATCAACACCGCCATCGTCGAGATCAACGAACGCAACCTGGTGATTGCCAGCGCCGCCGAAGAGCAGGCCCAAGTGGCCCGTGAAGTGGACCGCAACCTGGTGAACATCCGCGACCTGTCGGTGCAATCGGCCACCGGTGCCAACCAGACCAGCGCCGCCAGTGCCGAACTGTCGCGCCTGGCCGTGGACTTGAACAGCATGGTTGGGCGGTTCAGCCTTTAACCCTCAACCTACCTTCGTGGCGAGAGCTTCCTGTGGCGAGGGGATTTATCCCCGATCGAGTGCGAAGCGCTCGCTATCGATCTATATGACGGCAAAGTTCTCGGGGCTGCTTCAGCCCAACGGGGATAAATCCCCTCGCCACAAGGGCTGTGCCCCCCCCAGCCCCAACCTTTTTTGACAGCATCACATTTCAACAGGTTAGAATCGCTGGCACGCAGACTGCATGGTCAGTCTGCGCCCGCCCTTAGCTTTTCCGGAGTACTGCCTTTGACTGCTACGACCATCAACAGCCTGTTCTTGATCGGCGCGTTGCTGGTAGGTGCGAGCATCCTGGTGAGTTCTCTTTCGTCCCGCCTGGGCATCCCGATCCTGGTGATCATCCTGGCCGTGGGCATGGTGGCCGGTGTCGACGGCGCCGGTATTCTTTTCGATAACTACGCCACGGCTTATCTGGTCGGTAACCTCGCCTTGGCGGTCATCCTGTTGGACGGTGGCTTGCGCACGCGGGTGTCGAGCTTTCGCGTCGCACTGTGGCCGGCGTTGTCGCTGGCCACGGTCGGTGTATTGATCACCACCGGGCTGACCGGTCTGGCGGCGGCTTGGCTGTTCAACCTGAACCTGATCCAGGGCCTGCTGATCGGCGCCATCGTCGGCTCGACCGATGCCGCGGCGGTGTTCTCGCTGCTGGGCGGCAAGGGCCTGAACGAACGGGTCAGCGCCAGCCTCGAGATCGAGTCCGGCAGCAACGACCCCATGGCGGTGTTCCTTACTGTCACCCTGATCGGCATGCTCGCCAGTGGCGAAACCGGCCTGCATTGGAGCCTGCTGGGGCATCTGGTGCGCGAGTTCGGCATCGGCGCAGTGATCGGCCTGGGCGGTGGCTGGCTGATGTTGCAACTGGTCAATCGCATCAACCTGGCCAACGGCCTGTACCCGATCCTGGTCATCAGCGGCGGCCTGGCGGTATTCGCCTTGACCAACGCCCTGCACGGCAGCGGCTTCCTCGCGGTCTACCTGTGCGGCCTGGTGATCGGCAACCGTCCGGTGCGCAGCCGTCACGGCATCCTGCACATGCTCGATGGCATGGCCTGGCTGGCACAGATCGGCATGTTCCTGGTGCTAGGGCTGCTGGTCACGCCTCATGACCTGCTGCCCATCGCCCTGCCCGCCCTGGGCCTGGCGCTGTGGATGATTCTGCTTGCACGGCCCCTGTCGGTCATGGTGGGCCTGTTGCCATTCAAGGCATTCCACGGTCGCGAAAAAGCTTTTATTTCCTGGGTCGGCCTGCGCGGCGCGGTGCCGATCATCCTCGCGGTGTTCCCGTTGATGGCTGGCCTGCCTCACGCCCAGCTCTATTTCAACCTGGCGTTCTTTATCGTGCTGGTCTCGCTGTTGGTGCAGGGCACGAGCCTGCCGTGGGTCGCCAAGCTGCTGCACGTGACCGTTCCACCCGAGCCCCTGCCGATTTCCCGGGCGGCACTGGAAGTCCATGTCACCAGCGAGTGGGAGCTGTTCATCTATCGCCTGGGCGCTGAAAAATGGTGCATCGGCTCACCCCTGCGGGACCTGAAAATGCCCGATGGCACCCGCATCGCGGCACTGTTTCGTGGCCAGCAACTGCTCCATCCGTCGGGCAGTACGGTGTTGGAAGTCGGTGATTTGCTGTGTGTTATCGGCCATGAACACGACTTGCCAGCCCTTGGAAAACTGTTCAGCCAAGCGCCGCAACGCGGCCTGGATCTGCGTTTCTTCGGCGACTTCGTACTCGAAGGAGACGCCCAGCTGGCCGCGGTTGCGGCGTTGTACGGGTTGCAACTGGACGGCATCGATCCAGACATGTCCCTGGGGCGCTTCATTGCCCAGAAAGTCGGTGGCGCACCGGTGGTGGGCGACCAGGTGGAATGGAATAATACCCTGTGGACCGTCGCGGTCATGGACGGGAACAAGATCGGCAAAGTGGGCGTCAGATTCCCCGAAGGAAGTCGCCCGGGTCCCGGCTTGTTCCTCTAAACTGCTCCCACTCTCACTTGCTTGACCGGTCTCTATGCCTACCCTGCGCTCCTTTATCACCATCGCCCTGCTGGGCCTGAGTCTTTCCATCTGCACGCTGCAAGCCGCTGAACCGCTGACCAGCGCCTCGGTAGAGGCCAGCCTGGACAAGATCGCCGACCGCAAACTGCCGGAAGCCGAGCAGAAGGCCTTGCAGGCGGTGCTGCAAAACACCCTGACCCAGCTCAACAACAAGGCCGAGTACGAACAGAAGCTGCTCGCGCTCAAGCAGCAATTGGCGAGCGCCCCCAAGCAGAACATCGAAAACCAGCGCGAACTGGCGCGGCTCAAGGGCACCACGCTGGTACCCGTGGCGCAGCGCTACGCCAACCTGCCGATTCCCCAGCTCGAGCAAATGCTCACCGATCGCTCCACCCAGCAGGGCGACTTGCAAAAAGCCCTGGCCGATGCCAACAGTTTGATCATCACCGCCCAGACCCGCCCCGAGCGCGCCCAGGCGGAAATTGCCAGCAGCCAGACCCGCATCCAGCAGATCAACGCCATCCTCAAGGCCGGCCGGGATGCCGGCAAGACCCTGAGTGGCGAGCAACGCGACCAGCTCACCGCCGAGCTGGCGGCCCTCAATGCGCTGATTCCGCTGCGCCGCCAGGAACTGGCCGGCAACAGCCAACTGCAGGATCTGGGCAACGGCCAGCACGACTTGCTGATGGAAAAAATCGCCCGCACGGAGCAGGAAATCCAGGACCTGCAGAACCTGATCAACCAGAAGCGCCTGGCCCAGTCCCAGGAGACGGTGACCCAGCAATCCATCGAAGCCCAAAAGGCCGGTGGCAGCAGCTTGCTGGCGACCGAGAGCGCGGCCAACCTGAAGCTCTCCGACTATTTGCTCAAGAGCACCGACCGCCTCAACGAAGTCACCCAGCAGAACCTGCAGACCAAACAACTGTTGGACAGCGTCACCCAGACCGACGCCGCCCTGGACGAACAAATCAGTGTGCTCAAGGGCAGCCTGCTGCTCTCCAAGATTCTCTACAAGCAGCGTCAGACCCTGCCGCGCTTGAAGCTGGACCAGAACCTGGCCGACCAGATCGCTGACATCCGCCTGTACCAATTCGAAGTCAGCCAGCAGCGCGAATTGCTGAACAATCCGAGCACCTATGTCGACAACCTGCTGGCCTCCCAGCCGTCGGAACAAGTCACGCCGCAGTTGCGCAAGGCCCTGCTGGAACTGGCACTGACCCGTGTCGACTTGCTGGAACGCCTGAACCGCGAGTTGAGTGCGGTACTCAACGAATCCATCACCTTGCAGCTCAACCAGAAGCAACTGCTCAGCACCGCCCAGAACCTGCGGGCGACCCTCGAAGAGCAGATGTTCTGGATTCCCAGCAACAAACCGCTGGATTTCGAATGGATGCGTGCGGTGCCGGCGCGCCTGGAAAAACAGATCGACTCGCTGCCCTGGGCTTCGAGCCTCAGTGAACTGGCCGATGGCCTGACCCAGCGGCCACTGCTGTTCCTGCCCCTGGCGCTGCTGATCGGGGCGTTGCTGTGGCGGCGCAAGAATCTCTATGCTCGCCTGAACAAGGTTCACCAGGACGTTGGCCACTTCAAGCGCGACAGCCAGTGGCACACCCCCCAGGCGATCCTGATCAATATCCTGCTGGCGATGCCGGTGGCCCTGGCACTGACTCTCTGCGGCTACGCCTTGCAGATCGACGCCCGCGGCCAGAACGCCAACCTCGGTGCGGCGCTGCTGCAGATCGGCCAGGCCTGGCTGGTGTTCTACACCGCCTATCGGGTGTTGGCGCCAGGCGGCGTGGCCGAGTTGCATTTCCGCTGGGAAAAACCCCAGGTCGAATTCCTCCAGGGCTGGATTCGCCGGCTCGGGCTGGTGGTGCTGGCGTTGGTGGCTGTGGTGGCCGTGGCCGAGTTGCAACCCTCGACCCTGGCCGATGACGTGCTCGGCATGCCGGTCGTACTGACCTGCTACGCGCTGATGGCGTGGTTACTCAGCCGTCTGCTGCTGAGCAGCCCGACCCACAAGAACACTTCGTTGTTCCGCAAGGCGGTCGGAGTGCTATTCACCGCGCTGCCGATCGCGCTGTTCGTGGCGGTGTGCTTCGGCTACTACTACACCGCGCTGAAACTCAGCGACCGCTTGATCAATACCCTGTACCTGCTGATGTTCTGGCTGGTGATCGAGGCCACCTTCGTGCGTGGCCTGTCGGTGGCAGCGCGGCGCCTGGCCTACCAGCGCGCCCTGGCCAAGCGCCAGGCCGCCAAGGAGGCCGGCGACGGCGAAGCGGTGGTCGAGGAACCAACCCTGGATATCGAGAAGGTCAACGAACAGTCCCTGCGCCTGATTCGCCTGGCGCTGCTGGGCGGCTTCATCGCCGCGCTGTACTGGGTCTGGTCGGACCTGATCAGCGTGTTCTCGTACCTGGACAACATCACCCTCTACGAATACACCAGCGGCACTGGCGCCAACATGAGCATGGTGCCCATCAGCATCGGCGACATGCTCGGCGCGCTGATCATCATCGGCATCACCTTCGCCCTGGCGCGCAACCTGCCGGGCCTGCTGGAAGTGTTCGTGCTGTCGAAGCTGAACCTGGCCCAGGGCAGCGCCTACGCCACCACCACGTTGCTGTCCTATGTGATCGCCGGCGTCGGTTTCGTCACCACCCTGTCCACCCTCGGCGTGAGCTGGGACAAACTGCAATGGCTGGTGGCCGCGCTGTCGGTGGGCCTGGGCTTCGGCATGCAGGAGATCTTCGCCAATTTCATCTCCGGCATCATGATCCTGTTCGAGCGGCCGGTGCGCATCGGCGACACCATCACCATCGGCAACCTGTCGGGCACGGTCAGCAAGATCCGCATTCGGGCGACCACCATCACCGACTTCGACCGCAAGGACATCATCGTCCCGAACAAGACCTTCATCACCGGGCAACTGATCAACTGGTCGCTGACCGACACCGTCACCCGGGTAACCCTGAAACTGGGCGTGGACTACGGTTCGGACCTGGACCGGGTGCGTGAACTGCTGCTCAAGGCCGCCCGCGAGAACCCACGGGTGCTGAAGGAACCGGAACCGATCGTGTACTTCCTCAACTTTGGTGAAAGCACCCTCGACCATGAGTTGCGCATGCACGTGCGCGACCTCGGTGACCGCAACCCGGTACTGGACGAGATCAACCGCTTCATCAACCGTGAGTTCAAGAAAGAGCACATCAACATCTCCTTCCGGCAGATGGAAATCTATCTGAAGAATATGCAAGGCCAGGAGTACAAACTGGTACCCGCCGAGCCTGATAAAAAGACCCTCACGCCCGTGCCCTCGACCGTAGCCAACATCAAACCGGTGCCCGAGCCGCCGCAAGACACACTCGACTGATGCGCGCGGCCTGAAGGCGGCGCGCCGGAGACGGCCATGAAAACGCTGGAAACCCTGACCTTCGATAACCGCTTCGCCCGCCTGGGCGACGGTTTATCGACCCACGTGCTGCCCGAGCCCATCGACAACCCGCGGCTGGTGGTCGCCAGCCCGGCCGCCATGGCGTTGCTGGACCTGGACCCGAACGAAGCCCAGGCCCCGCTGTTTGCCGAGATCTTTGGCGGCCATAAGCTGTGGGCTGAAACCGAACCTCGGGCGATGGTGTACTCGGGGCATCAGTTCGGTCACTACAACCCACAATTGGGCGACGGTCGTGGATTGCTGCTGGGCGAGGTGTACAACGAGGCCGGCGAGCACTGGGACCTGCACCTCAAGGGTGCCGGCCAGACGCCGTTCTCACGGATGGGCGACGGGCGCGCGGTGCTGCGCTCCTCGATCCGCGAATTCCTCGCCTCCGAAGCCCTGCACGCCCTGGGCATCCCCACTACCCGCGCCTTGTGCGTGATCGGTTCGGACACCCCGGTGTGGCGTGAAAAGCAGGAACGCGCGGCCATGGTGCTGCGCCTGGCGCCCAGCCACGTGCGCTTCGGGCATTTCGAATATTTCTACTACACCAAGAAACCCGAGCTGCAAGCGACCCTCGCCGAGCACGTGCTGAACCTGCACTTTGCCGAGTGCCGCGAACAGCCGGAACCGTACCTGGCGATGTTCCGCGAAATCGTCGAGCGCAATGCCGAGCTGATCGCCAAATGGCAGGCCTACGGGTTCTGTCACGGCGTGATGAACACCGACAACATGTCGATCCTGGGGATCACCTTCGACTTCGGCCCGTTCGCCTTCCTCGATGACTTCGACGCCAACTTCATCTGCAACCACTCCGATGACCAGGGCCGTTACTCGTTCAGCAACCAGGTGCCCATCGGCCAATGGAACCTCAGCGCCCTGGCCCAGGCCTTGACGCCGTTCATCAGCGTCGAAGCCCTGCGTGAGACCCTCGGCTTGTACTTGCCGCTGTACCAGGCCCACTACCTGGACCTGATGCGCCGCCGCCTCGGCCTGAGCCGCGCCGAAGAAGACGACCAGAAACTGCTGGAGCGCTTGCTGCAATTGATGCAGAACAGCGGCGTCGACTACAGCCTGTTCTTCCGCCGACTGGGCGACCAAGCCCCCGAGCAGGCCGTCGCGACCCTGCGCGATGACTTCGTCGACCTCAAGGGCTTCGATGCCTGGGGCCAATTGTATGTTGCCCGCGTCAACCGCGAAGGCCCCGTCGATCAAGACCAACGCCGCGCGCGCATGCACGCCGTCAACCCGCTATACGTGCTACGCAACTACCTGGCGCAAAAAGCCATCGACGCCGCCGAATCTGGCGACTACGAAGAAGTGCGCCGCCTGCACAGGGTGCTGAGCAAACCGTTCGAGGAACAACCGGGCATGGACAGCTACGCGCAACGTCCGCCGGAGTGGGGCAAGCACCTGGAGATCAGTTGCTCGTCGTAACGCGGCGCCACGACTGAAATAAACCGCCCGCCAAACACATACCTGTCTGGACCGAAGACATGACTACCCTGTGGCGAGGGGATTTATCCCCGCTGGGCTGCGCAGCAGCCCCAAGACAACGCGGTGCAACAGATGAACCGCGTCAGCCGGGTTACGACTGCTGCGCAGCCGAGCGGGGATAAATCCCCTCGCCACAAAAAGCAGGCGGTATTTCACTGCGCTACACCGAACCATCAAATGAAGGTTTCCACCGATACACCGAAGCGCTCGGCCAACCAGCGGATCTGCCTCAAATTGAGCTGACGCTTACCGCTCAATACCTCCGATACCACCAACTGGGTACCAACGCCCGGCAAGTCGCTCTGGCTCATGCCATGTTCACGCATCAGGTAACGCAGCGCCTCGACGCCGCTCGCCTTGGGCATTGGCCGGTGCTGCTGATCCCATGCCTCGATCCATTCGCCGATAATATCCACCAGGCTCATGAGAGGATGGGTTTCGTCTTCGCCCACCAACGCCAACAGCTCATCAAGAGCACTCGCCAAGCGGTCATAATCCTCTTCGCTCCTGGGTTTTCGCAGCAGGGGCGACACAAATTCCCAATGGGCAGCGACTTGTTCAATCAATGCACTCATCTCTATTTTTCTCATCGCACTTGCAATGGGAAAGGTAAACATAAATTCTGCTCATCGCAAATTGCGATAGCATCAGTAAGGCGGGCTCAAGGTTTCAGGCCTCGGTAAAAAATGTGAACGGATGTGAGTCCAGCTCACCCCACCTTATCGTTCCCCTGCTCGGGCGTCTCGATGCCCGGCTCGGCTTCGGCATTGCCCTTGTCAGTGGGTTTTGCCGGTGGTTTTTCCTCGGGATAGCCGGGCATGCCACGGGCGTCTTCGGGGGTCAGTTCATCCCGTTCGTGGCGGCGGTCGGTGGCGTAGGACGGGGCCGCGTTGGGGTCTTCGTCGCGGCCAGCGGTGCCGAGGACGAAGCCGTCGTCATTGGGGTTGTCCACGGCCTGTGGGGTGTCTGGGTCTTGAGGATTGCTCATGGGACCTCCGGATTGCAAACAGGGACGTTGTGGTTTTTTTGAGGGCCTGAGGGGCGTTGAGTGCAACGCACCTGATGAATGGCAGCCTGGGTGGGCTGCCCTTCGCCGCAGGCAAAAACCGAGGCCCTGCCCTAGGCCATATCGCTATGGCTGAATTCTTCGGCCAGAAAATCGATCAACGTGCGCACCGACGGCAGCAATCCGCGCCGTGAGGCGAAGATCGCATGAACGATCCCGCACTTGGGCGTCCAGCCCGGCACCAGTTCCACCAGACGGCCAGCCGCGATGTCTTCACGCACCACCACGGTGGGCAAGTGGGCGACGCCGATGCCGGCCAGCACCGCGTGCCGCAGGGCTAGCAGGTCGTCGGTGACCATGCGCGGTTCATGACGGATCAATGCGCGACTGCCGTCCGGGCCGAACAATTCCCACTGATATTCCCGCTGCGCCCCGCCCCAATGCACGCTCGGCAGGCCGTTGAGGTCCGCCGGCGAAGCGGGTGAAGACAAGCGCTCAAGGTAAGCCGGGCTGCCCACCAGGCATTGGGTGCTGTTGCTCAGCACTTTCATGACCATGTCGGTGTTTTCCAGCGGCGGAAAGCGCACCCGCAAGGCGATATCGAATCCTTCATGGATCAGGTCCACCCGGCGGTTGGTGCTCTCAATGAACAACTCCACCCGTGGGTACTTGAGCATATAGCGGGTCAGCATCGGCCCGACCCAACTGTTGAGCAGCGCCGTCGGGCAACTGATGCGCACCAGCCCCTGGGGCTCGGAGCGGTTGCGTTCGATCACTTCCGCCGCGCTCTCGGCTTCGACCCGCATCGCCAGGCAACGCTGGTAATAGGCCTGGCCGATCTCCGTCAACGTGCAGTGGCGGCTGGTGCGATGGAGCAAGCGCACCCCAAGCCGATCTTCCAACTGGGCGATACGCCGACTGAGTTTGGACTTGGGCATGTCCAGCGCCCGGCCCGCGGCGGCGAAGCCACGGTGCTCCACGACCTGGGTGAAGTAGTAAAGCGTATTGAGGTCTTCGATGATCGTTCTCCAAATAGAACGCTAAGGCGGATTTTTGCAGTCTAGCGCATCAAAGGTGCCAGTTTTAATCTACACCCATCGAAACGCAACACGGATTGAAGCCGGGCGCTTCGACCGGATGAGTCACCGATCAATCGCCGCACCGACATTGAAAACCTTAACCACGCCGACACCTTCGGCAACCAAAACTTGATGAGGACTACGCCATGACTACTTCCTACAACCGTCTCGACAAAGATAACGCCGCCGTTCTGCTGGTTGACCACCAGGCCGGCCTGCTGTCCCTGGTACGCGACATCGACCCGGACCGCTTCAAGAACAACGTGCTGGCCCTGGCCGACCTGGCGAAGTACTTCCAACTGCCGACCATCCTCACCACCAGCTTCGAAACCGGCCCCAACGGCCCATTGATGCCCGAGCTCAAGACGCTGTTCCCGGACGCGCCGTACATCGCTCGCCCAGGCCAGATCAACGCCTGGGACAACGAAGATTTCGTCAAGGCGATCAAGGCCACCGGCAAGAAGCAACTGATCATCGCCGGCGTCGTCACCGAGGTCTGCGTGGCCTTCCCGGCCCTGTCGGCCCTGGCCGAAGGTTTCGAAGTGTTCGTGGTCACCGATGCGTCCGGCACGTTCAACGAGCTGACCCGTCAATCGGCCTGGGACCGCATGTCGTCCTCGGGTGCGCAACTGATGACCTGGTTCGGCCTGGCTTGCGAACTGCACCGCGACTGGCGCAACGACGTGGAAGGGCTGGCGACCTTGTTCTCCAACCACATCCCGGACTACCGCAACCTGATGACCAGCTACAACACGCTGACCAACGCAAAATAACCCGACGCAGCCCCACCCCTGTGGGAGCGAGCTTGCTCGCTCCCACAGGGGTTTTTGTGGTGGTTTCTATATAGTGTTCAATCTGTGCCCATGATTTTCTGGAGACCGACCTGATGCTGATCCCCTGCCCCCATTGCAACGGGCTCAATCGCATACCCGCCGAACGCCTGGGCGACCAACCCAGGTGCGGACGCTGCAAGGCCCAGGTGTTATCGAGCAAGCCGTTCGAACTCAAGCAAGGCGACTACACCAGCCAGATCAAAGGCGACCTGCCATTGCTGGTGGATGTATGGGCCGATTGGTGTGGGCCGTGCAAGTCCTTCGCGCCCGTGTTCGAACAAGCCGCCGCACAGCTGGCGGGCAAATGCCGCTTGGCCAAGCTCGACAGCGAGGCCAATCAGCAGTTATCGGCACAGTTGGGGATCCGCTCGATTCCCAGCCTGATCCTGTTCAAGGATGGCCGGGAAGTGGCGCGCCAGAGTGGGGCGCTGCCGTTGCCGCAGTTGATGGCTTGGTTGCGCAGCCAGGGGATTTGAATCAAAAACTCATGTGGAGCGAGCAAGCTCGCTCCACATGAGTTTTGCACAAGTCAGATTCAGGCGCTTTCCAGCAGGCTATGCAGCTCCATGAACTGCAGGGTCAGCTTGTGTCGCGGGTCCAGGTGGATCAGCGGCAGGCTGGCCTGGTGGGATTCGCGCATGCGCACCGAGCTGCTCAGGTACACCGGCAATACCGGCAGCCCTTCGGCGATCAGTTCGTCGAGAATCTGCTGTGGCAGGCTGGCCCGAGCCTGGAACTGGTTGACCACGATGCCTTCGACTTCCAGGCCTTCGTTATGGTCGTCCTTGAGCTCCTCGATTTCCGCCAGCAGTCCATACAACGCCTGTCGGGAGAAGCTGTCGCAGTCGAAGGGGATCAGTACCCGATCGGCGGCGATCAATGCTGAAACCGCATAGAAATTCAGTGCTGGCGGGGTATCCAGGTAAATCCGGTCGTAATCTTCCTCCAGCTCTTCGAGCAGTTTGCGCAGCTTGTTGATCTTGTGCTTGGCCTCAAGCTTGGGCTGCAGATCCGTCAGTTCCGCCGTGGCGGTGATGACGTGCAGGTTGTCGAACGGCGTTTCGTAGATATCCACCTTACTCTTTTTCGAGAACGGCCCGGACGACAGGGTTTGCTTGAAGAAATCGGCAATACCCATGGGAATGTCATCGCCGGTCAAGCCAGTCAGGTATTGAGTGGAGTTGGCCTGGGCATCCAGGTCTACCAACAGCGTGCGATAGCCCTCGCTGGCGCTGACTGCCGCCAGATTGCAGGCGATGCTGGACTTGCCCACGCCACCTTTCTGATTGAACACCACACGCCGCATGTCAAAACCTCCGTGTATCAAAGATTCCCGAGTGTAGTAGGCAGCGACACCGCTTAGCTACCTTCCGCGTAGAAGGACTACAGCAACAGTGGCTTTTCCGACGATTCAGACGTCAATTCGCCCAGACCGTGACAGAAATAACCGACAGACAGGCTCATGATGATCGCGACAATGGTCCAAGCCGGGCCTTGGGCGGACCAACTCGTACATTTCGCTGGACAAAATGTAACCAGCATTTGCTACAAGCCAATCGCACCGGGATAATGCGCGCCACTTGGGTCGCAAGGCCATGCAGGGTTGGACGCGGGTCAAACCACTGAACCGTGACAATAAAAGCCCGCAGGGGTGGGGTGAAGTTTGTGATCAATTTCAATATCGCCCAATGGCGCGCGTGGGCCCCTGGGCTCGAAAGCGTGGACGATTGGCAGGCATGGAGCCGACAGCCGGTCGTATTGCCGGCCAGCGATGCCGCCCCTGACGTTTCGTTCCTGCCGGCCATGCAGCGCCGGCGCCTCAGCCGCCTGGCGCGGATGGCCTTCAGTGTGGGCTGGCCGTTGGCCGAGGGCCGGCCAGACCTACCGTTGGTCTTTATTTCCCGCCACGGCGAAACCCCACGCACTTTTGAGATTCTCAAGGACCTGGCAGCCGACCAGCCCTTGTCGCCGACCCAATTCAGCCTGTCGGTGCACAACGCGGTGATTGGCCTGTGGTCGATCATGCGCGGCGAAACCAGCGAAATGACCGCCCTGGCCGCTACCGGCGACGGCTTGGAACACGGCGTGCTGGAGGCCGTCGCGCTGCTGAACGAAGGATCGCCCGCGGTGCTGCTGGTGATCACCGAAGAGCAACCTCCGCAAGTCTATGCACCCTGGGTCGATGACGTTCCGTTTCCCTATGCCATGGGCCTGCTGCTGACCCCGGGCGATGACTGGCAACTGGATCTCTGCCCGCAGGCCGGCCAATCGCCTGGCAGCGACTGGCCCCATGCCCTGGATCTGTTGCGTACCCTGCTGAACAACGAAACCACCTGCCAACATGCCTGGAAGAATCGTGTATGGACCTGGCAACGCAACCGGTGACGGGTAAACATCGCGACGCCTATTACTGGCGCCTGATCGCGACCGCCGCAAGCTTCGCCCTGTTCGGGCTGGGCGGGCTGTGCCTGCGTTTGCTGGTGTTCCCGTTGCTGGCCTGGTGGCCCGGCGATGCCCAGGCCCACCGGCAAAGGGCGCGCCGCACGGTCGGGCGGTTGTTCTGGTTCTTTATCCGGTTCATGGCCCGTACCGGCGTGCTCACCTATCAGATCGATGGCGCCGAACGACTCGGGCGCCCTGGGCAGATGATCATTGCCAATCACCCGTCGCTGATCGACGTGGTGTTCCTGA
This sequence comes from Pseudomonas sp. NFACC16-2, assembly GCF_900119205.1. Classification (NCBI taxonomy): domain Bacteria; kingdom Pseudomonadati; phylum Pseudomonadota; class Gammaproteobacteria; order Pseudomonadales; family Pseudomonadaceae; genus Pseudomonas; species Pseudomonas sp. NFACC16-2. The sequence continues at coordinate 17,986 of NZ_FPIX01000002.1, read as the reverse complement.
TCGGGCTGGTGCGCGACGCCAACTGCGTGGTCAAGCAAAGCCTCTGGGACAACCCCTTTACCCGGGGCCCACTGCATTCGACCCAATACATCAGCAACGACGGCAGCATGGACATGCTCGATGCCGCCAGCGACGCCTTGCAAGAGGGCCAGACGTTGATCGTCTTCCCAGAAGGGACGCGCACCCAGCCAGGCCAGGTGCCGGCCTTTCATCGGGGGGCGGCGGCCATCGCCCTGCGGGGTGCGAAAATCCTCACGCCCGTCACGATCAAGGTCTGCCCCACGACCCTGACCAAGGCTGAACCCTGGTATCGCATCCCCCTGCGCCGCGTGCACTTCAGTTTTCACGTCGGGGCCGATATAGACCCACAGGCGTTCGCCGCGCTCGGCCCGCCACCCCAGGCTTCGCGCAGGCTCAACGATTTTTTGCATCACTATTACATCAAGGAGCTCGCCGAAGATGAGCGATCTGCACCGTGACATCAAAAAGCTGATCATCGACGCCCTCGGCCTGGAAGACATCGACATCGACGACATCGGCGACCACCAGACGCTGTTCGGCGAAGGCCTGGGCCTGGACTCGGTGGATGCCCTGGAGTTAGGCCTGGCGATCCAGAAGGAGTACGGCATCAAGATAGACGCCGACGCCAAGGACACCCGTAACCATTTCAGCAATGTGGCAAGCCTTGCGGCCTTCGTCACTGCAAAAAGCGTAGCCTGAGACCAGACCATGCAAACTCGTGACGATATTTTCCACACCCTGCGCGATGCTCTGGTCGAGCTTTTCGAGCTGGACCCTGAGCGTGTGACGTTGGAATCGAACCTGTACCAGGACCTGGAAATCGACAGCATCGATGCGGTCGACCTGATCGACCATATCAAGCGGCAGACCGGCAAGAAAATCGCCGCCGAAGAATTCAAGTCGGTGCGCACCGTCAATGACGTGGTCGAGGCGGTTTATCGACTGGTCCAACCGGCCGCATGACCCGGCTGATTGGCCTTGGCCTGCTGCTGGCGGGCCTGCTCTACCCCTTTGCGGTGTATTTCGGCATGGAGCACTTTGCCCCGTGGCAGTTCGGACTGCTGCTGGGCAGCCTGTGGCTGGCCCGGGCGTTGCTTGGCACAGGCGGGGCCGGCAGCCGCTGGATGGCGGCCACGGCGATCGTGTTTTGCATATTGCTCGCGCTGTTCGACAGTCCGCTCCTGCTGCGCTGGTACCCGGTGCTGATCAGCGCGTTCATGCTCGGGCTGTTCGTGCTGAGCCTGAAATACGGCCCGCCAATGATCGAACGCCTGGCCCGCCTGCGCGAACCGCAGTTGCCGGCCAAGGCGGTGGTGTATACGCGCCAGGTCACAGTGGCCTGGAGTGTGTTTTTCCTATGTAACGGTTTGCTCGCCGCCGCCCTCACCCTCTGGGCGCCGCTGAGCTGGTGGATGTTGTACACCGGCCTGATTTCCTACGGATTGATGGGGCTGCTGTTTGCCATTGAATGGCTCATACGACAACGGGTAAGAGGCCGCCCATGAATTGGATAACACTTGAGCAGATGCTGCTCAAGAATCAGCCGGAACGCACCGTTGCGGTCGATCCGGCGCTGAATCACTCGCAACTGCGGGACGCGGCGTTGCGCCTGGCGGCCGGCCTGCAAGCCCGGGGGGCGCGGCATGTGGCGGTGCACCTGGAAGATGCCGCCGACCTGGCCGTCGCCCTGCTTGGTGCCTGGCGCGCCGGGGCCCGGGTCCTGCTTCCCGCCGACCTGCAAGCGCAGACACGTCAGCGCTGGGCGGCGGACGTGGACCTGTGGCTGACCGACCAGCCCGGCGATACACATCCCGGCGACCTGCAACAAGCGCCGATGGACGCCGCCGAACTGGACCTCGATCACTGCTGGCTGAGCCTGTGCACCTCGGGCTCCAGCGGCGAGCCCAAGCGCATCGAGAAAACCCTGCGCCAGTTAAGCAACGAGGTCCATGCCCTGGAACACCTGTGGGGCGCCGACCTGGGCCCGGCCTGCATGATCGGCAGCGTTGCCACCCAGCACATCTACGGGTTGCTGTTCCGGGTGCTGTGGCCGCTGTGCGCCGGGCGCACCTTCGTGCGTCGGCAATTGGCCTTCCCGGAAGACCTGCAACGTGCCAGCCGTGAGCAACCGGCCTTCGCCTGGGTCGCCAGCCCGGCGCTGCTCAAGCGCATGGGCGATAACCTCGATTGGCCAGCCCTGAGCAGCGTGCGCCGGGTGTTTTCCTCTGGCGGCGCCTTGCCCCCCGAGGCAGCGCAAAGCTTGCAGCAGCGCCTGGGGCAATGGCCCACGGAAATTTTCGGCAGCTCGGAAACAGGTGGCATTGCCTGGCGCCAGGGTGGCGGATTGTGGCAGCCCTTTGCCGGCGTCGAGCTGAGCCAGGACAACGACGGCGCCTTGCTGATCGCGTCGCCCTATCTGCCGGCCGGGCATGTGGAACACACCGCCGACGCGGCGCGGATCGCCGCAGACGGCCGTTTCGAGCTACTCGGGCGACTGGACCGTATCGTCAAGCTCGAAGAGAAACGCATCTCCCTGCCCATGCTGGAGCACGCGTTGGTGACCCACGACTGGGTCAGCGAAGCGCGACTGGGCGTGGTACAGGAGAATCGCGCTTCCCTTGGCGCGCTGCTGGTGTTGAGCGATGCAGGGCTGGGCGTCTTGCGCAACCAGGGTCGGCGCGCCGTGACCGAGGGCCTGCGTCGGCACCTGAGCGAACATTGCGAAACCCTCGCCCTGCCACGGCGCTGGCGCTGGCTGCGGCAGTTGCCGCTCAACGCCCAGGGCAAGCTGCCCCAGGCCGAGGTCGAGGCGCTGCTGATGGCGCCACGCCCCAAAGCCCCCGAGGTGTTGGCGCAAGTCGAAACCGACGGTGAGTGGAGCCTGCAACTGGTCGTGCCGCCCGATCTGGCGTACTTCAGCGGCCACTTCCCCACCGCGCCGGTACTGCCGGGCGTGGTGCAGGTCGATTGGGCCTTGGGCCTGGGGCGCCAACTGCTGGACCTGCCGCCTCGGTTCGTCGGCATGGAAGTGCTGAAATTCCAGCAACTGGTGCGCCCCGGCGATGACATCCAATTGCACCTGCGCTTCGACCGCGAGCGCGGCAAGCTGTACTTCGCCTACCGCAATGACACGGCGGCCTGCTCCAGTGGGCGGATTGTATTGGGGGGCGGCGATGATCAGCTCACGTGAGCGTCGCGCCTCCCTGTGGCGAGGGGATTTATCCCCGCTCGAGTGCGAAGCGCTCGCCATCAGTCTGTGTCGCTGCACAGAATTTGGGGTCGCTGCGCAACCCAGCGGGGATAAATCCCCTCGCCACAGGGGAGCGATGCACAGTAAGTCAGTGGCAGGTGCCAACCATGCATAACCCCTGCGCCGTCATCCCGGTCTACAACCACGAAACCGCCATCCCGGCGGTGGTCCAGGCGTTGCTCGCCAACGGATTGCCCTGCGTGCTGGTGGATGACGCCAGCAGCCCGGCGTGTGCCGCCGTGCTCGACCGGCTGGCAGAGGGTGAGGGGGTTCATCTGGTCCGGCTAGCCGTCAACGAGGGCAAGGGCGGCGCGGTGATGACTGGCCTGCGCGAGGCTTCGCGCCTGGGTTTCAGCCACGCCTTGCAGGTGGACGCCGACGGGCAGCACGATCTTGGCGACGTGAAAGCCTTCATCGAACAATCCCGTGCCCACCCGGACGCAGTGATCTGTGGTTATCCGCGCTACGACGCCAGTGTGCCGAAAGGTCGCCTGTACGCGCGCTACCTGACCCACGTGATGGTCTGGATCAACAGCCTGTCCTTGCAAATCCGCGATTCCATGTGCGGCTTTAGGGTCTATCCCCTGACACCGACCCTGGCGCTGATCGACGCGGCCAATATCGGCAAGCGCATGGATTTCGATTCGGACATCCTCGTGCGCCTGGCCTGGCGCAATCAACCGATGCGCTGGCTGCACACACGGGTCCATTACCCCCAGGACGGGGTCTCGCACTTTCGCCTGTTCCACGACAACGTGCTGATTTCCAGCATGCACACCCGGTTGTTCTTCGGCATGCTTGTGCGCTTTCCCCTGATTCTCTGGCGACGGTGGCGAGCATGAGCCTTCAGCAAGACAAGCAACATTGGGCCGACCGCCAGGAGCGCGGCAGTTTCTGGTTGATGAAACTCACCGCAGTCGCTGCCAAAGTGCTAGGCCGGCGCTTGCTGACTCCGGTGCTGTACGGCATCGTCCTGTACTTCTTCATTTTCGGCCGTAGCGCGCGCCAGGCGGCCTGGCAATATCAGCAGCGCCTGGCCGACTGGAGCGCACGTCCCGAGCTGCACCCGAGCCACTGGCGGGTGTTCGGCCAGTTCATGGCGTTTGCCGACTCCTTGCTGGACAAGCTCGACGTCTGGAACGGCAAGCTGAGCATCGACCAGATCGAAATCGTCGACCCGGCGCTACTGCGCAATCATCTGCGCGACACCCGCGGACAAATGCTGGTGGGCGCTCACCTGGGCAACCTGGAAATGTGCCGGGCCCTGGCCGAGCTGGGCGAGAAAGTCACCATGAACGTGCTGGTGCACACCAAGCACGCCGAGCAGTTCAACCGCTTGCTGGGCGAAGCCGGTGCCACGCACCTGCGGCTGATCCAGGTCAGCGAACTGGACCCGGTGATCATGTTGCAGTTGAGCGAACGCCTGGAGCGCGGCGAGTGGCTGGCAATTGCCGGCGACCGCGTACCGCTGCACGGCGGGCGCAGCGTGACCGTGGACTTCATGGGCCACCCGGCCGCTTTTCCCCAGGGCCCCTGGCTGCTGGCCGGCCTGCTGAAATGCCCGGTCAACCTGCTCATGTGCCTCAAGCACGAGGGGCGCTATCGCGTCACCCTCGAACCTTTCGCCGAGGCCGTGGTGTGGAAACGCAACGACCGCGAGCAGGTGATCGCCCATTGGGCCGGCCACTATGCCGAGCGCCTGGCGCAGTACTGCCTCCAGGGCCCCCAACAGTGGTTCAACTTTTACCCTTTCTGGAAGACCGATGACGATGCCCACTCTTGAGCCGGTAACTTTCGGCGAACGCCCCCTGCGCATCGAAGATGTGCTGGCCCTGGCCAACCGTCAGGCACCGACGCAGTTGCAGGATGACCCGGCGTTCCGCCAGCGCATCGCCAAGGGTGCGCAATTCCTCGATTCCTTGCTGGACAAGGAAGGCGTTATCTACGGCGTGACCACCGGTTACGGCGACTCCTGCGTGGTGGCCGTGCCGTTGCACCACGTCGAGGCCTTGCCGCGTCACCTGTATACGTTCCACGGCTGCGGCCTGGGCAAGCTGCTCGACGCCCAGGCCACCCGTGCGGTGCTGGCGGCGCGTCTGCAGTCGCTGTGCCACGGCGTGTCCGGGGTGCGGGTGGAACTGCTGGAACGCCTGCAGGCCTTTCTCGAACACGACATCCTGCCGTTGATTCCGGAAGAAGGCTCGGTGGGCGCCAGCGGCGACCTGACGCCGCTGTCCTACGTCGCCGCCACGCTGTCCGGCGAACGGGAAGTGATGTTCCGTGGCGAACGGCGATTGGCTGCTGATGTGCACCGCGAATTGGGCTGGACCCCACTGGTGCTGCGGCCCAAGGAAGCCCTGGCGCTGATGAACGGCACCGCCGTGATGACCGGCCTGGCCTGCCTGGCCTTCGCCCGGGCCGATTACCTGTTGCAACTGGCAACCCGCATCACTGCGCTGAACGTCGTCGCCCTGCAGGGCAACCCGGAACATTTCGACGAGCGCCTGTTCGCCGCCAAGCCGCACCCGGGACAGATGCAAGTCGCCGCGTGGCTGCGCAAGGACCTGGCCATCGACGCGCCAACCGCGCCGTTGCATCGCCTCCAGGATCGCTACTCCCTGCGCTGCGCGCCCCACGTGCTTGGGGTATTGGCCGACAGCCTGGGCTGGCTGCGCGCGTTCATCGAAACCGAACTCAACAGTGCCAACGACAACCCGATCATCGACGCCGAAGCCGAGCGCGTACTGCACGGCGGGCATTTCTACGGCGGGCATATCGCCTTCGCCATGGACAGCCTGAAGAACCTGGTGGCCAACGTCGCCGACTTGCTGGATCGCCAGCTCGCGCTGCTGGTGGACGAGCGTTACAACCATGGCCTGCCGAGCAACCTGTCCGGCGCCAGTGCCGACCGGGCGATGCTCAACCATGGCTTCAAGGCCGTGCAGATCGGCACCAGCGCCTGGACCGCCGAAGCCCTGAAAAACACCATGCCGGCCAGTGTGTTCTCGCGCTCCACCGAGTGCCACAACCAGGACAAGGTGAGCATGGGCACCATCGCCGCCCGGGATGCCATCCGCGTGCTGGAGCTGACCGAACAAGTCGCCGCGGCGACCTTGCTGGCCGCCAACCAGGGCGTATGGCTGCGCAGCCGCGCCGAAGACGCTCGCCCACTGCCGCCGGCCCTGGCCGCCATGCACGAGCAACTGGCCGAGGATTTCGCCCCGGTCATCGAAGACCGCGCCCTGGAAGGCGAACTGCGCCTGTGTTTGCAACGCATCGCCGAGCAACACTGGAGGCTGCATGCGTAGCCAAGGTGTTTTGCACGTCGACACACACATCGTGGTGCCGTTCTTCGATGTCGATTCGATGAACGTGGTCTGGCACGGCCACTACATCAAATATCTGGAAGTGGCCCGCTGCGCCTTGCTCGACCTGATCGGCCACAACTACAACGACATGCTCGAATCCGGCCACGCATGGCCGATCATCGACCTGCAACTGCGCTATGTGCGCAGCGCTGTATTCGGCCAGGCCCTGACCGTGCGTGCCAGTCTGGTGGAGTGGGAAAACCGGCTGAAGATCAATTACCTGATCAGCGACGCAACCACCGGCGACCGCTTGACCCGTGCCAGCTCGGTGCAAGTGGCCGTGGACCTCGCCAGTCGCGAAATGCTGCTGGCCTCGCCCCGGGTCTTTGTCGAAGCCGTGAAAAGGAAACTGCCATGAAGCGCCTGTCAGTCTGGCTGTTGCTGTGCTGCCTGGCCCCCCTGGCCCAGGCGTTCGACTTGCAACAGTTGAGCGACCAACTGGCCCGCCCGGAAGTGATCCACGGGCAGTTTATCCAGGAAAAACATCTGCGCGCCCTGCCCCAGCCCCTCACCAGCAAGGGACGCTTCGTGCTGGCGAAAAACCATGGACTGCTGTGGCTGCTGCAAACCCCTCTGCAACAGGACTACCGCATCACCGCCCAGGGCATCGCCCGGCGGGATGGCAATGCCTGGCAGATGCTGCCGAACAAGAGCGCCGGCGCCGAGCAGAACCGCTTGTTCCTGGCGGTATTGCAGGGAGACAGCACAGGCCTGCAACGGGATTTCGAACTGAGCCTGTCGGGCGAGCCGCAACAATGGAAGCTCACCCTGACCCCGCGCTCGGTGCTGCTCAAACAGGTTTTCAACCAGATCAACATCGACGGCGGCGAACTGGTGCAGCGCATCGAACTGCTGGAAACCCAAGGCGACAGTACCGTGCTGCGCATGCAGGACAGCAACAGCGCACAACCCTTGAGCGAAACGGAGCAACATGATTTTGCCGAGTGAACGGATGCTGCCCCGGCTGTTCCTGATCCTGCTGCTGGCAGTGCTGGCGCTCGCCGGCTGGCAGTGGCGCAACGGCGCACCGCTGTCGGCCAATCTCATGGAACTGGTGCCGGGCACGTCGCCCGATGCCCTGGAGCTGATCGCCGAACAACGCATGCAGGAGCCGCTCAATCGCGAGATGCTGGTACTGGTCGGCCACACCGATCGCCAGCAGGCCATCGCCCTGGCGCAAACCCTCGGCGAGCAATGGCAGGCCAGCGGTCTGTTCGACAAGGTGCAGTGGACGTTGCAGGCCGACTTGCCGGCGCTGCGTACGCAATTGCTCAACGGGCGGCTGGCGATGCTCTCGGCGGCGGACCGGCAGCAATTGATCGAGCAGCCCCAGGCGTTCATCCAGCAACGGGTGCAGGCCCTGTTCGACCCGTTCAGCGGCTTCAGCCTGGTGCCGAACCAGGACGACTGGCTGGGCCTGACCGGACGCATCCAGAACAGCCAGCCACAACGCGGCGCGATAAAGTTCGACATCGGCAGCGGTGCGTTGGTCGCCGATGCCGACGGTAAAAGCTGGGTGATGCTGCGGGCCCGCGCCCAGGGCAATGCCTTCGACATGAACCTGCCGCTGCAAGTGGCCGAGCTCCTGCAGCTCAGCCGCGACCAGGCGAGCCAGGCCCAAGGTCAACTGCTGGCGGCGAGCGGCCTGCTGTACGCCGCCAGCGGCCAGCAACAGGCGTCGCGGGAAATCACCTGGGTCGGCGGTGGCGCGACTGTCGGCATCTTGCTGTTGCTGTTGCTGGCCTTCCGGCGCCTGCGAGTATGGCTGGCGTTCGTGCCGGTGCTGGTGGGCGTGCTGTTCGGCGCGGTGGCCTGCGTGGCCTTGTTTGGCCGCATGCATGTCATGACCCTGGTCCTGGGTTCCAGCCTGATTGGCGTGGCCGTGGATTACCCGCTGCACTACCTGTCCAAGAGTTGGAGCCTGAAGCCATGGCGCAGTTGGCCGGCGTTGCGCCTGACCCTGCCGGGGCTGAGCCTGAGCCTTGTGACTACCTGCATCGGTTACCTGGCCCTGGCCTGGACGCCCTTTCCGGCCCTGACCCAGATTGCGATATTTTCCGCCGCTGGCCTGGTCGGCGCTTACCTGAGCGCCGTCTGCCTGCTACCGGCGCTGCTCAAGGGCGCAGAGTTGCGTCCCGCCCAATGGCCGCTCCAGGTCTGCCAATACCTGCTCAAGGCCCGCGAAGCCTTGCTGAAACGGGTACGCACGCCGGTCCTGCTGATGTTGTTGCTGACGTTCTGCGCGGGTGGGCTCTGGCACCTGACCACGAAAAACGATATCCGCCAGTGGATCGGCACGCCCCAGCACCTGACCGACGAAGCCCGCGACATCGCGCGCATCACCGGTTTCCAGCCCACCAGCCAGTTCTTCCTGATCCGCGCCGACGATCAATCCCAACTGCTGGAGCGCCAGACCGCCCTCAACGAGCGGCTGGATCAGTTGATCGGCCTGGAAAAGCTCCAGGGCTACCTGTCGCTGAACCAACTGGTCAGCCCACCCGCCGAACAACAGAAAGTGCGTGAGGCCCTGGGGCGTTTGCCAGCCTTCTGGCAACCGCTACTGGACCTGGGCGTCCCGGTCGCTGCGCTGCAAGCGGAACTGGCGCAATTACAGGCCTTGCCGGTGACCGACATTGACGCCGCACTGGCAGGTCCGCTGGCCGAGCCGTATCGCACACTCTGGCTCGGACCAACAGCGCAAGGCGTCGCGGCGGTGGTCAGCTTGCAAGGTTTGAACGATGCGGCGCTGCTGCGGATACAGGCGGTGGATCTGCCAGGCGTACAACTGGTGGATCGCCTGGGCGACCTGAACCGGGTCTTCGCCGCCACGCAGGTCAGCGCCGCCGAGTTGAAACTGGCCTCCTGCGTGCTGATTGTGCTGGTGCTGATCTGGCCGTTTGGCGTCGGCGGCGCCTTGCGCATCGTGGCACTGCCGCTGCTGGCTGCGCTGTGCAGCCTGGCGAGCCTCGGCTGGCTGGGGCAGCCACTGACCTTGTTCAGCCTGTTCGGCCTGTTGCTGGTGACGGCCATCGGTGTCGACTACGCGATCCTGATGCGCGAGCAGATCGGCGGTGCCGCCGTGAGCCTGCTGGGCACGTTTCTGGCGGCGGTCACCACCTGGCTGTCGTTCGGCCTGCTGGCGCTGTCCAGCACACCGGCGGTGAGTAACTTCGGCCTGGCGGTGAGCCTGGGGCTGGCCTTCAGCTTCATGTTGGCGCCCTGGGCCGGACAACAAGCCCACGCGGCGACGGTCGCGGAGCCCGCCCGATGATGACCCTGCTGTTCTGGCTCATGGCTCTGGGGCTGTTCGCAGTGGCCACACGCCTGGGCGCTCGCTTCGGGTTGATCCCGATTGTCAGCCAGTTGTTGCTGGCGACCTTCGGCCTGCCGCTGCTGATGTATTTCTGGATCGAGCCGGGCTGGCAGCTCAGCGGCGCACAACTGGTGTCGCCGGTGTGGCTGAAGAACCTCTACAGCCTCGCGTTCGCGCTGTTGCTGGGGCATATCCTCAGCGACGTGATCGACCTGCGCCTGGACCGCCAGAGCGTGAAAATCGCCCTGCCAAGCTTCGTCGTTCCGTTCGCCTGCGGTCTGGCGACAGCGTTCTGGTTGCTGCCGCCCCAGCCCTGGATCAGCGCCCTGGCGGTGGGACTGCTGTTTGCGATCACAGCGATCCCTGTGCTGTATCTGTATCTGCGTCACATCGATTACCCACCCGCCGCCACTCGGCGACTGGTGCAAACGGCGATCCTGATCGACCTGGCCTGCTGGAGCCTGTTCGGCCTGGCCCAGGGCAGTCTCCACTTGGGCAGCCTGCTGTTGCCGTTGGCCGGCGCCTGCGTGCCGCTGCTGTTGCGCCTGGTTGGCCTGCGCCAGCCGTTGCTGTACAGCGGCGTGTTTTTTGCCCTGCTGGTGGTGGCCGAACACTACCGGCTCAATGCACTGATCGTCGGCATCGGCTATCTGCTGTGCATGGCCGCGCTCAAAGTGCCCTTGAGGCTGCCGTTCAATATCGCCTGGATGCAGGGTTTGCAGACGTACCTGGCGATCCCGCTGATTCTCACGTTCGGCATTGTGCAGATCGACGTCCACAGCGCCATGAGCAGCCTCGACTGGGTGCAATTGACGACGTTGCTGCTGTTGCCCATTGCCAGCAAACTATTGGGCAACTGGCTGGGCCTGGGTTGGGCCGCCGCGTCATTCGCCGGCGCCAGTCGCTGGCGCGAAAGTATCCTGCTGAACATTCGCGGCTTGAGTGAAATCGTGTTCCTCAACCTGCTCTTGCAACAACAGCTCATCAGCCCCGCGTTGTATTTCACACTGATGCTGATGGGGCTGATCGCCACATTGCTGCCGGCCGTGACCGGTTTGCACCGTATTCCCTCGATTGCCGTCCCGGCCAGGAGCTCTAGTGCCAACAGTTGAAATGGAACGTCGACAGGTCGTCATCATTGGCGCAGGCCCCTCCGGCGCCATCGCCGCCGCGCTGCTCAAGCGCAAGGGCCATGAGGTGCTGGTCATCGAGCGCCAGCATTTCCCTCGGTTCTCCATCGGTGAGAGCCTGTTATCCCATTGCCTGGATTTCGTCGAAGAGGCCGGCATGCTCGACGCGGTGAATGCCGCCGGGTTCCAGCGCAAGAACGGCGCCGCGTTTGCCTGGGGCGAGCGCTACAGCGCCTTCGATTTCGGCGATACCTTCAGCAACGGCAAGCCCACGACCTTCCAGGTACAACGCGCCGACTTCGACAAGTTGCTGGCCGACCAGGCCGCCCTGCAAGGCGTGGAGATCCGCTACGGCCAAGCGATCACCAGCGCCGACTTCAGCCTCGCCAAACCACAACTGGGCGTGCAGCGCGAAGATGGCAGCGAGTACTGTGTCGAGGCCGACTTCGTGCTCGATGCCAGCGGCTATGGCCGAGTCCTGCCGCGCCTGCTGGACCTCGAAGCCCCGTCGAATTTCCCGCTGCGCCAGGCGGTGTTCACGCACATCGAGGATCGCATCGACGCCCCGGCGTTCGATCGAGAAAAGATTCTGATCACCACCCACCCGAGCAAACGCGACGTGTGGTTCTGGACCATTCCGTTCAGCGGCGGGCGCTGCTCGGTGGGCGTGGTCGCGGCGGCGGAACATTTCGCCGGCCGCACCGACGATCTCGATGCCTGCCTGCGCGGTTTCATCGATGAAACCCCAAGCCTGGCCGGCGTGCTGCAGAACGCCGTGTGGGACACCCCGGCGCGGACCATTGGCGGCTACTCGGCCAACGTCAAGACTCTGCACGGCCCAGGCTTCGCCCTGCTGGGCAACGCCGCGGAATTCCTCGACCCGGTGTTCTCCTCCGGCGTGACCATTGCCATGCGTTCGGCGAGCATGGCCGCCGACGTGCTCCACCGTCAGTTGCAAGGTGAAAGCGTGGATTGGCAAAGCGAGTTCGCCGAGCCGCTCAAGCGCGGCGTCGACACCTTCCGCTGCTATGTCGAGGGCTGGTACGCCGGCACCTTCCAGGACGTGATTTTCTACACCGAAGGCTCGGACGACATCCGCCGCATGATCAGCTCGATCCTGGCCGGCTATGCCTGGGATCAGCGCAACCCGTTCGTCAGCGAACCCAAGCGGCGCCTGCGCATGCTCTCGGAAATCTGCGCGAGCCCGGCGCCATGAGTCAGCAACCATGAGCTACTTGAGCGACAACTACGTCGAAGAAACCCGCTTCGGTTTCTGGTTCCTGCGCAGCCATACCTGGCAGCACCATGTGTTGCGCGTGGCGATCAACGACCTGCGCAGCCTGTTCAGCACCCCGCTGCCGAGCAACCCGGTCCTGCTGGATGCCGGCTGCGGCCAGGGCAAATCGTTCCAGTACCTGCGCCAGGTGTTCGCGCCACACCGCCTGATCGGCGTGGATGCCGACCCCCACAGCCTGGACCTGAGCCGGGAGGAGGCCGCGCACCAGGGCATGACCGTGGAGCTGATCGGCAGCGACTGCGCGACATTGGCAGTGCCGGATGCCAGCGTCGACCTGCTGTTCTGCCACCAGACCTTCCATCACCTGGTGGAGCAGGAAAAAGCCCTCGCCGAGTTCTACCGCGTACTCAAGCCTGGTGGCTACCTGATGTTCGCCGAATCCACCGAGGCCTACATCGATACCTGGGTGATCCGCTGGCTGTTCCGCCATCCCATGCACGTGCAGAAAAGTGCCGCGCAGTACCTGGAGATGATCCGTGGGCAGGGTTTCCAGTTCGAAGCCCGCAACGTGTCCTATCCGTACCTGTGGTGGAGCCGCGCCAAGGACTTCGGCTTGCTGGAGCGTTTTGGCCTGCGCCGGGCCAAACCGTTCGGCGAGCGAGAGGAAACCCTGGTCAATGTGGTGGCGCGCAAGCCCGTCGAAGGGGCCATCGGATGATTCGCACCCTGCTTATCGGCTGCCTGTTGCTGCTCAGTGCCTGCGCCAGCCATGCGCCGCTGCCCGAGCGCACGCCAACCCTGGCCTTGCCGATGCAACTGCACATCGAGCGGACCCTGGTCGGCCAACGCCAGGACTGGTTGCTGGTGATCCAGCGCGAAGGCGCCGGCATCCGTTGGTCGATGATGGACCCGCTGGGCATTCCCGTGGCCCGCCAGCGCCTGGTCGCAGGTCAGTGGCAGGCCGACGGTCTGCTGCCGCCCAATGCCGAGGCCCGGGAGTTGTTCGCCGCGCTATTGTTCGCCCTGACCCCCGAAGCCGAACTGCCCGACAACTACCCGGCCGCCCGGCAACAGGCGTCGCAACGGACCCTCGATAGTCGCTGGCAGGTGCGCTACACGCAGCCGCTGGATTTTGAAATGAGCCTGCCCCAAGGCCCCCGCTACCGCATCACACCGTTGACCGAGAACGCCCCATGACCGCCTATTTGAATGCCCTCGGGGTGATCTGTGCCCTGGGCCGCGACAAGCCCAGCGTCGCGCGCAACCTGTTTGCCGGCGACTGCTCGGGCGTGCGCATCAAGGACGGCTGGGTCGCCGAACGGGCGTTGCCGGTTGCCGCGGTGCCGGGTGAACTCGCCCCCATCCCCCCAACCCTGTTGGCGCACCGCAGCCGCAACAACCAACTGCTGTTGGAAGCCGGGCTGCAGATTCGCGCCGAGATCGACCAGGCCATCCAGGCCTACGGTCGCGCCCGCATCGGCATCGTGTTGGGCACCAGCACGTCGGGGATCGATGAGGCCAGCCAGGGCATTGCCCATTACCTGCGCGAGCAACACTTCCCCGACGGCTACGACTACCAGCAACAGGAACTCAGCGCGCCGGCCAACTTTCTTTCCGACTGGCTCGGCCTGAGCGGCCCGTCCTACGTGATTTCCACGGCCTGCACCTCCAGCGCCCGCGCCTTGATGAGCGCCCGGCGCCTGCTGGACCTGGGCCTGTGCGATGCCGTGCTGTGCGGTGGCGTGGACAGCCTGTGCAAACTGACCCTCAACGGTTTTTCGGCCCTGGAAGCGGTGTCGAACGAACGCTGCAATCCGTTTTCGGTGAACCGCAGCGGCATCAACATTGGCGAAGCAGCCGTGCTGTTTCTCATGAGCAAGACGCCAGGCGACGGGACACCGATTGCCTTGCTCGGCGACGGCGCCAGTTCCGACGCCCACCATATTTCCGCACCTGAACCCAGCGGTCGCGGCGCCCGCCAGGCCATGGAAAAAGCCCTGCGTTGCGCCGGCCTCGAGGCCAGCCAGATCGACTACCTGAACCTGCACGGCACCGCCACGCAGCACAATGACGCCATGGAAAGCCAGGCGGTGGCCGGGCTGTTTCCGGCGGGCGTGCCATGCTCGTCCACCAAGCCCATGACCGGCCATACCCTCGGCGCGGCCGGGGCGCTGGAAGCGGCGTTCTGCTGGTTGACCCTGAGCTCGGAGAATACCGTCCTGGCCCTGCCGCCGCATGTCTGGGACGGCCAGGCCGATCCGGCCCTGCCGGCGCTGGACTGGGTCACCGCCGGCACCCACCTGAGCCCGGCCACCCCGCGCCGCCTGATGAGCAATTCATTTGCATTCGGCGGCAACAACGTCAGCCTGATTATCGGAGACGCCCCATGATTGACTGGCCGCTCGCCGAACTGCTGCCCCATGCCGGCGACATGATCCTCATCGACCGGATCCTGTCGTTCGATGACGAACAGATCCATACCCACGCCACCGTCAAGCCCGGCGGTTTGTTCAGCCGCGACGATGGCACGCTGCCGGCCTGGGTCGGCATCGAGCTGATGGCCCAAAGCGTCGCGGCCTTTGCCGGTTGCCATGCACGCCAACGCGGCGATGCCGTGGAGTTGGGCTTTTTGCTCGGCACCCGCAAGTTCGAATGCAATGTCGAGTGTTTTCCCGTCGGCGCCGAGCTGACCATCCACGGCGTGCGCTCCCTGGAAGACGACAACGGCATGGGCGTGTTCGAATGCCACATCCACGCCCCCGGCATCCATGCCACGGCCCGGCTCAACGTATTCCGTCCGCCCCAGGCCGCCCATTACCTTCATGAACCGTCCGCAACAGGAAACCCGTCATGACTGAATCCGTACTGGTCACCGGCTCCAGCCGTGGCATCGGCCGCGCCATCGCCCTGCGCCTGGCCCAGGCCGGGCACGACATCGTGCTGCACTGCCGCAGCGGCCGCGCCGAGGCCGAGACGGTCCAGGCGCAAATCCAGACCCTGGGCCGCAACGCCAGGGTGCTGCAATTCGACGTGGCCGACCGTGCCGCGTGCAAGGCCATTCTCGAAGCCGATGTCGAAACCCACGGCGCCTATTACGGTGTGGTGCTCAACGCCGGCCTGACCCGTGATGGTGCCTTCCCAGCCCTTAGCGAAGACGACTGGGATGTGGTGATGCGCACCAACCTCGACGGTTTCTATAACGTGCTGCATCCGGTGATGATGCCGATGATCCGTCGTCGCGCCGCCGGACGGATTGTCTGCATCACCTCGGTCTCCGGACTGATCGGCAATCGCGGCCAGGTCAACTACAGCGCCTCGAAGGCCGGTTTGATCGGCGCGGCCAAGGCGTTGGCAATCGAGCTGGGCAAGCGCAAGATCACCGTCAATTGCGTCGCGCCTGGCCTGATCGACACCGCCATGCTCGATGAAAACGTGCCCGTGGAAGAACTGATGAAAATGATCCCCGCCCAGCGCATGGGTACTCCAGAAGAGGTGGCCGGCGCGGTGAATTTCCTGATGTCTGCCGAAGCCGGCTACATCACCCGGCAGGTCCTGGCCGTCAACGGAGGCTTGTGCTGATGAAGCGCGTCGTCGTCACCGGCATGGCCGGCATCACCTCCATCGGCAGCGACTGGGACACCATCGCCGCCAACTTCGCCGCCAACCGCAGCGGCATCCGGCGCATGGACGAATGGGATCGCTTCACCGAACTGAACACCCGCCTGGCCGGTCCCATCGACGACTTCCAGGTTCCGGCCCACTGGACCCGCAAGCAACTGCGCAGCATGGGCCGGGTTTCGCGCCTGGCGGTCGCGTCGGCGGAACAGGCCCTGGCCGACGCCGGCCTGCTGGGCGACGAGTCGATCAAGGACGGGCGCATGGGCGTGTCTTGCGGTTCGTCCACCGGCAGCACCGACGAGATCAAGGCCTTTGGCAACATGCTCCTCAACAGCGTGGCCGAAGGGCTGAACGCCAACTCCTACGTGCGGATGATGCCCCACACCACGGCGGCCAATATCAGCATCTTCTTCGGCCTGACCGGGCGCCTGATCCCCACCTCCAGCGCCTGCACCAGCGGCAGCCATGGCATCGGCTATGCCTACGAGGCGATCAAGTTCGGGCGCCTGCCATTGATGCTCGCCGGTGGCGCCGAAGAGCTGTGCCCGACCGAAGCGATGGTGTTCGATGCGCTCTACGCCACCAGCCTGAAAAACGAAGCACCGCAAACCAGCCCGCGCCCCTACGACAAGGACCGCGATGGCCTGGTGATCGGCGAAGGCGCCGGCATGCTGGTGCTCGAAGAACTGGAACATGCCCTGGCGCGCGGTGCGCGGATCCATGCCGAAATTGTCGGCTTTGGCAGCAACGCCGACGGCCAGCATGCCACCCGCCCAGAACTGGTCACCATGCGCCGGGCCATGGAACTGGCCCTGGAAGACGCAGGCCTCAGCCCCTCAGCTATTGGCTACGTCAACGGCCACGGCACCGCCACCGAACAGGGCGACATTGCCGAAACCCTGGCCACCAGCAGCCTGTTTGGCGAACACATGCCCATCAGCTCACAAAAGAGTTTCCTTGGCCACACCCTGGGTGCCTGTGGGGCGCTGGAGTCTTGGTTCAGTATCGAAATGATGAACCGCGACCTCTACGTGCACACCTTCAACCTCGATGAGGTTGATCCCCAATGCGGCAAGCTCGATTACCTGCGTAACGAGTTCAGGTCGATGAGCAACGAATACGTGATGAACAACAATTTCGCCTTTGGTGGGGTCAACACCTCGCTGATTTTCCGCCGCTGGCACTGAATCGGATTCAAAACCCTGTTGCCCCTCGTCAAGGAGACCACGATGTCATTGAAGAAAATCGCTGTGACCGCCGCCCTGTTGCTCAGCACCCTGCCAAGCCTCAGCCAGGCCCGTGATACCACGCTGTTCCTGCCGTTCGACAAAGTCGTGGCCGAAGCCATCCGCACCGGCAAGATCGACGGCAGCGTGAAGTTCTACCTGGCCGGCAATAAACCGGCCGGCAACGTCACCGTCGTCAGCCCGGGGGCCGTGACCAACAAGAAAACCAACGCGTTCAACAAGTCCGATGAAGTCGCCTGTGAATGGGTGCTGCAATCGGCCTTGATCAGCCTGCACCAGGCCGCCAAGAACGCCGGCGCCAACGCCGTCACCAACATTGTCAGCTTCTACAAGAGCAACGAACGCAAGGACCCGACCACCTATGAATGCCACGCCGGCGCGATCATGGCGGGCGTTGCGTTGAAGGGAGATTTGGCGAAGGTGCAATAAGCCCGGTACGGCTGTGGCACCGATCCACCGCAATCGCGAGCAAGCTCGCTTGTATGTTTAGACTTGAAGGGGTGGGCGGGACTAAAAGCTCGATTCCGACTCTAGCCAGTACGGACCGTGGGAGACTTCTCGTCCCGCCCTTTCTACCCAAAGCGCCAATAAGGAATTCATCGGTAAGACCGACGATAGAGGCAAGCCAGCGCAAAGGTAGACCCCGACAAGCACCTAAACCCTAGCTCCGAGGATTCGTCATGACAATCCTTACCTCGCCAACGGTTGTTGGCATTGATGTCGCCAAGGCCGAAATAGTTGTTTATCGCTCTGACCTGCAAACCATTGATACCGTCAAGAATGATCGAGCAGCCCTCAAGCG